>NYTF01000018.1 GCA_002683355.1 Paracoccaceae bacterium | reverse complement strand
GCTTTGATTGCTTCTATGCCAATGCCTGTCTTAGGTGGCGGAGTTATTGTGATGTTTGGGATGGTTGTTGCAGCAGGGATGAACATGTTAAGCGAAGTAAAAATGAATCGCAGAAATATGATGATTATTGCGGTGTCACTCGCTGTTGGTTTAGGCTTAAATTTAGAGCAATCAGCTGTGCAATATTTACCAGGTGTCATAAAAACAATGGCAGTTTCTGGATTATTGCCAACTGCTTTAATAGCAATTATTTTAAACCAAATATTGCCTGAAGAAGACTAAAATAATTTAATGGAGGTTACTATAAACAGTAACCTCCATTAAAGCCTCACCAAATTAAAAAGAAATTTGGAATTGGAATATTAGTTGAATACTATCACAAATAGCGCTCCAAATGATGTTGCGAGAAAATCGTTAAATTCGGAGGTGCCACTAGTTTTCTGATCAATTACTTCTTTTGCACCCCCTATTGTTGTTGAGACAATAAAACCGATTAATAGTGAGCCAGTAGAAACTGAAACTAACCGAGAAATTCCAGCACCCACAATGAAGTGCATTTGTTTATCAACCGGTGGTAAAAATTTCGTTGTATTAACTAAATTAAAGTTATTCTTCGTATTCTTAATATCATCTGCGTTTACGGGAGCTATTAAAAATGCCAACAATAAGATTTGTGCAATAACAAAAAATTTCATTTGTTCATTCCATTTCACAAATAACACATTAATTGCAAACAATGATTAAATTTGAAAATATTCTAGCAAAAAGCAAACAATCAATCGTAACTCTTGTTCACTATACAGTTAAACATGTATAAATAAAATCAGAGACTTAAAGAGTTTAAACGAAATGAATTATAGAAAAATTGATGCCCTTTTAAAGCAAAAAAATTTGAGTATTTTAGGAGGATTCCATCCAAAACCTGGGGATGATGCTCCTCCTAATAGTAGAACTTTAATTTTACTTGGTCCTTTTGAACCAAAATTCTGGTCAGAATTTAAAAATAGTTTGGAGTATCAGAACAAGATCAAAAATCCCTTAGATACTTGGTCAGAAAGAGTGATTAGTATCATTGCAAAAGAACTTGAAGCAGAGCCAATTTTTCCTTTCGGAGTTGCGCCTTATAAACCATTTTATAAGTGGGCTTTACGTACAAAAAGGGCTTACAAATCTCCTATTAATTTACTGGTACATGATACGGCAGGACTGTTTGTTTCATACCGTGGTGCTTTATCATTTGAGACCCAAATAAAATTACCAAACACTAAAAATAGTCCATGCTTGAATTGTCAGGCGCCATGTTTGACAGAATGCCCTGTTGATGCTTTTTTAAATCAACCATACAACTCATCTGCCTGCATTTCTCATATAAAGAGTATCGATAGCAAAGAGTGCACCACCAACGGCTGTGCGGCTAGACGTGCGTGTCCGATCAGTAAGACTTATGGCAGATTGCCCGAGCAATCTGCATTTCATATGCAAGCATTCATAAAATGATTATATGCTAACTAAATAATGATTTAAAAATGTTTAACCCAATAACACCTTACAGTTTAGGATAGACATTTCATTACGCACAACCAATGCATCGATTACTGTTAACTGATTAGCAAACAAACACTTAGTTAATCATCAATTAAATGTTGACAGACTTAATTATCTATATACGCTTTTAATTAACCCGAAAAATTGCTCTTTTTAATGCGCTTAGCATAATTCAAATTGCAACCGGGCTGAAAGATAGTTTTACAATTAGGGAGGATAAAATGAAATTTATAAAATTCATAGTAGCGACGGTTGCAACTATGACCATTGGAGTTAGTGCCTTTGCAGAGACAAACCTAACGGCTGAAACAGCCAGCCCAGGTGGTGCGACGCATTTATCGCCAGCCCACTTGACAGAAATAGCTGGCACGCAGGGTATCGCAAATATTCAGCTCTCTGAAGGCCAAACGTTGACAAATTCAATCCAGAATGTTGCCGAAGGCAAAACTGACATCGCTGGAACACCGCATATTTTGCCGTTTCTTATGAGCCGAGGCGTTGGCCCATACGGATCACTAGGTAAGGAAAAAGGTGCTGAACTGGCAAGTAATCTCCGGGCGATTAACCCCTTTACGCTGGGTGTCTTCCTCCTTTATGCCTATGACGCAAAAGGCATCGGAGGCTGGGATGATCTAAAAGGTCGTAAGATCTATAATGGTCCACCACGCGGGGGAGCGCTTACAAATGCGCGTAGCATGATCCAAATCGTTGCTGGTCTGAAAGATGGCGAAGATTACGAAGGCATGCAGACCAACTGGGGTCAGGGCGCAGCACTTGTTACAAGCGGCGAGCCTGACGCAATCGTGCTTCCAGAGCTTTTCCCTGGCAGCCGTTTAACATCTGTTACAGCAGCTGGCAAAATGACCGGCTGGTCCATGCCAAAAGCAGCTTACGAAAGCGAGGCAATGCAAAAGTATATGGTNGCNCCAGGTAGCGCACCTTTCATTGCGAAAGCCTCAGACNTTGAAGCCGCNCTTGGTGATGATTGGACNNTTGTGTCTGAAGACGACATGTTCCGTGCCTTCGCTACAATTGGTGGCAATGTGGTTCACAAAGATATGGATGGCGATTTGGTATATGATCTTGTATCTGCATATGTTGCCACACTGGATGATCTGAAAGCCAAGGCACCATATGGCAACTCGGTAAATTTTGACAATCCGATGCTTGGTATGTGTGGTGCAAATCCAATAAAGTACCACCCTGCTGCTGCTCGAGCATGGCGTGATGCTGGATTTGAGTTGGAAGACTGCGCCGTCGCCGCCGATTAGATTNAGGCATTTTTNCTAACAAACNGGGCGCCGTATANTTCANCGGCGCCCAGTCCCTTTTCCCAGCAGGTGAACAATGTCCCTAACTGAAGACCAAGAAACGGAAGTTTCCGTTTTTCCAAACCGGAGCGTCTACATTCTTGCTTTGGTTTTTGTGGCTTTGGGAATTCTCAACAGCACACCAGTTATTCCAGGCTGGGATGACATGTGGCGAGGCATTACAGGGATCGAGAAACTAAAAACCCGAGCTTTTGTGACCGAATGGTTCTACCCGCTTATCTTTTTCATAATGATGCTGCTNGTCGCGCTAAATCATTCAATTTGGCGTGCTTGGCGTGATCGCACCTACGCNTGGTTTGGCGCCTTTATGGATATNGCCTTAATTCTAGCCGCAGCCGCAATTTCTCTAACCTATTTGATTGAGATNGACAGCGTTTGCCTGATTGACAGTTTAAACGGTGAGCGCGCGCGCATCATGGCGCAAACTCTGNAAGCCGAAATAGCGTTTGCCGANACAATGGGATTGCCTGTTCCAGATACAGTAGANGATCCAAAATGTGTCTCAACAACTGGCGTTTGGCTGGTCTTAATCATGGGACTATCGATCGTAGTTTTCCTTGGNTACAACATCAAAGTCTGGGGCTTGCCGCTGGTTTTGGTCGCAATNGGNGTAGCCGCNTANACTATCTTTACTGTGTTTGTATGGTACTTCCACGGTCCTGACGACATTAATAAATACCTNATGACAAAGCTGGGTGGTGAGCCGCGAAACTTTGTCGACGGCGTACCCAACGTACATGATGCNCTGGTTAACACAGCGTCAGGAATTTTGGGTCGTTTCATGAACGTCATTTTGAATATGATCTTTCCCTATATCATCCTTGGTGCGCTCTTTGGCAAATCTGCGGGCGGCAAAACACTTATTAAACTGGCCTTCCGCTGGACTCGCAATCTCCGTGGTGGCCCCGCACACGCGGCAATCGTCAGCTCTGCAATGTTCGGTACAATCTCNGGTGGCCCAGTTGTGAACGTGTTATCTACTGGTGTTCTGACGATCCCGATGATGGTTAAACGTGGATTTTCAAAAGTTTTCGCAGGTGGGATGGAAGCTGCGGCCTCTTCNGGTGGCTCGATTATGCCACCAATTATGGGTGTTGCTGCCTTTGTTCTNGCCGCAATGACCGGCGTGCCATACCGCGATGTCATTGTCGCAGCCACGCTTCCNGCGATCGCCTACTTCTTGGCTCTGTTCTTGAGTGCGAGTTTTCAATCACGTAAACAAGGCATTGAAGCCTTTGGTGAGTTAACCAACGACATGCGCATTACGGGTGAGGATATCCTNCATCTTTGCCAAATAGTCCTACCCATCCTGCTTATCTTGGTTTTACTTTTAACGCCAAAAGACTTNGTAGGGTGCGGCGTACTGGGCTGGGTGTTCGGTGCGGAAGTNCTGACGACAGACAGCGGCTGCAAAGTAATTTCGCTACCATGGATACTNCANATATTTCAGAATACGGCGGGAGATGCTGGAGCAACCGGATGGTGGGCCGCGCTCTTTGTTACGGNNCTGCTATTCTTNGANAAGGATTTTCGTGCACANCCCCGNAAACTCGTAGACGCATTNGCCGAGGCAGGCATTACGATATCAACGCTGTATCTGATGTTGCTCGCTGTAACTGTGATAGACATTTGCTTAAACTTCACTGGTGTTTCAAAGTTTGTTGCAATCGATGTACTTCGATTTTTACAGACTCTTGACATTGGTGGCGGCGGTTCACCAATATTCCAACTAATTGCATTGATGATTACGATGTTGTTGGCTGTACTCTTGGGCATGGGAATGCCGGCGGTTCCGGCCTATATCAACGTGGCTTTGCTTATGGGGCCCCTGCTGATCGGCCTTGGTATTGCGAATTTCACAGCGCACATGTTCATCTTTTATTTCGCGGTTGCATCGGCCATTACGCCGCCGGTCGCTCTGGCCGCCTTTGCCGCTTCAACTATCACAAAAGCTGAACCTATGGCGACCGGATTCAGCGCGGTACGATCCGGTATTGTGATGTTTTCGATCCCATTTGTATTNGCGTTTTACCCAGAACTTTTGCTGATTGATCAAGCTCTCATTGANCCATCAAGCGCGTCGGGGGCACCNCTTCCTGGTTATGAAAACGGCGTTNAGATCGGTACGTTGATGTGGCTTCTTGCCCGTCTTGTTTTAGCGCTGTACCTCGTGGCAAGTGCGCTCGCAGCACATGACGCGAAGCCACTTTCTTACATNTGGATCTTAATCCGGCTAGCAACTGCTGTGGCCGTACTAATGCGACCAGAACTAGTTCACTTTACCGCTGTTGCTTTCGCTGGGGCCTTAATTTTCTGGCATCATTTGGGCGCGCGACAGGCCCAAATGACTTAGGAAAAAGAAGTAGTGAATTAATACTAATTAAACATTGACTTTAATACCCCCAAATCAATTGCTTTACAGACCATACCTGGTGGCTTAAATGTAGGTACATCCTCACCAGCAACAATTGCATTAATGACTGCTTCCTCAACGCTTTCAACAGCAGCCAAATAGATTGGATCAATAAAATTGGGATTTAATTCTTTTCTATCAACTATAGCGTGAGTATTATTAGTTAATTCATCAACTTTATAAGTTGACATGGCAAGAAAGATATCACCTGAATTATTTCCACCAGGTGAGCCACCTCTTCCAACACCAATTGAGATCCTCTTTGCANTTTGTCTCAATGACAATGCAGATAACGGTGCATCTGTTGCAATGATAGCGATAATTGAACCATTTTCTTGATCTAATAGGCGATGGGCATTAATTCGCTTTCCCACAGGTTTACCCAGTATATTTAACCAAGGTCGGATACCATGGTTAGCCTGCACTAAAGCGCCCACAGTAAAAACTTTACCACCAACAGATAATTGTCGAGATGAAGTTCCAGTACCTCCTTTGAACTCATAACATATCATCCCATTACCCCCACCAACAGACCCTTCTGCAATTTGGCCCGAAACCGCATTATTAAGTGCATTGATTGCGTCTTCAGACGTAACATGTTGTCCGTTGATGTCATTCAGCACCCCATCATAAGTCTCTGCAACTACTGGCATGGCCCAAGCATGCTCATTTGTAAAATAATCCTTATAACGATTTATCATCCACTTTGTTGCACCGTGGTGTACCATCCCAACAGAATGNGTGTTTGTTATACAAACAGGTCCAAGAAAATAACCAGCATCATTAATCCAATGAGTGCCAGTCATTTCGCCATTCCCATTTAAAGAATATTGACCGGCTAAAACTGGCATTGGATTGTTTTCATCATCACGTGGAACCACAGCGGTAACTCCAGTACGAATATTATTTTTAGGATTAGTTAACGTAGTAAAACCAACTTTTAATTCAGGCACGTCAGTGATGGAATTATTTGGCCCAGTTTTACCTGGAAAAGGTAGTCCTAAATCTCTAGCACGTTNCATTTTATTATCTAATTTCAAAATTATAATCCTTATTTTTTTTCATTTAGGATCTAACAAATTNGCGTTAACTAAAGTAGATTTATTTAGTTTAGCTTCGCGGTGCGTAATATAAGCAGTTGATGCAAAAATTATAATCCCACCAACCCATGTCCAGATTCCTGGAACTTCTGCAAAGATCATCCATGCAATAAGTGCTGTCATTGGTAATTTAATAAATTCAAGTGGTTGTANACTAGTGACTTCAGCCGAAGCAAATGCTCTTGTAAAACACATATGCGCTAATGTTCCAAATAAAGCCAAAGACCAAAGGTAAATCCAAGTTAAACCGCTTGGCCATTGCCAAACAAAAAGTGCTGGAACGATTGTTATGGGAACTATTAAGATAACCATCCAAGCTACAATGGCGTTTGGTGACTCTTTAATAGTCATTCTTTTTACTAATAATGCATTCACCGAGTGGGCTCCCGCAGAAATAAAAGCTAGAGCAACACCAATGGATACGACACCAGCTCCAGGTTGAATAATAACAAGCATNCCCAAAAATCCGACAAATATAGCAATAATTCTTCTAAGCTTTATAATTTCACCCAGCANTAAAGCTGCACCAATTGTTACAAAAATTGGTGTGGTAAAACTAATTGCCATTGCTTGAGCTAAGGGTATTAAAATAAAAGCAATAAACCCAGCAACCATACCAAGACTACCCACAATAGCCCTAAAGACAAATATTTTTGGCTCATGCATTTTGAATGTATGGATTCCTGATGGGATCATAATTGGAATAATTAGNAAGCATGCGAGTAAGTTTCTTAAAAAAATAACTTCCATAATGTGCAGTTGTTCAGATGATTTCCTAATGAATACACTCATTCCTGTAAAAAAGAACATGGCCAAAAACATAAAAATTAAAGCTCTCTTTTGAGGGGCTAAGTCCCAAAAATAATTACTCAAAGGATTATCATTTAACTTCTGAATAAAGCTCATTTATTTCTGCTTTCAGAGACCTACGATAACATGACCCCTTTAAATCTATTAGAATGTCAAGTNACTTTGATATTAATTATGATTAACTTAACCTACATTATTAATTTGAGCTAAAAATGTCTCCAATTAGTTAATTATTCAGGCTTTGAACAAATAACTTGCAAACCACCTATCGCCCTAGCATCAAAATACTCAACTATTTTTCTATAGAAATAGCTAATTTGATCAAATAAATGCTGGCCATGTAATTTAATAAACTTTNTTTCTCCTTTTAAGAAGTCTTGATACCTATTATTAGTAAAAGACACCCATTTAGAAGTCATATCCTCAGAATACTCGATATTGAATCCAACTGCTTGAAGTTGATGCCTGTATTCAGAAGTTAATATTAAGGAATTTGCAAACAAATCCTTTTGCAAGGAATTCCAATCAACTTTTGATGTATTATCGAGCATCACTAAATCTTCTATAAATAATTTACCACCTGGCTTTAAGAGTTTAAAAAGTTTTTTGCAGATATTTTTCCTATCAGGTATATGGTAAAGTGCCAGCCAGCTGACAATTTTATCAAAACGAGTTTTCTCTTGTTCATATTTTAAGAAGTCAAAGCAAATGTGCTCAACTTTTTCACTCAGTCCACATCTTTTAGTCAANTCTAGCCCAACTTCGTGAAAATCTCTTTGCAATTCAAGCGCTACAATTTGCGAGTTTGTACGATCTGCAATATATCTTGAAGGACCACCCCAGCCAGCACCAACTTCTAAAATATAATCGCGTTCATTTATCCCTAATACGTCGATACATTTTTTTACTGCTTCAACTCCATGATAATGAAGTTGATCGAATGAGGATAAAAGCTCCACGGTTATTTTATCATTTTGAAGGACACCCAGATTTTCTAAATCTCGATAAATACGTCCTGCTTCAGGATATAATTTCATTGATTTAATATCTAAAGCCTGTGACAACTCAAACTTCCTACACGAGTAAATTAAAATNAATAAATTATTATAAAAACACACTAATTTATTAATATCAAATTAAATTACAAACTATCTTTTTCTTTTAAAAAAAATGTTTAATAAACTAAGGTTATACAGAAAGGAAACTATATGGAAAATCCAAGCTTAACTATAACTTATCCAAAAGCTCCTAAAGGAATGAGTGATGAGGAGTGGAAAGCAAGAGTTGATTTGGCTGCTGTTTACCGTTTAACAGATTACTATGGATGGACAAGCGTAGTTTACAATCACATAACTTTAAGAATACCTGGTACAGATACGTTTCTGATCAATCCATTTGGTTTGCGATATGATGAAATAAGAGCCTCAAATCTTGTTCGTTTAGATTTAGATGGAAACATATTGGACGACATAGACATGCCAATTAACAAAGCAGGTTACAATATACATTCGGCCATTCATCAAGCAAGATCTAATGATCTACACTGTGTAATGCATACGCATGAACCCATCAGCCAAACAATGTGTAGCATAAACGAGAAATTTATACCTATGGTCCAAGAAGCTTGTCAATTATACGAAAGAGTCGGTTACCATGACTTTGAGGGCATTGTTTTAGATTCCTCTGAAAAAGNAAGACTTATAAACGCATTAGGCAAAACAAACCATACTCTTGTACTCAAGAACCATGGCTTACTAACTGCTGGCCCTAATGCAATTTGGGCGTTCGTTAGACATCAAATATTTATTCGCAATTCTGATATACAGTTACGCGCTTTAGCTTCAGGAGCTGAAATTAGTCACATTCCAGTTGATGTTTTAAAACATACAAGAGAGCAGTTTGAAGGGGGTAGTGCCCAAGGAGGGGCAATAGTGCGACATCCCGAATGGCCCGCATTTTGGAGGTTGTTAGACAAAATTGATCCCAATTGGAAAACATAAAAGATTAAAAAATTTGGTTTTCAATTGCGCTAGTAAGGGTTTTAATTTTAGGCNTCATGTCATTAATATTTTCTATTTTACAAGATGCTGCAATATAGCGATCTCTTCGCAACAATAATACGTAATCTAGGTAATNTGGATAAGGTTTGCGAGAAAANTGTCTTGATTTGTCTCGAAATATAGGAAGCATTGTCTTAATTGCCTTTGTATCTTCNGGAGTGATCCCAATTATGCTCGCGCCCTCATTNCCNATATCAAAGAGAAGTTTTTCACACACGGCGCGCTCAGGCTTTCTTGAAAAAATAATCAAGGCNGGTTTATCAGGCAAGATATCATCAAGTAAATTTAATTTCCCTTCAAAATCTTCAAGTAAATTTTGAAAAATCATTCGCCCAATTAATGTGTTTTTTCCTGAACGATTATCAGGCCAAATTAAACCAGTCAAAAACCTTGGTTTTGGTTTGTATTTCATTTGAGAGAAATAATCTCTGGCTGGTCCATATAATCCCAATAATTTAAATCCATTTCGGATAATAAAGCCTTGGATTCTAGATTTTGGCATCATTATTCTGCCCATTTTAATTGCTAGGTCAATCATAGACCAAGCATGAGGAGTTCTTTCCGACTCATAGCTGTCCAAAATTCCTAGCTTAGAACGATTTTTTAAAACCTCATCTAATTTCCATGCCAAATTATGGGCATCTCTTAAACCACTATTCATCCCTTGGCCTGCGAAGGGTGGCGTTAAATGCGCGGCGTCACCCGCTAAAAAGACAGATTTATCTCTCCATTTTTCAGCTACTCGTGCATGAAAGGTATAAACCTTAACTCGTCTTATTTTTTCGTCCCTGTCTGGGCCAACACTTTGGAGTAAGTCCCTAACAAACTGCTCCTCAATTACTTTTTTGGGATCTTCGCCTGAATTTAATTTAAATTCATATCGCCGAACCCCATTTGGACCTGGCAAGGTGATACAGGATCGTTTTGGATTGCAAAATACCTCAGTATGAGAGCAACGATTTTTGGTGTTACATAGGTCAATAATCAACCAAGGCTCTACGAATGAACCACCCTTTAAATTAATATCTAGTAACTTACGAACACTTGAATGAGCCCCATCACAACCTATCATAAACTTAGACTCTATTGATATTTCCAAGCCATCAGTATTTTTTAATGTCGTAAATACCAACTCATTCCTTTGAGTGAATTCATACATTTGAAATCCAAAAAGCGCATTTACATTTTTATAATTTGCTAATGACTTATTTAAAATATCTTCTAGCTCAGGCTGTTGAAATGCATTGCGCTTGTCAAATCCATATTCCTTGTCAAAAGGCTTTACCGATGCAAACACATCTCCTCGCGGACCTTTATAAATTGAACCATAACCTCGCACCAGAATGCCTTCGATTTCTTTACTTAGGTTCGCTGCTTGCAGAGCACGCATAGACTCATCATCAATAGAGACCGCACGTGGTTCGTTGACAGTTGTTTTATTTTTTTCGACTATAATGACTGAAACATTCATATTTCCCAACAAATTTGCTAATAGCAATCCTGTTGGGCCTGCCCCTATAATTATTACATCTGTTTTTTGTCTATTTATGGTCATTTTATGTAACGCAACTTTTTCCATCAAATGCTTTAATTAAGATCTCATGATGGCTCTTCCCCATTTATTCAAAGTCCTAGGATGTTGTGGCCAATCTAAAGTTGGCCGATCTACAACCACTTCTAATTCAGCTGAAATTTCTATCCAATTCCTATCTAAATCTTCAATAAATATAAAAAGATTATTACCAGGCCCATGACGCCCAGGACCCCAAATCAGTTGAATATCTTGAGTAGCAAAATGATCACACCAATCTCTAATATACATCCAATCACCAGCCTCATAAGAATGATGATCAATACCGTTATAATCTGCTTTAAAGCATGCAATAGTGTGATGCTCATGATTAGATGTCATAAACGCGGTAGCCAAATCACCATTTTCATGGAGCACCCTGTCTGACAATGAAAATCCTAATTTTTCGACATAGAAATCAACCATCATTTCAACATCTAAAGATGCAAAAGTTAAATGTTGAAGGGGAGCATGAAGATTAGCATTTATCGCATCACTACCCTCCTCCACTCCAAAACATATCAAATTACCATTTGGATCAGAAATAGCAAATGCATCATCATGAAAGTAATGGCTTGGTGAAGAAAGAATGTTTATTCCCTGCAATTTCACACGAGAACGAAGCGCTTCCATACTTGCTTTATTTTGACAAGCAAATGCCGCATAAGACAGCTTATTATTGCTTCCATTAAAAATAACAAGTTTCCTGCGGGCGCCCACACAAGTCCAACAACCATCAGATAGCTGTGTTGATTTCATATCCATTGCACTAGAATAGAATTTAGCTAGGTTTTCAGGATTTTCACTTTCTATTGCAATATGGTGAAGATAAGCACCTGTCTGTGCGGCAGTTTTGCCCATTTATATTCCTTTTATTTTAAATTAATTTTTTTAAAATTATTTTACTTAAGACAATGTAGCCTTTAGAATATTTATATTACAAAAAATCAATTTAATTTGCTAACTCTGCTTGTAGTTCAACTTTGCTTTTGCAACCACAATTAGGGCAATTGAATTGATTTTTTGTGATATCAAATGATTTTTCCATAGACGCATAAGTCCAATAAAATTTACATTCTTCGCACGTAAGGTGGAACAGATACTCTAAATGGGCCGTAAACGTCATTAAAATATTATCCTAATTTAGAAAAATTTTTTTGTATTTAATGTTCACATTAATCTTTAAAACTGTCAAATTTAGTTTTAAATAAATTTAACGCAAAAACTTCAGTTCAAAATGATAATCGTTCTCTTACAACAGCAACCAAGTACTCTGCACCAACTTTTAAAATATCATCATTATAATCATAATTTGGATTATGCAGAGGTGCTGACTCAAAACCATTACCAATAAAGGCATAAGATCCAGGTACATATTTTAAAAATCTTGCAAAGTCTTCAGACCCTGTCATTGGCTCTTTTGCTTTGATAGTTTTGTTTTGGCCAAAAACAACAGACGCAATCTCCAATGATTTTTCAGAAAGCTTCAAATCATTGATGAGCGGGATAAATTCGTTACTATACTTAAATTTGATTTTAAGATTATGCGCTTTTGCAATTGCATTTGCAATTTTCTCCATTTCGTACTGAATTTTTTTACTCACATCTTCCTTAAATGTTCGCACATCTCCAGAAATAATTGATTTTCCTGGAAGCGCATTACGAGTGCCATCAGATATTAATTCTGTAATAGAAATAACAGCTGTATCATTTGGATTGATTTTTCGAGATACAATCGTTTGTAATTCTGATACTAAGCTGCACGCGGGAACCAATGTTTCCGAACCATGTTGAGGACGGGATGAATGACCTCCAACGCCCTTTAAAATAATTTCAAAATTATCCTCTGCTGACATAATAGGTCCGGGTCGAGTCTCAAAATATCCTGCGGCTAAACCAGGCATATTGTGAAAACCCCAAATTTCCTCAAAAGGAAATCGCTTCAACAGATTATCGCCCAACATCGCTTGGGCACCTTTTCCCCATTCTTCTGCAGGTTGAAAAATAAGGTGAACAATCCCATTGAATCCACCACGCTTTTTCAAAACTTCTGCGGCTCCGAGTAATGTTGAAGTATGACCATCATGACCACAAGCATGCATCAAACCTGGTCTTGATGATTTATACGATAAATTATTTTGTTCTTGAATCATCAAAGCGTCCATATCGGCTCTTAACGCTATGGCCTTGTTAGATTCTCCACATTTAATAGTTGCAACTACGCCAGTAACACCAATTTTTGTGTTAATATCCGTGATTCCAAAATCTTTTAACTTTTTTACTACAAAATCTGCGGTATCAAATGTCTCAAAACCAAACTCAGGTATCCGATGTAAAGCCTGACGCCATTTTTTCATCCTAGCATTAAGATTAGCATCTATCATTACCAGTTCCTCATTTTAATTTTTATATGCAATATTAATCACAAAGCATTAATAACCTATCAAACTATATCAAAATCTTGTAAACTTTATAGTACATTTTATTCTAAATTATATACAGTTACTTTCAAACTTAATTAGGTTCAGCACATGATAAAAAATACAAATTTGAGATTGAAGAATAAAGTAGCGATAGTTGTTGGAGGTGGCCAAAGAATTGGTGAAACTATTGGAAATGGACGTGCAGTTTCTATCACATATGCTAAACAGGGAGCAAAAGTGGTTGTTGTTGATAATAATTTAGATGCCGCACAAGAAACTGTTCACAAAATCAAAGAGAATGGTGGTATCGGTTTTGCCTATCAAGCTGATGTCGTTGTCGAAACTGAAATTGCTGCACTTATAAATTATGTAAGATTAAATTTTGGCCAAATAGATATATTACATAATAATGTGGGTATTTCTATTGCTGGCGGTGACGCGGAAATAACTGAGATAAAGAGCCATAATTTTGATCAAATAATCGCTCTAAATTTAAAATCAATGATATTTGCTTGCAAATATGTACTACCAATAATGAGAGAGCAAAAGTTTGGAAATATTATCAATATTTCTTCTACCGCTGTTCATGAGGATTATCCTTGGGTTAGTTATAAAGTAAGTAAGGCAGGTGTTAACGCTTTAACTGAGCAAATCGCCATTCAAAATGCAAAATATGGTATCAGGGCAAATTGCATTGAACCTGGATTGATGAATACGCCTATGGCCATAGATTCCAGAGTAGAAGCATGGAATGATTCAAGAGAAGAAATTATAAAAGCAAGAGATGCAAAAGTACCTCTTAATGGAAAAATGGGAACTGCTTGGGACGTTGCAAACTCTGCATTATTTCTTGCCAGTGACGAAGCTAAATTTATAACAGGAATTACTTTAATGGTTGATGGAGGAGTCCATTTAAACGTTGGTGGAAGTGGGAAACCTAATACTTGAGCTCAGTGTAGTTTGTTTAGGTTTGATACGTGACCTTTTTTTGTTATTTCTCTCAGGACCTCAATATAATTCCGCGCCAACTTCATTTTTTCACGATAACCCTTTTGGACCATTAATTTATGAATCTGTGGTAAACGCCAACAAGGGACGTGCATTATTAGATGATGCTCTAAATGGTAGTTCACCCAATAAGGTGCAACCAGTACTCGCATCAGAAGATTAGCATGTGTTGTCCTGACATTTTGGAGTTCATCAGTTGTGAATTCTGTCGCTGCATGTTCTGCAATATTTCTAATCCGAACAACGACCTGAAACCAAGTTATTAAAGGTAATAACCAAAATGCCAACCACCACCACCAAGCTCCAAAGCACCACATAAATAAAAAGATAATTACATTGGAAATTAGGGGCTTAAATAGCGATTTTGCTTTAAAACTCTGCGCCTGCTCAACGGAGTTATCTATCGCATCTTGATCAAAAGCTAACTTAAATGAATTCAAAACCTGTTTAGAAATATTCTTTACACCAGTTTGACCAGTGAAATCTCTTAAAAACTTTCTCCACAAACTGCGTCGTGAAATTGGAAATGGCTGCGACAAAACTCGATCAGGATCATCTTCAGTTTGTGTGTGTTTGTGATGCATTAAGTGATAATGTCGATAGGTAAAAAGATCAGCTAAAATGGGATTACCACATAACCAAAATCCGATCTTTTCATTTAAAAATTTCTTCTCAAATAGTGCACGATGAGCTGCATCATGCATTAATATTGCAAGACCCAACTGCCTTGATCCAATGACAATGATTGCTAAGAAAAAAGTAAAAAAATTTGGCCATAGCGAGAAAAACACCAAAGGAATAGTGATCAAACTATAACAATGTAGAACCAGTACAAAACCCATAATATCTGAGCGTTGCGAAAGTGGGCGGATCTCCTCTGATACAAAATATCTTTTTTCACTAATCATAAATTAACTTAAATTATTATTATTGAAAACGTCAATTCCCAATACGGCGCTCTAAAAAAATAATGTATTTTACAATTAGTAATGCTGATATTGCCGTAAAAATCATCAGATAAATCAAAGGATATGGTCCAGCCTCATGCGTTGAAATCAATCCTGCTAAATAAGCAAAAAATGCTCCACCACCCAGCATAATTGCACCACCAATACCTGAAGCGCTACCAGCTAAACTAGGTCGGACTGATAACAAACCAGCATTCGCATTTGGTAAAACCATTCCATTCCCAATTCCCGCTAAGATCATACAACCAAAAAAGCTTGTTGCACTCCCTAAGCCCAACCAAAATAAAATTAATGACAAAATAAGTCCCAAAGACGTAATCCAAGACCCTTGCAATAACATGAAATGGATACCAAATTTCTCAGAAAACTTTCCTGAAATAAAGCTTCCCATAACATATCCTAGGGTCGTAACACCAAAATAAATTCCAAAAGTACTTGAGCTAAGTTCGAAAGAATTAGTTGAGACGAAAGGGGCTCCGCCAATAAATGCAAAAAATGAACCACTCGCAAAAACAGTTGTGAAACAATAGGCCCAAAATCTTTTTGATTTAAATAATTCTGGATATTCTTTAAATTGTTTTGAAAACCCCTGTGCAATATTTTTGTTGGTTTCGCCCAAGTCAAAAAATGCAAATATTGCAATCACAACTCCAATAATCAGAAGCATGCTAAAATTTGCTTTCCACCCAAATAAATCGTTAAGAAAGCCACCAATTGCAGGGGCAAACATGGGTACTATTGCCATTCCCATTGTAACGTAGCCAATCATGCTAGCCGCTTTTTCATTTTCAACTATATCTCGAACAATTGCGCGTGATAATACCATGCCTGTGACAATAAATGCCTGAAGCATTCTAAAAAATAAAAAAATCTCAATACTCGTGCTAACTAAACAACCAATTGTAGCAATAAAGAAAATACTGAAGCTGATTAACACGACTGGGCGTCGTCCAACTCTATCAGATATTGGGCCAATGAATAATTGCAAAACAGCTGTTACTGCCAAATACATTGAAATAGACAGATTCATTATCGCATAGCTGGTATCAAAATAAGCCGTCATCCCGGGCAATGATGGTAAAAAAATATTCATAGATAGAGCACTCATGCCAGCAAGAGAAACTAAAGTTATAATATGCGGAGGAGTAGAACTATTAAGATAAATCACTTTAATTGGTTTAGTCATAATGAATGGGTATTCTTCTCTTTCAAAAATGTCTATCAGTAGAGTGAATTTTCTTAGTGTTTTATTTCAAGACTGAGAGTTAGTGTAATTTGATAATATCTTACTGGTCATCTCAAATGAACGTTTTCGCAACTCATGATCATAAATTGCACCCGTAACCATCAACTCGTCAGGTTGATATTGAGTTTTAATATTTAAAAGGGTTTCATCAACGGTTTTCATACTACCTGTTGCAGAGCATGCAAAAGTATTTTCAACCTGTTGCAAAACTTGATTGGGAATTAGTTCGCCAATATTTTCAACTGGCGCTGGTAATTTAATTGGCTTACCCATTATCAGGCTAGAAAAAGACAATATTTGAGAAGATTTCAGATAAACAGCCTCTTCATCAGTCTCTGCAACGCAAACCCCAACACAAATAATAACATATGGCTCACTCAACCACTTTGATGGTTTAAATTTAGATCGATAAACAAAAAGTGCGTTTTCTAACAGCGCAGGTGCAAAATGAGAAGCGAAAGCATAAGGCAAACCTAAATGGGCAGCAAGCTCAGCACCAAATAGGCTAGAACCTAGTATCCATATAGGCACATTAGTACCAGCTCCTGGAATTGCGTTAACACTAGCCGTATTAAAATTACTGGAAAAATAAGATAACAATTCAACTACATCTGTTGGAAAGTTGTCATTATTATCTAATTTTCGCCTTAATGCTCTAGCAGTCAACTGATCACTTCCTGGTGCTCGGCCTAATCCCAAATCAATTCGACCTGGAAAGAATGAAGCCAGTGTTCCAAATTGCTCTGCAATAACAAGAGGCGAATGGTTTGGTAGCATAACACCACCGGCTCCTACTCGAATTGAATTAGTTTCAGCGGCCACTCTACTGATGACTACGGATGTTGCGGCACTGGCAATGCCAGGCATGTTATGATGCTCGGCTAACCAAAATCTATAATACCCATTATTCTCAGCACAAATTGCTAAATCTATTGTATTATTTAAAGCTTCAGCCACCTCAGAACCATCAGCTACTGGGGATAAATCTAGTAATGAAAATTGTTTCATATAACGCCTCAGGTTAATTAAAAAATGCGTCTACTTCACTGACAAATAAGTCAATATCGTTTTGACTACTATTTAAATGAGTAACTAACCGAATAACCTTGTCACCCGCACCAATCAACATACCTTTTTTAAGCAAATGTTGTCTAAAATGCTGTGCCACACCATCATTTAATTCAATAAATACCATATTAGTTTGTACATTTTCTAAATCCACGCAAATTTGTGGAAAACTATTCAATTGCTCGGCCAATCTAATCGCATTTTCATGATCAACAACCATTCTATCTATATTATTGTCTAATGCATAAACGCCAGCAGCTGCTAGTATGCCAGCTTGCCTTAATCCACCACCTAGCAACTTACGAATACGTTTTGCTTTTTTTATGAACTCTGCAGACCCTGATAGAACCGATCCTGCTGGTGTACCGAGACCTTTCGATAAACATAAAGAGACTGAGTCCACATTTGCTACGATTGCTTTTGGATCAACATTGAGTTTCACAATTGCGTTCATCAACCTTGCACCATCTAAATGCACACTTAAGCCATTCTTATGACCACAACTTGCTAAAGTTGATACTTCATCGACGTCTAAAACTCTACCTTGATGTGTATTTTCTAACGACAGCATTTTTGAAATAGCACAATGCTCATCATCAGGTTTTATTTTTTCTTGTATTTCTTTTATTGATAAACCACCATTTTCTTGAGTGAGTAGTGGTGCAAACATTATACCACCCAGTACCGATGCGCCCCCTGCTTCATCCATAAAAACATGGTAATGATCGCCCGTTAATATCTCTTCTCCACGTTGGCAGTGTGCCATCATAGCACATAAATTTGACTGGGTTCCACTTGACACTAAAAGAGCTGCTTCTTTGCCTAAGAGTTTTGCAACTTTTTCTTGTAGAAAATTAACTGATGGATCATCTCCATAAACATCGTCTCCTAAAGGCGCATTTATCATCGCATCTTTCATACCGTCTGATGGATGTGTCACGGTATCACTGCGCAAATCCACCCGCGCATTAAAGTTTGTTAATTTGTATCCAGCATAATTCATTCAATACATCCCAGTTTTAAAATCACCTAATCACAAATCATTATCATCTTGAAGATATTTTAATAAAACAAGTTATTTAATCTTCAAAGATGGTACTAAGACGTTTAATGGATCACGACCAATACTAATTTTTACTGGTAAATTACCCAAAAACTCTCCGTCACCGTAAACTAATTTTGCCCATGAGTTTTTAGATTCTGTGAGTATTTCAAATTCATTAATATGCGAATTTATTACATTTTTATTGTAAATATGAGTACCTGAAAATACTTGCGAAAGTAATTTTACAGCCTGTAACCGACTAACTTTTTTTGCGCTTAATAAATTAACATTAGTATCCTCTTTAAAAGCATCTGGAGCAATATACATGCCTCCACCAGTGTAAGGTGATGCCGCACCAGCAATTATTAGAAACGACTGATCTTTTCTTTCTCCATTCATTAAAAGTTTATATCCATGGTTATGTAAATTTATAAAGCTTATTAGAGTTGCTATCGCGTACAATAAGCTTCCTTTTAAAATTGGGATTCTAGATGCTCGAAATGCGGCCTCACTAAGCAAACCGACCCCAGCACAAGTTAAACAGATCTTTTTGTATCCTTCAAATTCAACATTTAAATAACGAGCTTTATGAATAATATTTGAGCTCAAAGATGTCTCCAAATCTTTGGAATTATGTATTTTTAAAGAAGCTGCAAAATCATTCCCTCTACCCATAGGGAAAACAGCCATGGTTCCACCGGTATTCACAGCTTGTTCTGCAACTATATTTTGAAGACCATCACCTCCGCAAGCGACTACCAATCTATCATCTAACATCGCTTCTTTTGTCCTCTGAGCGGACTCTTCAGGTGAGCGCGTAATCAAGATTTCAGATTTGTAATTTTTTATTACGTTATTAATTAAAGTTATTTTCTTTTTGATTGGTAATTTTCCAGCAACTGGGTTTATCAAAAATAAAGCATTTTTATAATTATTTATTAACATTTATAAATCCAATAATTCTTAGAACTAAATCAATATGTCGAAAACGATGGTAAAATATTTATATTAATACCAAACAATCTTAGCATCCTACAAACCAAAATAACTTTGATATCGCTTTATTATTCCAGAATAAACACCTAGCATTTCTGAGTTAGGTTGTTGACAATCCATTATTGGTGCAAGTGGATCACCCGCATCAATTTTACTTCCCGATAACTTTTGCAAAACGGCATGCGCGCAAAATGGCACATGTACTTCGGAGTAGCCCCCTTCATGAGCAAAAACTAATTTGCTGTCACAAATATCTTCCGCGATCTTCATTAATTTCTCTGTCATTTCTGCAAAGGTTTGGGCACTACAAATCATTCTACTCAATGGATCGACCCCAGAAGCATCAAATCCACATGCGACTATTATTACCTCTGGCTTAAACCTTTTTAGTTTGGGAATAACCAACTTATCTATTGCTTCAAGGTAAGTTAAATGCCCTGATCCAGCAGGTAATGGAATGTTCATATTATTGCCAAGTCCTGCACCTGTGCCCTGTTCCTCAATGTTCCCAGTATCAGGTGGAAAACACCTGTCTTGATGAAGAGAAATGGTTAACACGTTTGGATCTTCTATGAAGATTGCCTCGGTTCCATTTCCATGATGAACATCCCAATCGACCACTGCAAAACGTTCTGCAAGTCCACTGGATCTAGCGTTTTGAATTGCTATAGAAATGTTTGCCAACAAGCAGAAGCCCATACCTTTGTCTGGTAAACAATGATGTCCTGGTGGCCTGGCAAGTGCATACGCGTTTTTTTGCTCACCTAAAAGAACACTTCTTAAGGCCCCCATTACCAATCCAGAAGACAAAGATGCTAATTCATAACCACCTTTGGTGAAGGGTGTGGTTGAAAATGGTATAACCTCACCACCATCTATATCTGATATTGATTTGAAATCATTTAGGTATTTTGACGTGTGTACTCTTTCGAGATCTTCTCTTGTTGCTGGAGCTGCAGATCGCATGTTAAGTTCTTCGCCTAGGCAAGTAACATTTAAAAGATTTTTTATCCTTCGCTTGGTCTCCGGATCCTCAGGTAAACCACCAGATGCAAGAGGTTGAACTAAATCCCCAACTGGAATGGCAAAAGCATACCCAGACCCTGTATGCCAAAAACATTGTTCATCATAAAAAAATCCTGTTCGCATCATCTCATCCATTATATTTTTATATTAGTGGCAAAAGTATCAAAAGTTATTTTTAATAAACCAAAAAAATTCCTAGTTTTCAAATTAAATCATTTAATAAGTTAAATAATGTATTGTAATACTCTTGGCTTTTTAAGTTTTACTTTACAAAAACAAGTAATTGCTTGTAACATTTTACTCATTAACATGTTAAATAAATTTATATATGCCGTGCAAAAAAAAGTCTGCTTCGCATATGTTAAAAATCTTTATTTAGTAATTTCAGTAAACTAAATAAACTAATGGGGGACTTCTTAATTTGTATTTAATTAGGAACTAAATTTGAAAGGAATGAATGTGTTTAAATCAAAAATAATGGGTCTTATGGCATTGCCGTTTTTGTTTGCATCATCAAGTAACGCAGCAGAAAATCTATCAGCAGAATCAGCTGGTGCTGGAGGCGTAACGCACACGGTGACTAGTCACTTCGCACAAATATTATCTGAAGCTGGTGTGGCAGAACTTCAAGTACAATCTGGAGCCACTCTTACTAATACTCTTCAGAATGTTGCGAACGGCACAACTGATGTAGGGATTACTCCTTTAATCCTACCCTTTCTATTGAAAAATGGACGTGGGCCTTACGCTAAAACTGGAAAAGAAGAAGGCTCAAAGCAAATGGATAATATAAGAGCGTTATTTCCATATAATCTGGGAGCTTTCCACCTATTTGCCTATGAAAGCACTGGATTAAAAAGTTGGGACTTGGCCGGAAAAGTTGTTTATAACGGACCTCCTCGTGGTGGAGCTTTAACAAATGCAAGGCAAGTTATCAGTGTAGTGACAGGCTTAAAAGACGGTGAAGGATACACTGGCTTGCAGGTTAACTGGGGACAAATGTCAAAAACAATCACTGATAATAGTGCCGAAGCAAATGTGCTACCATTTACGATACCTTCAGATATTATGATAGGTGCACTTTCCGCAGGTAACATAAATCTAATCTCTGTACCTAAAGATATTTATGAAGGTGAAGCATTTCAAAAATTAACCAAAGGTCCAGGTAGTGCCCCGATCGTGGTGAAAATAGACGAAATGGGTTATAGTGGCGGAGTTAATATCATTTCCGAAGATGGTTACTGGAGAGGAATGGTTACGACTGGAGCACAAGTTGTTAATAAAGACATGTCATTTGATCTAGCAAAAGCAATGACTGCAACTCATATTGCGAATATCGATCGCTTAATCACAAATACATCTTATGCAAAAAATCTGGGTCTGAATACAGCCGGAAGTGCTGGCGATTCAGGGTTTTGTGGGGCTGTTGGAATGAAATATCATCCAGGAGCAGTTGCGGCCTGGGAAGAGGCAGGAGTTTCAATTCCTGACTGTGCCAAACCTTAAACTAAAATTCCCAGCTGATAATAAATCAGCTGGGAATCTCTTATATTTAAATAAATAAAAGCAGTACCAAAAATATGCATTCGCCGGATAATACTGATATTGGAATAAAAATTGCCAGCGTCATTGGGCTATTGTTAGTTTTCTTAGGTATGATCAATAATATCCCATCAATTCCAGGATTAGAACATACAATCGCTAGTATTTTCAATTTGGAAGCTGTTTTAATTAGAAAATTTCCGTATGAATGGCTTCACCCAATAGCATTTGTTATGATGATGTTGGTTACAGTCCTAAAACACTCATTTTTTCGAGATGCACAGAGCGTTACTGGAAAACGAGTAGGAATTCTATTTGACATAACAATGCTATTCGTAACGAGCCTGATGGCAATTACCTATTTAATAGAAATCGATAGTGTCTGTCTTATTGACCAAATTACAGGTGAAAGAGCAAAGCTAATTGCAGAAAGTTTAAAAGAAGAAATTGCATTTGCAGAATTGTACGGCTTACCTGCACCAAGTGGCGTTGATGATCCACAGTGTATGGCAACAACAGGTGTTTGGCTATTCGCGATAATGGCTGCAACTATAGCTATATTTCTCATTTACAATATAAAAGTTTGGGGTTTTCCTCTTGTTATGGTGACAATTATTGTTGTGACTTACTCTTTTTTTACAATCGCTGTTTGGTATTTTTATGGAGCAGAAGATATAAATAAATATCTTGTAACCAAATTAGGAAGCGACCCACGACAGCTTATCGACGGCAGGCCCAAAGTACATGATATTATAGTAAACAATAGTAGTGGTTTGCTTGGTAGATTTATGGACATATTACTAAACACTGTTTTCCCTTTTATAATATTAGGCAGTCTATTTGGAGCTTCAGCCGGTGGAAAATCGTTGATTAAATTAGCTTTTAGATGGACGCGCAAACTAAATGGTGGTCCTGCTCACGCAGCAATAGTAAGTTCCGCACTATTTGGAACAATCTCTGGTGGACCGGTAGTTAATGTCCTTGCAACTGGGGTTTTAACTATTCCAATGATGGTTAAAAGAGGCTTCTCAAAAATATTCGCTGGTGGCGTTGAGGCAGCAGCTTCTAGTGGGGGGCAAATTATGCCACCCATTATGGGAGTTGCCGCATTCATTCTAGCAGCTTTAACGCAAGTACCTTACCGAGAAGTAATAATAGCGGCAATAATTCCAGCAGTTGCTTATTTTGGATGCTTGTTTCTATCTGCCGTTTTTCAAGCACGTAAACAAAATATAAAAGCTATCGGAAAAATCACTGAAGACATGGAGCTTGATAGGCAAGATAAATTTAATCTAATAATGATAGTTGCACCTCTATTATTAATATTAGGACTTCTTCTGACCCCAAAAGAACAAGTTGGATGCGGATTTATTGGGTCATTATTTGGTGTAGAGAAATTACCAGGTGCTACTAGTTGCACTGCTGATCAGCTTCCTTGGTTTTTCAAAGTAATTCAAAATTCTGCTGGAGACGCTGGATCCTCAGGTTGGTGGGCATGTATCTTGTTACTTTTACTATTATTCTTAGATCCAAAAATTAGATCACAACCGTCCAAAATACTGCATGCACTAGCAAATGCTGGCGTGATGATTTCAACATTATATTTAATGTTCTTGAGTGTTTCTGTAATTGACTTTTGCCTTAATTTGACAGGATTTTCCACATACATCGCAAGAGATATCTTGGCAGTACTCACATCCATGGACCTAAGTGTTACAGGGTCACCATTCTTACTCTTTATTGCACTTTTACTTACAATGCTGATGGCCGTCTTGCTAGGCATGGGCATGCCATCTGTCCCAGCGTACATCAATGTTGCTCTCCTGATGGGTCCAATGTTAGCGGGCTTAGGTATAGCAACATTTACTGCTCATATGTTTATCTTTTATTTCGCAGTCGCTTCAGCAATCACACCTCCAGTGGCAATTGCAGCTTTTGCTGCAGCATCAATAACTAAAGAAGAGCCAATGACCACAGGATTTTCAGCGGTTCGTTCTGGAATTGTTATATTTGTTATTCCGTTTGTATTTGCTTTTCACCCAGAGTTACTTTTAATCGACGCGGCTGTATTAAGCCCTGACGATAGTAAAGGAAAATACTTAACTGGCTATGATGGTAATATTAATATCATAAATTTAGTATGGTTATTAGTTCGGCTTACTTTATCTCTTTATCTGGTTGCTAGTTCACTTTGTCGTTTCGATCATCGTGNTTTACATGTTTGGGAAGTAATAGTTAGGCTCATATTAGCCCTGCTTATTTTATCTGGATCAATCTTTATTTATGGACCTGCAATNCTGCTTGCGATNATAATTATCGCGACACANCTATTANTGACTAAAAAAATNAAGCTGCANATCCAATAAAGTCNAATATNTGGAGATTTAGGATAATTAAACAGATCATTAAATGCATATTCTGATTAACCAATAAATCTAAAATGTTCTAGTCGATCACATGCTTCTTATAATGATGGTTTATACTATTACCTTGTAAAACCGGTACTAGTAAAAGGATTTTGAAATAAACCCTCATGAGATTCTACACCTTCTTCGACGATGCAGTCTGTTTTTGGTTTTGCAACGCACAATAAGATAAAACCAGCTTTTGATTGACGACGATTCAATGCAGAAGCACCTGGTTGTCGGACTTTTCCAGCGACCAGCTTGGCCGCACAAGTAATACATCCCCCATAATTACAACCAATTGGTAATTGAACCCCTGCTTTCANAGCTGCTTCATAAATCGTTTGGTNTGAATTTACTTTTAAGCTGATATTTCGNTTTTTCAGGGTGACCTGATAAGATAACAAATTATCCACTTATATACCTAATCCAAGCTTTGGTTTCCAAAATGGTCGAAACAATTCTATTTTAGGACACCTATTCATAACCACTTGCATACCAGCGCTCTCAGCAAGANTAGCTGCGTCTTCATTANAAACCCCTATTTGCCCCCAAAGAACTTTTGCACCNATGTTAATAGCCTCCTCAGCCACACCATATAAAGCTTCAGATTTTCTAAACACCTGAACCATATCAACTGGTTGATCAACAGCGTCTAAAGTTGGAAATACTTTAATTCCTCTTATTTCTTTAATTTCGGGCTTATTATTTATTGGAAACATCTCGAACCCTTGTTCATGTAAAACTCGGAGCACTCCATAGCTAAACTTGGTTGGATCAGGGCTAGCCCCAACCATAGCAATTGTTTTTACTGACGCTAAAACATCTGCCAGATATTTGGCAGAATATTCTTTGTTATGATCCATATTAATCTCCTAAAGCCAAATATCAGAGGTGCAATCGCCACCTGGGTATCGTGTTTCATGACATCGAGANGGTCCATTTGGTTCTTTTCCAAAATCNACAATAAAATCTGGGTTTATTTTCATCCCACCTTTATCCACATCACAATCAATCATCAGCATAACTCCCCCTTTGTGCCTAATATCTGGATAAAANTGATTATCCCAAGTAGAAAATAAAGAGGTAGTTACATATAGTCTCTTACCATCTAAAGACAGTTGAATCATTTGAGGTCCACCAGCGATTTCAACGCCATTTACACTTGGTGCCTTGCCCAAAAGCCCGCCCATCCAAACTTGACCTGTAAGTACAGGGTTGTGAGGGTCAGAAATATCATATTGCCTCAAATCTCCATGAAGCCAATTAGATAAGTACAAATATTTATCATCCATAGATAATAAAATAACCGTGATTAGCCCTGGTAATGGTATTGGCCANTCAGGATGTTGTTCATTTTCGACATCAATTATCTTTTTTACGATCCAATCATTTCCCTGTTTAAACCAGTGAATGATATTAGATGACATTGCAGCTCCTACAAATCCATGCGTTGAGTCTGGATTATGATGAAATCTTACCTCCAAAGGTACCAAGCCATCCTCTCCAAGATAATGGGTCTCAACAACTTTCTTTTTTTCAAAGTCCCAAAAATGTATTTCGCGNCCATATTTTAAGTGACCGACTTCTTCTAAATCAAATCCAGGCATAAAAGTATTAGGTGCCGCCCACTCGCTTGAAACCATTACGTTATGCCGTGGTTGATACCAAAAATCATAATTGAACTTCATTCCACCTAGGTCATTTTCCCAACGCCCCAATATCTCAAAATTCTTNTCTAAATGTAAAAATCCACCAGGAGCATTTCCTTTTGCATCGCCTAGCATAGAAATAATTATTTCTGACCCAAGACAGTGAACTGTATGAGGAGCAGATAGATTTGTTTTTTCCTTTATTTCATTNCCATCAATTACTTTATNAACCTTTGGATTCCTAGGATCTGAACCACAATCCACAATATGAATGTTTGAAGATCGAACNCCAGGAACAATCAAATATTTTCTTTCCATCTCCNCATCATCAAAGCAGGATGAACAAGCATTCCAACCCATGTGATGCAATTCATCTCCAATACCAGGCATCTCACAACGACTGATCACTTGTGAATAAGTTGGGCTTGAAGGATTTGCATCAATTGTGGCAAGATAATCTGGAGCTTGAATGCCAGTACCAACATAAATAGCTATTGTATAAAGTAATTCTTCTCTTGGGGCTTTCATTGCTTCCATTGGCGATGCATATCCAGGTCCACAACACGTCATTCCATCCATAAAATTTCTCCAAAAATATATATTGCATCAGATTTAGACTTTATCGTATAATAAGAATAATTCTTAGTAAATGAGAAAATTATGAATCTTGATAGAATAATTACAATTTTAGAAACGATATCTCATTCTGGACGATCTATCTCTGCCACAGAAATACACAAAATTACAAATATTCCAAAACCTACTTGTTATCGAGCCGTTGAGCAGCTGCTATTTCATGGACTTTTGGACGATCCTAATGATAACGGAAAATACTTAGTGGGAGAGAAATTACGAACAATAGCAATGGCAGGTATACCAGACAAGGATATTTGCTTNGCAATAAGTCCATTATTACAAGAGACCGCAAAAAAATTTGATGAGGCTGTATTTTTGTCTCGATTTCGTAATAATGGTGTAGAAATCATTCATGTGGAAACTCCTAAGGATATTACGTCATCATTTGTCCATCCAGGACTTGGCTTTAGACCACTTCATGCCTGTTCATGTTCAAAAGCAATTCTAGCTTTCTCAGAGGATTCATTTAAGCGTAAAATTTTAATGAGCCCAAAAAAACAATATACAAAGAATACCAAAATTTCAAAGANTGAACTAGAGCACGAGTTAACAAAAATCAAAGAAAAAGGTTATGCAGAGTGCGTTGAGGAAATACAAAACGGAATTGCAAGCGTTGCCGTGCCAATAAAAATTGAAAAAATTGAAAACTTATTTAGCATCGGAACAATTGGACCNGTGAATGTCTTTGATGCTCAAAAAAGGAATAATTTGGGAAATCAGCTTNTAAAATTGAGTCGACAATGCAGTCAAATCCTTGAGTTAAACATTGCATAGCTCATTTGATTAATAATTTTTCCAAAGTATTAATTGCTTAAGTATTTNGTAACATTTTCAAAGAAATCTAAACCCTGTTTTAATTCGGTTACTTTTATATATTCATTAGGTTTATGNGCTCTGTTAATGCTACCTGGACCAAAGACGACGGTTGAATACCCCTTATCACTAAAATACCCNGCATCCGTTCCAAACGAAACCACTCCTTCGCTATTCAGTCCAGTAATCTGTGTAATAAAAGATGATGCTTCTGCAGCATTCTTGTTGTCTAGGCCACCAACCGGTGCCAATGTTATTATATTTATATTTGCTTCCTCACTTATCTCTTTCATCTTTGGTAACAATTCACTTTCAGCAAATTTTTTGATTTCATCTATAGTTTTGCTGCCATCTTCATCAGGCATCGGGCGATATTCCCAATCAAAATTACACCATCCAGCTGTCGCGTTACTAGCAACTCCACCTTCAATGATTCCAACATTGAAAGTAGCAAATGGTGGTTCATAGGGGGAGTTTGAAATAGGATTTGAGGCTCTATTAAAACCTATTTCTTCTATTTTTGAAATAAGTTTCATCGCAACTGAAATCGCGTTAATGCCTAAAAGTGGATTTGATGAATGCACTTCATAACCCGAAATTTCTGTCCGCATTTCATAACTGCCTTTATGTCCAGTTATTATCTTCATTTCTGTAGGCTCACCCACAATAACCACATTTGGCTGAAACTCATTATTAGCCATGCTGTTTAATAGCACTGGCATTCCAAACCCTCCTGTCTCTTCATCATAAGAAAATGCAAGATGGATTGGCCTTCTTAAATTAGCACTTAAAAAAGTTGGTAAAGAAGCTAACGCACACGCTAAAAAACCTTTCATGTCTACTGCCCCTCGACCGTATAGTCGATCATTAATTCGCGTTAAATTAAAAGGATCAGTTGACCATTTTTGCCCTTCTACGGGAACAACGTCAGTGTGGCCATTGAAAAGCACCCCACCATCTATTTTTGGACCAATTGTAACAAAAATATTAGAACGCTCTCCATCTTCGTCATAGCTTAAGACAGGTTCAAGACCGTGTTGAGACAAATATTCTTCAATAAACTTATTAATTTCTCTAGTTGATGTGCCTGAAATCGTTGGAAAACTAACCAGTTTCTCTAAAATAGATATGGTTTCATTAAGTTTATTTTCCATCAACTTTCCTCATAAGTTAAGAAACATATTAAATACTAATATCACCAACAATTTGTGCGCGTCGAATAACGTACACAATACATACAAAGCCCATAAATGCACTCAAAAACATTATGATTTGCAGGGGATAAGCACTCTCACTTATGGTTAATAAAAATCCAGCAATTGCTGCTAATGCGGCACCTCCTCCAATTTGAATAGATCCGCCAATTCCACTAGCAGTACCTGCCACTGCAGGACGAATGGAAAGCATTCCAGCAGTCGAGTTAGCTAATGTTAGTCCATTACCAATACCAATAAAAATACAAAATCCGAAAAAAGTTATAGCAGTACCAAAACCAAGTAAGGATATAACCAGAGACATCCCCATGCCAAAAATTTGGAATAAGGTGCCCAACAAAATCATTTTATCGATACCAACTCTCATAGAGAAACGAGCAGTCGCAAAATTTCCAAAAAAGAAACCTAGAGCAGGTAGGCCAAATAAGAAGCCCATTGTTGTAGGAGCTAAATTAAAAACCTTTGAACCTACAAACGGAGCGCCTCCCAAAAAAGCAAAAAATGTGCCCGTAGAAAATGCAGCAGCAAAAGCATACCCCCAAAAACGGCGCGACGAGAATAATATTGGGTATTCTTTTATCTGTTCGCGCAGACTCTTATTTTTAACTTTATTAGTTTCCCCAAGATCAAACCAGCATAACAAAAACAAACCAATGCTAAGAATTATGACAAATAGAAATGTTGCTTGCCAATTATAATAAGTCTCAAAAAACCCTCCAATGGAAGGTGCAATCATAGGAGCTACTGACATTCCCATTGTGACATAACCAAGCATTGAAGCAGCCTTTTCGGGTGTAGCCATGTCTCTCACAATGGCTCTTGATATGGCCATTAATGTGGCAATGGATGCTTGCAATACCCTAAAAAATAAAAAAGCTTCAATGGTTTGTGCAAAATAACAACCAATAGTCGCAAGTATTAGAAGGATCAGAGCAGCTAAAACAATATTTCTACGTCCAAAATAATCTGACAGAGGACCCGCAATTAACTGGACGACCGCAGTGCAGGCTAGATATAATGAAACAGATAACTGCACTAAAGAATAATCCGTTTTAAAGAATTCTGTCATACTTGGTAATGAAGGTAGAAACACGCTCATGCTTAATACAGACATGCTAGACATGAATATGAGAGTAAAAATATGTGGTGCTGTATTCTTATTTAAAAACATTTTTTTCTATCTGAGTTCTACTTTAATCTTAGAAACAATTAATTATTGAGTTTCAATAGCTTTCATGCACTGAGTACTAAAAAGTATAAAAATTATGAACCACTACTAAAACTTAAATAACCTAAGGTCTAAAAAATGGAAAATGAAAAACACAACGGAGGTTGTGGCTGTGGCAAAGTTAGATATGAAACAACGGGTCATCCAGTCAGAGCGGGTATCTGTCATTGCAGATACTGTCAAACACGAACAGGTTCAGCATTTGGAATCTCAGTTTACTTTGAAGAGAGCCAAGTAAACATCATAAAGGGAGATTTAACAGAGTATAATTTCAATAACTCCTCTGGACGCAATTTCAAAAATAAGTTTTGTAAAACATGTGGAACCACGGTTTTGTGGCAAGTAGAAATTCGAAAAGGACTTTTAGGAATAGCGGGAGGCACATTTGACCCACCCACTTTCTGGTTCAACGCGGGCTTTGAAGTTTTTTGTAGATCAAAAGCACCATTTATAGAAACTAATATCTTGGAGAAGCACGAAACTACCGAATATTATGAGCCGATTGAAGCTGATAATCACGCTTTAACGGGTTGATTGGCTATTTACCCAAGTTGATATTTTTTCTTAATTATATCAGCTGCTTTTTCAGCAATCATGATTGTGGGAGCATTGGTATTTCCTGAGACGATAGTTGGCATTATGGAAGCATCGACTATTCTCAAACCCTCAACCCCGTAAACTTTTAACTTTGGAGATACCACCGCCATATTATCTACACCCATTTTACAAGTCCCGACAGGATGATATATAGTATCTGCTCGTTGTTTAATATGTTTTTCCCAATCTTTATCGGTCATATTGTCATTAATTCCAAATAACTCTTTATAACGATATTTAGACAAAGCTGGTGCTTGTAAAATTTCTCTAGTCAATTTAGCTCCAGTTATCAGAGTTTTCAAATCACGTGAATCTGAGAGATAATTAGGATCAATTAATGGATCTGAAAATGCATTACTATCACGCAATCGCACACTTCCTCTACTGTAAGGACGTAAGGCACAAATATGGCAACTAAAACCATAACCAAAGTGGAGTTTCCGAACATGGTCATCTAAAATTGCGGCAACAAAATGCAACTGTATATCTGGAATTTCGATACTTGGCTTTGTTTTTAAAAATGCCGCACCCTCAGCAAATGGAGATGATACCATTCCAGTGCCATCTCTCTTCCATCTAAAAATATTTTTAATAAGTGCAGTTAAGCCAACCAGGCCAATCCCAAATAAATCTTTCTGCTTGCTCCTGTAAGCTAGAGAAAAATCCAAATGGTCTTGCAAATTTTGTCCAACACCATGGCTCTCATGGATCATATCTATTCCAAGAGGCTCAATATCTTCCTTTCTACCAATACCTGATCTTTGTAAAATTTGGGGGCTACTTAATGAACCCGCTGATAGTACTATTTCTTTAGACGCAGATATAACTTGTCGCTTTCCTTTTATCCAAACCAAGACGCTTTTTGCGCTATTTCCTTCAAACTCTATTTTATCAACATGAGCTTTTGTGACGATTGATAAATTGGGGCGATCTTTTACCGGAAATAAAAATGCTTCAGCCGCCGAACAGCGCTCACCATTTTTAGTAATATTATGAAACTGGGTCACTTGATACAAACCCGCACCCTCATTGTCACCAGTATTAAAATCTTCAGTGTACCGGTACTGCATTTCTTGAGCTGCCTCGATAAAGCGATGGGTAATTGGGCGAGGGCTTTTTTGATTTGAGACATGCAATGGGCCAGCCGAACCATGATAATTATTAGACCAAATCTCATTATTTTCCGATTTTATAAAATACGGCAAACATTTTTCCCAATCCCAACCTTCACAACCATTTTTAGCCCAGTTGTCGTAGTCTGATTTATGACCACGGATATATAGCATAGCATTTATAGAACTTGATCCACCTAATACTTTGCCCCGTGGTTGATAACCTAGTCTATTATTCAAATTTTCTTGTTTAATTGTTTTAAAAGCCCAATTGTATATTTTACCATAACCAGGCAGAATTGCAGCGCCCGCAATTGGTGCTCTTATAAAAATACTTTTACCGCGACCACCAGCCTCGATTAAGCAAACGGATACTTTTGGATTTTCACTCAATCTCGAAGCAAGAGTGGACCCCGCAGATCCTCCCCCAATAATCACAAAGTCATAAATCATTTCTTAATCTGCCAATTTGCAAAAACTTAGTCTCTGAAACCTGGTAAATTGTTATCCAACCAGCGCAATTGTGGGTACCAATCTTGAGCTCCAGATGGTTCATTTTTAGGAACACCACCATCCGCAAAAAGACCCTTCACAATTTCATCACTTAGTAATAATGGCTTCTGTCCTGAGGACAAAACATCTACTTGAATTTTACATGCAGTTTCAAGGTAATATAGGTAATAAAAACACTCACCAATGGACCTACCACAAGTTAATAAACCATGATTTTCCATTATCATTGCAAAGTTTTCTCCAATATCACGAGCCAAGGCCTCACATTCATCAGCCGCTGTTGTTACGTCTTGATACGGATGAATACAAACAGTGGGTAAAATCAGACCAGCATGCTGTGATAAAGGCAATAAGCCACAGCTCATACTTGATACCGCAGCTCCCGCTCTAGAATGTGTATGAGCAGAATAATTTACCTCTGGTCGCGCACCCAAAATAGCTGCATGAATTAGTGCACCAGCGGGATTTACAGGCAAATCACCATTTACCTGATCTCCATTAAGATCAACTGTAGCTAATGAAGAAGCAGTTACTTCTTCCATTAAAAGCTCATCTGGCTTAATAAAAAAATGACTTGGGCTGTCTGGAACTCTTGCGGCAGCATGAGTTTGATTTAAATCCGTCCAACCAAATTTTGAATATAAGCGATAAAGCGCTGCTAAATTTTCTCTTCTTTCTTGTACAGATTCCATTTGTTTTTTCTGAGTTGTGATGTCTTGTATATTCATGAGCTTCTCTTTTTAAAATTGATTGAGTAATTTGACATAAGTTCACATTAATTTCTTTTGATTGCAAATAATAGCATACTCAATATAAAAAAAGTTTTAAGGTTAAAGATTATGTTATCAAAATAGTTATTTGAATATCAATTTTTACTTAAATTCACTTTGGAGTTGTTAGACTAAACTTATCATTATACCTTAATTCTAATTTATTATAAAATGGCATATGGCTTGAAAGATCTTTAAATGTTTAATCTGGGTTTGTATCTTGTTACAATCGTAATTTGGGGTTCAACCTGGATAATAACAAAGCATCAAGTGAGCGAACTAAGTCCTCTCCACTCAGTTTTTTTGCGATATTTACTGGCAGCACTCTTATTACAAAGCTTAATAAAAATTTTTGGATCAAAAACACAATACTCGCCTAAAACACACCTTTTATTCTTTCTTCTGGGATCATCGTTATTTTGTTGGAATTATGTGTTATTTTACTTCGCTGCCAGCACTGGGTTAACAACCGGCTTGATTGCTCTTATTTTTTCAACAATAATTTCAATGAATATTGCAAATAATGCGTTAATTTTTAAGGAATATCCAAAATTAACAACTGTCATAGGCGCAGTAATAGGATTATTTGGAATTACCTTAGTTTTTTACGAAGATCTTTCTGATTTTAAAGAAACTAACTTACTAAGCTCTATCGTATTATGCTTAATTGCAACCTATCTTGCGTCATTAGGTAATATGTTTTCCAAAATATTACAGCGCAAGAATGTAACTGTTGTTAGCGCTAATCAATGGGGCATGACATATGGTGCCCTAAGCTTACTCATAACCACCTTGTTTTTTGATCAAAATATTCAAATACCCGTTACCATTTCTTTTTTATCTGGACTGTTTTTTCTTGCAATTTTTGGTTCAATTGTAGGCTTTTGGAGTTACTTAACTTTACTTGGACGAGTCGGAGCAGATAAAGCCGCATATGCAATGATTGTTTTCCCAATTTGGTCATTAATGTTATCTTGGATTTTCGAAGACTTCACTTGGACGCCTATAAAAATAATAGGGGTAGCTATCATCATCTCTGGAAATTATTTTATGATTTCTAAACATAGTTTTGATCTAAGAATTAGGCTTAGTTAAAATGGATAATTACAAAACAGTAATTGGAATAATATGTACATTAACGGCGGTGGTTTTTGGGCTTATAACCGGTATGTTAGTCAAAAAAGTTGGAACTGACGTAACTGTCATTACGACATTATTTTATCGATTTTTATTTTCGATACCTTTATTATTAATATTTGCAATAATTGCCCGAAGAGCTAAATTTTTACAAATCAATCAAAAAAGAACACTATTTCTTCGTATTTTATTTGGCTTTAGTGGTATCACTTTTTGGTTTTTAGCAGTTCGTGCAATGCCTTTAGGTCAAGCCACCACATTATTTCAAAGCTCTGTAATTTTTGTAACTTTATTATCGCCCATTTTATTAAACGAGACGGTGGGACGGTTTAGATGGACAGCTGTGATTACTGGATTAATAGGAATAATTATCGTCACTAATCCTTTCTCGGCAAATATTTCATTTTCTGTTATTTACGGAATTTTAGCAGCTTTTTCAGGAGCAATCTTAGCTATAACCTTACGACATTTAGGAAGAAGTGATAGTCCCTCTAGCATAGCCCTATGGTATAATTTTTCGGGAGCTGTGATCATGGCTGCTGTAATCTTAATTATTCCTCATCAGTTATCACGTATTAGCGGTCAGATACTGCTTGATCTGATCTTGCTCGGCATAGTAGCGTCAGTTTTGCAAATTTTTTTTACCACCGCCTACAAATATCTTGATGCAGTGGTGGTTTCATCATTAAGATATATCCAAATACCATTAGCAGCTATTGCCGGGTACCTACTCTTTTCAGAAAACATGAGCCTTAATCAAATTGTAGGAGCATTAATTGTAATCAGCAGTTGTCTAGTTATTGCTTGGAGAGAATTTGTTCGAACAAAAAAATAAACACAATGAATCCAAAGAAAGTATGAAATGTTAGCTTTTGGAATGGCTGTTTTTTTATTAATGCTTACTCCAGGGCCTGCTATTCTTATGATTATAAATACTGGAATCAACAACGGTTTTAGAAGAAGCATTCAATTTGTTATTGGCATAATTTTCGGAGCCAACATAGTGGCCCTTTCTGTCATTCTTGGTTTAGCCTCACTAATTCTTAATTATCCAATCTTACGACTGATACTTTTAATTTTCTCATCAGCTTATCTAATTTATTTGGCACTAAAGATCTTAAGACAAAGTTTCATTAACTCGGCAAACTTTCCAAACAAGAAATTAAATTTTAGCAATGGGATCATAATTCAACTTTTAAACCCAAAAAATTATTTGGTACAAATAGCTTTATTTTCTGGGTTCTTAATCTGGCCCAGCGACTTTATTTTGGAAGTAATATATAAAATTTTAATTGCTAATCTCATATGGATACCTGGGCATCTAGCATGGCTAGCTTTAGGAGCATCTGTAAAAACATTTAAATTTTCTAAAGCTACAATGAATTATATAAATATTATTATGGCTCTCTTGATTCTATCTGTAATTTTCTTGGCAATTCTTAACTATTAAGTATTAAACAGTTCGCCTTTTATTTGCCTACCCAATTTAAAATTACTCTTACAATTATTATTTTTATTAAACATCTGAAAATNCCTTATTTAAAAAATCAAGGAACTTTATTATTTTGACACTTTTAACATAATAAAATCGTGTTTTTCCATCACGTTTAAAATCTACAANCCCTTCGAGCCTCAATCGCGCTAATTGCTGACTAATGGCTGCCTGACGATAATTTAAAATATTTTCTAAATCTAGAACTGACTTTTCACCCTCTGCTAGACAGTTTAAGATACTTAANCTGCCTTCGTGCGCNGCCGCTCTAAGAAAGTCACAAATNANTCTTTCCCGNCTTGTTGCTTCACTTGAAATTAAATTCTNATCTATATTAGNGGNTACTGTCATAATCTTATTGTCCATTGTTTTTGTCATTTAAATANTTTTTNTTAAAAAGATNTAATAGTTGTGCCGANATCCTCACCAAGAAGTCACAAATTAGTTATCTGATGTCATGTGTTTTGATATAGGGCGTTTAGTTTAAATGTTAAGTTTAATGTCACCACCCAATTTNCTGGCCATATAATTTAGGAAATCCCAAATGGTTCCTTCTAAATCATCAGGTGCTAGGGGNCCAGATTGGTAATATCTGGTGTTTTGAGCAATTTGTAATGTTTCCAGTTTTTCTCTATCTTCCAAGTTAAAAGCTTTACAAAGATCCACGTAAGCTATTACTTCCGGATCTTCTGGATTTTCTTTCAATCCAGCAACGCCCCACCGTATTGCCACTTTATCTACTCCGGCCGGCCGCAAGCATAGATATAATGTATAATTAGCTGCTACTGCGATGACAAAGCTTGGAAAAACATTAAACAAGACTGANTTTTTTTGCTCATCCAATGTCATATCTTCATGAAAAGGGCCTCGAGGCGGATAATTAGGATCATAATATGATCTGAAAGCTGTCCAAGCCTCTTCTCCAGGCACTTTTTTACAAAGTTGAGTTGGTGTCATCGGCTGTAAGGTTTTTGGATGAGTAGCAAATAAATGATACCCTTCCATAAAATTTTCATTCAAATTTTTCCAATTTGTATTCCAAACTGTCTCTTCGTTGAACAATAAGTTACGTAGCTCATGGTGATAATTGTGAAGAATTTTATCAAGTTTAATCATTCTTGGCGCTAGAGGTGAAGCGTTACCTTCCAGATTAACAAAAATAAAATTATTCCAAATTTCAGAATTTAACTTNGGTAATCCACAATTTTTATGATCAAAATTTTTGACTTTTTTCATTAATGGAGCAGTTTTCAACGACCCATCAATATCGTAAGTCCAGGCGTGGTATTCACACACAAAGCTACGCCTATTACCTCGGCCTTGGGCTACTAAATTCCCCCGATGACGGCATACATTAGACAAGACATGGACCTCACCTCCCTTNTCACGCGAAACAATTAATTGCTCTCCAATTAATTCAGTTGTGAAATAATCACATGCGTTAGGGATTTCACCAACGTGGCCCAAGCAAACCCATTCCTTTCGGAAAATTTCATCCTTTTCCAGCTCATGAAAACTAGGCAAAGTATAAAATGCAGATGGCATTGTGCGCGCATCGGAAGAATCCAGTGATTTTATCATTGTCAATTCTTCTCTCAACGCCTCTACATTATCGTACCTNTTTATTGTCAAATTAAAATACCTATCCATCTGTGATCACAGTTATTGATANAAGTAATATCTAGATACCAGCATGTAAAGCGAATTTATTAAAGACCCTACGTTAATAACGATATAAATAGATCGTGAGATTATAATTCTATTTTAAGTTTAATTTTTTTAATAAATCACGACGCTCGATTACAGCAGTATCCAACCAATCTGTTCGCATNTCAGGCACAGAGTTTAATAGAAGTTGTGTATACTCATGACAGGGGGGCGTTAAAACCTCCTCAACATAACCTTGCTGTATTATCTGTCCACTTCGCATCACGGCAATCTTTTTTGATATTTGAGCTACAGTTGCAATATTGTGGGTGATAAACAAATAACTTAATCCAAGTTCATCTTGTAAAGAGCCCAATAAGTCCAAGATCTGTTGAGCGACTATNGTATCCAATGCAGACGTAATTTCATCACAAATGATGAGCTTTGGTTTAGCTGCTAANGCTCTTGCTAGATTTATTCTTTGCCTTTGTCCGCCTGATAATTCNGTTGGAAATCNTCTGAAAAATTCAATTGGCANCTCAACACGCGNTAANAGTTTTTCAACNTCATACTNCATTTCTTTGTTAGAAATATTNCTATAAAATTGCATTGGTCGACCAAGTATTTTACCTATTTTTTGTCGAGGATTTAAAGCGACGTCTGCCATTTGGAATGCAAACTGAATATCGCGCAATTCATGACGTGATCTACGAGACACACTATTTTTTAGCAACTGACCACTTAAAAATATTTCACCAGTTGTTGGTGCCATTAATCCAGAAATTAAACGGCCTAAGGTNGTTTTTCCTGAGCCAGACTCGCCGATAACCCCAACGGTTTCTCCAGGCTCAATAACCAAATTTATATCCTCAACTGCTATAATTTCCTGATTTTTTCCGTACCCTGCGGTTACATCTTTAACTTCAAGCAAAGGTGGAGCTTTTANAACGTTTANTAACGGCGAATTTATCTCATCAGGCATCACATGAGCCGCATCAATTAAAGCTTTGGTATAATCCTCTTTTGGATTGTTTATTATTTGATCAGTTGTTCCATACTCGATTTGTTTTCCATCTTTTAAAACCAAGATGTGGTCTGCAATTTGAGCAACAAGGGACAAATCATGGGTAACATAAATTGCAGCTGTGTTATTCTNTTTAATTAATTTCTTGAACGAGTGTAAAACTTCGATTTGAGTGGTCACATCTAATGCTGTCGTTGGCTCGTCCAATATTAAAAGTTTTGGATCACTAATCATGGCCATAGCTGCCATTAATCTCTGCAGTTGGCCACCTGAGACCTGATGAGGGTAGCGAGATCCGATTGAACTTGGATTTGGCAATTCCAATGCCTTGTACAGTTTCTCAGCTTTCTTTAAAGCCTCGTCTCTTGACATACTTTTTGTGATTATAGGTATTTCAGTAACTTGAGAATTGATAGTCATAGCACCATTAAATGATGCCGCAGCACTTTGGGCAACATAGGTAATTTCTTTTCCTCGAAGGGTTTGTAGTTCCTTTAAACTTTTGTTGAGAACATTCTCATCCCCAAGCTCAACCAGACCNTCTNTTATGAAACATCCTGGTCNAGCATACCCCATGCAGGATAAAGAGATTGTAGTTTTACCGGAACCAGACTCTCCAATCAAGGCAATAACTTGTCCAGGATTAATATCAAATGTAATGTTATCAACAATTTTATGATCGTTGTCTTTTTTATCTTTAACACAGACACTTAAGTTCTGAACTCTTAGCAAGGGCTTCTTCATAATCAAATCTCTTCAGATAGTTTAGCACTGGACTTTTTTAAGAGCCAGTCAACAAAAACATTCATCGAAATGGCTATTGCCGCGATAGTAACCGCTGGATAAATATTGGTATATTCTCCATATAAAAGCGCTTGCATATTCTCTTTGACCAATACTCCTAAATCTGATTGCGGCGGCTGAACACCAAGTCCTAAAAAGGACAAAGCCGATATAAATAAAATTGCATAGGTGAATCTTATTCCAAACTCTGCTGCGAGGGGAGTTAAAGAATTGGGCAAAACTTCATGAAGAATTATCCAAACTTTTCCTTCACCTCGTACAATGGCTGCTTCAACATAATCCATAACCATGATGTTTACAGCTAAAGCCCTAGCAACCCTAAAAACTCTTGTCATATCAATGAATGCGATTGTAATTACCAAAACCNCGAATGAACTACCCAGAGAGTTTATAACAATTAGAGCTAACATTAATGATGGAAAAGATAGTAATGCATCATTAATCCGACTAATCGTGGCATCCACCTTGCCGCCAAAAGCGGCGGCTAAAAATCCAAGTCCAACACCCAGAAAAAACGAAAGGAACGTAATCATCAATGCCAAAAATAACGTTACTCGCACACCACTTATTAAGCGAGATAATAAATCTCGACCCAAAAAGTCACTACCCAACCACAACGTTGAAGATGGTGGTTCAAAGCTCTCATTTGTGAGAATCTCACCTTGATCAAATGGTGCTAGCCAAGGAGCAAATAAACCTATCAGTATTACAANAATTAGAAATAANATACTTACGAAAGCCCCAGGAGTAAGGTCGGAAACTAAATCCAACAAGAAAGATTTCCAATCATGNTTTTCTGAATTCATTTAGGATACCTCACTCTTGGATTGGATAAAATTGCAATCACATCGGATATCAAATTAACGATGACATAGACAGAACAAAATATCATTGCACATGCTTGTACTACAGGAATATCTCTATTAGTGACAGCTTCTACCATATATCTTCCTAGCCCATTATAATTGAACATTGTTTCAATCACCACGACACCGCTAATTAAATAAGCTAAGTTTAGAGCAATTACGTTCACNATTGGACCAATCGCATTTGGTAGAGCATGTTTTATTAATAGTCTTCTTCTAGGAACACCTTTTAATATGGCCATTTCAATTGCAGGACTAGACAANACGTCAATAACTGCAGAGCGGGTCATTCTCAACATGTGTGCTAGAATTGTAAAAGTTAAGCCAGCCACAGGCAGAATTAAAATTCGTACCCAATCAAAAAAATCATAAGACGGTCTTATCGATGCTATTGCAGGCAACCATCTTAATTTTATAGCAAATATTGTTACAAGTAAGACAGCAACCAAAAAATCAGGAAAAGATATTAATGCTAGAGAGATCGAGGTCAAAACTCTATCTACTAATCCACCAGGTTTGATCGCCGCAGTTAAGCCAAGAAAAATTGATAATGGCACCGCTATTAAAGCCGTAGAGCCAGCAAGCAACATTGTATTCCACCCACGATTTAATAATTCTGTAGCGATATCTTGACCAGCAAGTGATCCTCCAAAGGTTGCTAAAGAAGCACCAAAATCTCCTCTTACAAAATTTAATAACCATACAATATATCTTACATGTACAGGCTCGTTCAAACCTAATCGCTCTCTTACCAGAGCCAGAGATTCAGGCGTTGCAGCCTGACCAAGAACAGCATGTGCGACGTCCCCAGGTAAAATTTCTGTGCCGACGAAAACTAAAACAGATACGAACAATAGGGTTAAAATACCAATCAGCAGGCGCCTGCTAATCATTATCGTAACACTCATTAATTGCTCCCCTTAANTCTTAATATAGAAATAATCATATTTGTTTAACTGTGATCACAGCGAGTAAAATGAATCAAGTTTAAAATCTTTATAAGAACTAAACCAAATTTAATTAATGGTTATCTTCATTCNTGGTACAGTTGCTTTCCCCAGCCTGAATCTTCTTCNATTAATTTTCGTGCCATAATCGAATCTCGCGACGAAAGAGCATCAATAATTCCATCATGGCTCTTTTGCCAAGCTTTTGAGCCCGAGAGGTTTTTAATTCCTTTAGCCAACCATGGACCAGTTCGAATATACAGATTTTCTGCCATTCGTTCCAAGACGGTATTGCTTGCCATTGCATAAATATAAGAATGAAATAAAAAATTATTTTCTAGAAATATTCCAGCATCATTCACTTCCCAAGCTTCATCCATCTTATTTGATAATGTCCGCATATATTTGATATCTTTTTGGGTAACCGTTTGTGCAGCTATTTCTGCGCTTGCTCCCTCTAATGCTGCTCTGACATAAAATAGTTTTGCAGCCTCATTGGGAGAAAGGTCAGGCACGCGGTAAGCTTTTTTAGCCTCACCAACTAATGCACCTTCNGAAGATAATTGTCTTAGAGCTTCACGAACTGGCATGGCACTATGGTCATACTCATCTGCTAAAGTACGTATCGACAAAGTTTCACCAGGCTTCAAATCACCCACTATTAATTTCAGTCTAAGATCTGCATAAACATTAGCACTTAAATTCAACTTGCTGGACAAAAACTGTGTATTTTCTGAAGCCATTTNTTTGTTCTTTATAAGTTTTTCGCAGTTAATAATACTCTATAACCTATTTTGCTAAATATTCAAAAATATAAATTTGCAAAATTCGATTACCTTCTTGCTTTTTATTATTTTCTGTGATCACAGTTAAGTATCAAAATATACGAATATTATAAAANTATCTGCTATTAATAATCTATTGATCGATAAACAAANAGGGAGAGTTTCGAATGTCTNATAAAAAATTCAATGATTACCTTTTTCAACAGTTTTTGAAAAATAATATTTCTAGACGTAAATTCATGGGAACACTTGCAGCAGCCGGTGCATCAAGCACCGTAATAAATNGCTTGCTAACCAAAAGAGCTTATGCCGCCACACCGAAAAAAGGTGGAAGGCTAGTTGTTGGAATGGAACAAGCTGCAGCTCAAGATAGTTTAGATCCAACACATTATTGGGGTACGGGTAACATATTAATGGGTAATTGTGTTCATGACTGGCTTGTTAATAGAGGTCCAGACTTACAAGCAGCACCCTTCCTAGCGACGTCTTGGGAACCAAATGCCGATGCTTCATCTTGGGTTTTCAATCTTCGGACTGATGTAGAGTGGCATGATGGTGCTAAGTTCACTGCTGAAGATGTGATGTATTCTGTTACTCGCCATTTTAGGGAAGGAACGGAATCTCCAGCAAAGGCTTATATGAGCACTATTGCTAGTATGGATAAATTAAGTGATCACCAGCTTCGATTTAACCTCTCCGCTCCTAACGCGGACTTCCCCATCGTTTTGAGTGACACCAGAGTACAAATTACTCAAAATGGGCGAGAGGATTTTACCAAACCAGCAGGAACTGGTCCATTTAAAGTGGTAGAGTTCTCACCAGGAAGTCGATACGTTTTCGAACGTAATGATAATTACTGGGGTAACGATGGACCATATGTTGACGAAGTTGAATTCGTTGGGATACCAGATCCAACTGCAAAAATCAACGCTCTGTTGGCTGGTGATATAAACTGTATATTACAACTCGACCAAAAAGCGGCGCGCTTAATTAATAACAGTGGTAGCTCTTATGTGATTGATGCGCCTAGTGGAGCCTTCTTAAATCTTGCGATGATGGTGGATAGAGAACCTACTANTAATAATGATTTCAGGTTAGCAATCAAGCATGCAATGGATAGAGAAGGGTTAGTTGATAATGTGTTAAAAGGATTTGGTTCAGTTGGAAATGATCATCCAATAGCTCCTAATTCCCCATTTTATAACACCGAACTTCCTCAAAGAACTTATGATCCTGATAAGGCAAATTTCCATATTAAGAAAGCTGGTTTGGAAAATACTCAGATCGATTTCTATGGATCTGACGTTGCAGGTTCTGGTGGACTTGCATGTGCTCAACATTTGCAACAAAGCGCCAAGAAAGCAAACATTAATCTGAATGTTATCAATCCACCAGCAGACAGCTACTGGTCCGCAGTTTGGATTCAAAAACCAATGATTGTTTCTGGCTGGGATGCTCGACCAGTGCCCGATTTNATTTTTGCCATCGCCTTTGCATCTGAGAGTGGTTGGAATGAGACAATGTATAAAAATGATAAGTTCGATCAGCTTATGGTATCTGCAAGATCAGATACTGATTTTGAGTCTCGGAAGGCCAAATACTTTGAAATGCAAGAAATGCTTCATAATCACGGCGGCCATGGTACTCTTGGCTTCCGAAACTACGTAGATGCGGCAAGCAACGAAGTACAAGGAATAGCACCACATGGTTCTGGACCACTGGGCTTCTATCAAGGACCACGAACAGCTTGGATTGATAGTTAACACAAGATAAATAAAATTCAGAAAGGCCAGATTCAATCCTGGCCTTTTTAATCTTCTTCGATAAATGGAAAGTTAAAAATGAGTGAATACACTCTTTATGCCGCACCTAATACCTATGCATTATCATCTCATTCCATACTCGAAGAAGTAAAAGCAGATTATAAAGTCCACTGGGTAGAAATATTTACCGATCATCCAGAACCAAACTTTAAATCAATTAGCCCACATGTTAGATCACCTGCACTAATGACACCAAATGGAGGCATTTTTGAAACTGGTGCAATAGCCATGTATCTAGGAGAACAATTTCCTGAATTCGATCTAATCATAAAGCCAGAAGACCCACGACGTGGAGCATTTTTGCAATGGTTTTATTATCTAGGTACAACTTTACAACCAGATGTCATGATTCAATTCCACCCAGAATTTTATATTCAGAAAAATTGTAACCCCTCTTCACTTCTAAAGGCTTCTTCAACGCGATTAACTAAGGTTTTCGAGATTCTAGATCACGTACTTCAAAAAGGACCTTTTTTCTTTGGCCAGCAGTTAACAATCATAGACTTTTTACTAGCAATGCAAACAACTTGGCCAGAAATATTTCCAAACGGTATTAAACAATATAGAAATCTATATAAGCATATGCGCGTTATAACAGAACGATCAACTGTTCAAAAAATCTTAAATTCTCATAAAATAAGAGAATAACATTGCTTTCATTTTTATTTGGTATTGGAAAACCCGATATTTTCACCAATTTTAGTTCCAAAAGCGTTAATCATCCGCGACCAATATGCGAATGACGAAACAATTTGAACAATATAGGAGATTTCCTCATCATCAAATCCAACATCTCTGAGGTCTGCGATGTCTTTTTTATGCATCTTGGCAGGATTTAAAGTCAGTTTTTGGCTGAATTTTAGCGCCTCTACTATGTGTTCACCCTCCGGCCGTAAAGTTTCACACCAAGTCTCCTCATGTAATGAAGTCAGTATGACTTTAGATCGCTTTCTATTCTGATAATAAAATTCAAAATTCTCACCATGATTTAAAAAAGCATATTTAGAACCACATAAAATGGCCACATAGGTGGATATTAATTCAGCAAACCAAGGTACTAGCGGTGAATTAGGATTATGTAAAATAGCTAAGTAATGATCGTCTGCTGGTTTTATAACCTCAGGTGTTTGTGACATCGCTAAATACAGGTTCTCAACAGTACCGTCCCTGCCTTTGACTGACTCGTAAGCTTTGCGCAAAGAGCCTGTGGCCTTTTTTTGATCTATTACCTTAACCCACGCAATATCGTTCTGTTTTAACTTCATGTCCATATCTTTGCCTCTCCAAGATTGAATCAATAGTATTAATTAATATTCAATACAGAAAGGCAATAAAACTCTTTAAAACAAAACGATTAGTCAGAACCATAAAAAGAAAAAGGCTCGACTAAAGCCGAGCCAATTAAATACTCTAAGTAAGTACTTAAAGAAGTGCTAAACTGCCAGCAGACTTCTTACCATCACGACCGTCTTCAAGCTCATAAGAAACTTTTTGGTCATCGTTCAAGCTGCGCAATCCAGCTGCTTCAACAGCGCTGATATGAACAAACACATCATTACCGCCATCATCAGGTGCTATAAAGCCGTAGCCTTTTGCAGAGTTGAACCATTTTACAGTGCCATTAGCCATCTGTTTTCTCCTATTTGGTGTTACCCACAACATGCGGTAACTCGGTGCAGTGAGATCTTAAATTGAAAAACCGTCGAACCACATCAGGCGTCGGAGAATTCGGTGAAAGAGTACTTCACANANCTCTNTTANCACAAAAAANACTCATGTCCAGCGAATCACCACTCTTNAAAACCAGTTTTTCATATAAATTTTTATGAAATGTTGCATAAAACTCACATTTTTTTGGTTTTAGNCCNNAACGAATACTTNAAAAAATCTGAAGCTTCATAGATAATTCATAAAAAACATGTTTAATCTCCGTTTAATGCGTAAATGTTTTTAAAATGGAAAGATAAATGGAAAAATTTGAAACACTTATCGGTGAGTGTCTNTGCGGCACGGTTTCTTGGAAAATGCACGGGCCTTTTGACTTTTTTGCNATGTGTCAATGTTCACTATGCAGAAAACTNACAGGCAGCGCGTTTGCNACAAATTTGTTTGTAAAAATTGANCAGTTTCGCTGGNTTTCAGGTGANACTAATCGATTNGAATTTCAGATGTCAAAACCAAGCAACTTTATAACTGCCTCATGTAAAACGTGTGGATCTCGCGTCCCAAAAATATTTGGGCGAAANAATCATAAAGTTTTAATTCCATACGGNAGTACAANGGAAAAACCTGGGATTCAAACAAGTCTTATTTGCTATGATGATCANACAGAATGGTTTACTGACCTAAAAAGTGCTCTTGATTCTGAGTGACCTACATTATTAATATTTGCGACTGACTTTAAGAAGGATTTACAGCATGAATTGGCAAAACCAGATAATTTCTGCAGCAAAAAGGATTAAGCCGTTTATTGTTAAAACTCCTACTTTTTCATCAAACACAATCTTTCCAGAATATAATATTGAGTTAAAATTTGAACACCTTCAACATACTGGAAGTTTTAAACCACGAGGTGCATTTAATTCCTTATTATCAGCTAATGTCCCNAAATCTGGTGTGGTTGCTGCATCAGGTGGTAATCATGGAGCCGCNGTTGCATTTGCNGCAACAAAATTAGGCTACCCAGCACATATTTTTGTACCAAAAATTGCTGGGACAACAAAAATTGATCTAATCAAAGATACTGGTGCTGAATTAACAATTGTGGAAGGGGCTTATTCTAACGCTCTAGAGGCAGCAGAAGCTTTTGAATTAAAAACAGGAGCAATGCAAGTACATGCATTTGATTCTATCGATACCACCTGTGGACAAGGAACTCTAATGCACGAATGGGAGCAACAAGGTTTGAACGCTGATACAATTTTGATTGCTGTAGGTGGCGGAGGATTGATCGCAGGAGCAATGGCTTGGTTACAAAAAAAACGAAAAGTAGTAGCAGTTGAGCCAATTAAATCATGCGCACTTTGGTCCGCCTTAAAAGCAGATAAACCGGTAAATGTAGAGGTTGCAGGAATTGCATCCAACGCTCTTGGTGCTAAAAAAGCGGGGCAAATTTGCTTTGACTTAGCTAAAGAACAAAAGATTTTGGCCTTAAAGGTTGCTGATGAAGATATTGCCTTTGCTCAGATTCTGCTTTGGAATAAATTACGACAATTTGTAGAACCCGCAGCAGCAACAGCTCTTGCTGCGCTGACATCTGGTGCATATGTACCAGCAAAAAACGAAAAGGTTGCAGTGTTGATCTGTGGGGGCAATCCACCGTCAAGCCCGTTATAGTAAGCTGTGCTTATAATTTATCTGATAAATTTGTATTTCAACGAAAGAATGATTACAGCTTCTTAAGAGTAATTAAATAATCAATTTGAAAGATATCTAGGACGCAAATGAACACTGATGAAATAAATATAAACTCCATTAGGGCAAAAGCTAATAAATTATCAGAATACATTATTCACACACCTACGACCAGTTTACATTCTGCTGTAATCTCAAAACTTATGAGTGGGTGTAAGATATTTCTAAAACTTGAATGTATGCAACATACTGGAACTTTTAAAGCACGTGGAGCTATATCAGTTGCTTCTGAAATTTCAAAAGAACAAAAGAAATTTGGAGTCACAGCAGCTAGTGCAGGCAACCATGCAATAGCATCGGCATGGGCAGCTCGAAAACTGGAGATGTCGGCGCATGTCGTTATGCAATCAAGCGCGAATCCGTTTCGAATAAAAGCGGCAGAAGCGCATGGAGCAAAAATTACTTTAAAAGAAGCTGGAGCACCATTATTTGCCGAGGCAGAACGGTTAGTCAAAGACGAAAAACGTACGTTTATTCATCCTTTTGAAGGAGTTCATACATCTCTTGGTGCCTCAGGAGTTGGATTAGAATTGATGGATGATATTGAAAACTTAGATGCAGTTATCGTGTCCGTTGGGGGAGGAGGGCTGATTAGTGGCGTAGCCGCTGCGGTAAAAGAGATAAACCCAAATTGCAAAGTTTATGGGGTTGAGCCTATCGGAGCTAATTCTATGTCACAGAGTATAATGAATGGACAGCCTGTAACGCTTGAGAAAGTTGATACTATTGCTGACAGCTTGTCACCACCAATGTCTCTACCCTTTGGTTTAGCCTTATGCCAAAAATATGTCGATGAAATCGTAACCATTGATGATGATTTCATCTGCGCGGGAATGACCTTATTTCAAGAAGAAGCAAAATTGGCAGTTGAGCCTGCTGCAGGCGCTGTGATGGCAGGTATGCTTGGACCTCTTCGATCTAAACTTCAAAATAAAAGAGTTGGTTTGATAGTTTGTGGGGCAAATATTGATGCAAACAGTTACTCATTACTGCTATCAAGAGGAAAAACTAATATTGAAAACTTAGTTAGCAATTACGCTTGTTGAATTCTCTATCAAATAGGACATTTTATCCTTGTCTGAGCGATTACAATTACCTCAATCAAGCCTCTCTTGGCTTGATCGGCGAACCGGCTGTTCAAGCAATGAACGGNTTTCTTAATGAAATTGCGAGATTTGGCAATATAAAGATGTCTGATCAAGAAGAAGTACAATTCTTCGATCCNCTTAGAAAAAATGCGGCCCAATTATTTAATACCAGTGCTGAGCAAGTCGCCATACTGAGTAGCGCTAGCGAAATGCTTGCTCAATTGCCATATATATTTAAACCAAAAAAAAATAGCAAGATTTTGGTTGTTTCATCAGATTTTCCAGCGATCACCAGACCATGGATTTCTTATAGCAAACACAATGATTGCTCAATAGAATTTGTGAAAGAAATCCCAGAAGAGAGCCTAACTGATACAATCATTAGCAGAATTGATCATCAAACTTCTGTAGTTGCGGTGAGTTTAGTGCAATTCTCAACTGGAACTAAGATCGATGTTTATAAATTAAGACANGCAACAAAAAAAATTGGTTCGAAGTTGATTTTAGATATAACCCAGGCGGCAGGAGTTCTTGATATTAAAGCTGTTGACTACGCTGCAGATGTTTTAGTGTGCAGTGGCTATAAATGGCTTGGTGGTCATGGTGGGGTTGGGCTNGCAGTACTCTCTGAGAAAACTTTAAAGGAAGATCCGATCTTAACCGGATGGATGGGAACAGATAGTCCCTTCGATTTGCAGCCAGAAAAGCTTTTATATGCAAATGATGCACGAAAGTTTACCCAATCGACTATGTCTTATATTTCAATAAAAGGTCTTGAAACCTCTATTAAAGAAATAATTAATCTCAATATTCAAAAGATAAGCGACCATTCAGATAAACTAGCAAAAATATTATCAAGTGGCCTAAAAGGATCAAAATGGCGAACATATAGGTCTCTTAATGATCAATCTGCCAGCTCACATATCGTTAGTCTGCAATCTAGCAGCGAGAATATTGATCACNCTCTTCAGAAGCTAAAAATTGCCAAGATAGTTTGTGGAACTAGAAATAATAGACTTCGCATTTCTATCGCGCATTTTAATAATGAAGCAGACATTAATTCCTTGATAAACGCGTTAAGTTAAAAATGAGCTAAAACTTATTGACAAAACTGAGTGTTTTAGTCAGGAATAAGAAAGTACCAAGCAATATCTTTAAGCATTTNAGATGGCGCAAGGCAAAAAATACATAAAACGCGGCCACTTTAAAATGTTTAACTGTCACGAAAACCCAACAATGCCACCGCCAAGAGGCGCGGCGCCAGTAGCATTCCTTGACGAAATAAGTGATGAAGAAAGTTATGCTATATCTTTTTTAAGACATTGGTCGTCAGATGAAAAATCAAAAACTAAAGTAATTGCTGAACTCGTAAAACACCTTGGCAAACACAGAGCTCACGACGCTGAGCAGTGCCTTGANACACTNCACTTTTTTTTGACAACTCACCCCATTACGCCAATAATNTATCATGACCTCACATGTGATTGTGTAGGAGCTCATGAAGCCTGTTTTGCAAACTTTATTACCTTAGCNGCGAATGCGAAAAAAAAAGATGCATTAATTTTTGCAAGTTTATTAGTAAATCCCAGGTTTTTAGAAGTATTTCACCAGTCTGGNGAGAAATTTGGTTTGGCAATAAAACTTATTAGCCAATCTGAAAAAGTGTCAAAAACTCACCANACGAGTGAAACAGCGGGAGCACGTTGATGAATCAACATCGGAAACTATCTTCAGAGAGTAATTAACAATGTCTTATCGACACCATTTTATTGCTGGATCTATTGTTTCTCCTTTAATTTCANAAANNTATTGGAAAAACTTTGGAGAAATAAACTTTATAGCAACAGGAACTAATAACAGTNTAGAAAATAATTTACACGGTATAAGCAATAGTGGCGATATACTTTTTTCATGCAAACTACCATTGGAAAGTAAGCTACTTGCGGTTCATAATACCCACCCTGAAGTAGTGATAGAATCTAAAAACGAACCTGGAAAGTTAAATGTATTAGATTGTGAAACTCAAACTTTAATTACAGAAATAAGATGTAAAAAAACAAGAACTTTTACTGGGAACGCTGTTTACTCAAAAGACGGCTCCAAATTATTTACGGTTGAAATTGATAAAAAGCGAAGGAACGGGTTTCTCACGTGTTGGGAGAAAAAGTCAGGTTACTCTAAACTACATGAATACTCGTCAGGCGGTTTGAATCCGGTGCAAATTTTACGATTGCCAGACTCAGATATACTCACAGTAGCTAATGCTGGCGACTTAGATATTCACACGAGATCTCAACACACAACTCTTGTGCACAAATTATCTAATTTAACATTTATGAGCGAAGAAGGTGATAATCTTGAAACCATGCTTCTTGACTATAAGTATCGCTCAAATTCAATCTCTAGCATGAATGTTAGAGCTGATGGGCTCATTGTTTTTGCAGCACATGCAACTAATGGCAGTCAAATTTACTCTACCCTTGTTGGCGTTCATCGGGTCGGAGATAGCACCACAATTATAAATAGATCTCTAAAAGAGTATTCACAAAAAATAAAGAAAATTATATTTATCCCAAACGCCCCAGAAATTGCGCTGATTACCGACTGTTCAAATCAGATTGAAATCCACTCTTTATTTGATGGCTCTCTAAAAAGGGTAAAATTACCAAATGTTTGCGATATTGCGTCAGACAGCTTAGTCACAATAGCTACGACAGATAATGGTAAGCTTTATATTATCTCTCAACTCAATGAAATAGTTACACAATCTCAACTTTTTCTAAAAGATCATATCATATTTACACCTTAGATTAGCACTATAATCAATTGTTAATCAAAAAATATCATTTTTATTGATTTCATTTATTCTACTATTGACATTTCCGACTATTTTAGTCAGGTATAGTATGTATAATGTAAAACAAAATAAGTAGAGTATATCAATTGGTGCCGACACAAAAGAATAATACACCCACAAGTGATCAGCAGAGCCAGATTATTAACAATGATAGTCGAGAGATCTTTGTCGAACATTTACCAGGATTTTTTCCGGATGGCTTCCAACTTGAATGGCTCACAGATCGATTGGCAGAGGACTAACATTATTATGGAAATAAAACGATCAGAGAAGTTAGCATTAAATAACAGTAGTTCGAATGTAAATGGCCCACCAGAATATGCGGCACGTGACCTAACCAAAAATGGAGAGATTGCTCACATTTCGCTTCAGGAAAAAATGTATACTTTACGAATTACTAGAGCTGGAAAGCTAATTTTAACAAAATGACAACAGACAAAAATCTTAGACCTAGTCTTGATGCCACAGGATTTAAACCTGTTGGTTTTCTAAATGAAATCTCAGATATTGAGGCAGTGGCGATTTCTCTACTTAGGTCCTGGTGCAACGGTAATGATGAGCAGTTTGAAATGACCTCAAAACTAATATTATATTTAGGAAAAGAAAAAGGATTTGAAGCGCGTAGTAATTTAAATGAGCTATGCAAAATATTATTTTACAGAAGTAGAAGAAATTTCATGTGTCATAATTCTGATTGTTATTGCATCGGCGCTCATGAAGCATATTTCGCAAATATTATTCTTGCCCTAGCAAATGAAGATATAGAAGAAGCTGAAATATTGGCGTCACTATTTTTAGATACGAACATAATTGGCAATTTCCTGGAAATAGCGAAAATATTCAGCGCAACAGCTCAGCTAGTAAATAAAAGCAAATTAAATATACAAAGTTCTAGCCATCTTCGGACCCAAATTCAATAAAACTAAAATGGATGAAAATTTATGACAATAGTGGAAAAGACAAAGGCAAGCAGTAACTTAGATGAACTATTTAACAATGGTAGACTAGTTTCTGATTTTCTAAAAGCGATGGCACACGAGGGTCGTTTGATGATCCTTTGTAACCTTGCTGGCGGTGAAAAATCTGTTTCTGATCTTGAGGATTTACTATCTTATCGTCAGGCAGCAATTAGTCAACAACTAGCCAGATTGAGGCTCGAAGGATTTGTTAACTTTAGAAGAGACGGCAAAACGATTTATTATAGTATCAAAGATTTAAAAATTCTAAAAATCATCAACCTATTGAACAAAGAATTTTGCTAATATTATTTCATTTAAACAGACTTTTTAAATATGCTTTGATAAAATATCAATTAGCCTATCAAAATCTGTAGCGCTATTCCATAGGTGCGGAGTAATTCGTAGAACCCCTCCTCTTTCTGAAACATAAATTTTCTTTCTAGATAGAACGTCTAATATGTCTCCTTTAAAAGTGGGGGGTAATTTAGCTCCTATAAAGTGTGGCCCCCGACTGCATTCTGATGGAACTGACAAACCTAAAGAACAAAGTCTTGCAGCCAATGTTGAGTTATTTTTACGCAACGTAGCTTCAATATTTTTCACTCCCCATTCTTCTATTTGTTTTAGAGCCTTAATTGCTCCGGGAAGAAGGGCAAAATTTGCTCTCTCGCCCACGTCAAACCTGACTGCTCCGTCCTCATAATGATCAGTATAATTGATTAAGTTCGAAAAATTTTTTCCATCCTGCCTTGAAATCCAATTTCCTTCCAACGGTTCCCCATTCCAATGCCTTTCATTAACATATAGATAACCGGTAGAATAAGGTGACATCATCCATTTATAAGCTGCAATAACTGCAAAATCTGGATCAATTTTTCCCAAATCTGTATTCATTGCACCCAAAGATTGTGTCAAATCTAAAACTAAAGCCGCTCCAACTTCCTTACAACGCTGGCTAATTAAAATAAGATCAAGTATCAGTCCTTTGGTCCACAAAACGTTTGGAACTGCAACGATAGCACATTTCTCATCAATAAATTCCAAAACTAATTCAGTTAGATTTCTATCCTGCTTCTCTTTTACTTTTATTAGTTTTCCGCCTGTCTCTTTAACTAACCGCTGCCAGGGATAAACATGGGATGGAAATTGATTTTCCAGTATAACTACAGACCTACCATTGCCGACCCGTAAATTCTTGGCCGCTGTTTCTAATCCGTATGAAGCAGACGGTACTAAAGCTATATTTTTTGAGCTAACATTAACTATATCGGCAAATAAATTACGTGCTAATTCAGAATTTTCAAAAAAATCACTGATTGTTATATCCCAAGGAGTAGCCTTCAGCTTTGCGCCATAATTTACAGCATCAACCACAGAAGTCATTAGAGGCGACATATAAGCAGTGTTTAAGTAGACAACATCACTAGGTATAGAAAATAAACTCCGTTGGCACGGGATCATAGGATAGCCCTGTAAATGCTAATACCTAAACAACTTAAAAAAGTTAAAATCTTAATGACAAACATGACATACCACCATCTAACTTTGCACACTCTGAGTTATTTACTTCTCTCAGTAAATAGCCAGCTTTTTGAAGCTTTTCCAATGTCCTAGGAAAACCTGTAGGGAAAATAACGAAATCATTATATCTAATTGCATTCGCGGCCGCCTCTTCACCATCACAAGTATTTATCACATTATACTTTGAAAAACAGCCTGTGGCTTCTAATCTCTTTGTACATAGTATTGTCTCAGCATCTAACAAAGAACAATCCGTCTTAAAATGTAAAATATCCTCCGGCGTAAAAACCTCTCTGACCGAATAGTCCCAATCAGATAAAAGTTGCGCCAATTGTTTCACACCCTCCCCATTAGTTCGAGAAGACCGCCCAACTAAAACTTCCGTTTCAGTTGTTAAAATATCACCAGCTTCAATCAAACCAGGTTTTTCAATTCTTAAAATATTGTCAAATAATTCTTTTATGGTTGACTCTATTTCTGTTACTTCTCCTGTGCGAGACGGCGCTCCAGGACGCATTAGAATGGCCAGATTTGAGAGACAAAGAACTGTATCTTCAACAAAAGTACTATCGGGAAAATTTTGCAATGGAGGTAACTGAATTATCTCTGCGCCAGCTTCTCTCAAGGCCAAGCTATAATCCTCATGATCCAAAAGCATTTGTTCAAAATTAGGATTTCCAATATCATCAAATCTCAACCCATTGACAACGCTCTCACTTGGTAAACGCGTGATTGCATGAGAAAACCTATACGAGCGATGCATTTTTCAACTCAAATTTAAATGTAATGCTCACACACTTGACCCACTTATCCAAGTTTTCGTAATGTTTGCAGTTGTTGCTAACATTATTATTTTCTGAACTAAATCTAACTCACTATCAATATCTTCGTAAACCGGTATAATTGCATTATCCACTTTGGTATCAATTAATATAGCATCCAAAAAACTTCCCTTTTCAAAGCTTCCAGTTGATAAGTTTAGAACCTCAGCACCACCTTTTGTTGCCAGGTAAAATGCATCGCTAAAGTCTACTCGACTCTTTGGCACTCCACGTTCGTCACGTTCTAAACTCGCATCCGTACCATTTTCTAAAGCCCGAGCAGCGGTTATTGCACTTCTACAGCTGTCTAAAACCGATGCGCTTGGCCCACCAGATATATCAGTACCCAAGCCAACTCTCAGCCCTTTTTCAAGGGCACGTCTTAAAGGGAATACGGCATCAGAAAAAAAATAATTTGACAATGGGCAATGAGCAATGCCAGCACCCTGCTCCTTAATTAAATCCATATCATTTTCGGAAATAAAATTTCCATGAGCCAAGATAGTGGATTCAGTTAATAAACCATATTCCATCAACGCTTCTGTGTCAGATTTTCCACAGCGCTCAATCACATAATTATGCTCCCAATCGCTCTCAGAACAATGAGTTTGGATATAACTCGAATGTGTGGAAGCAAGATCGCCCAGTGCGTTTAAAGCCTCATCAGTACAACTTGGTATAAAACGAGGAGTCACCGCAACATTTACTTTATTTTCAATATTTTTCCCATGGTTTTTAACATACTCAAGAAATTCTGAAGTCCCATCGATAGCAGCCTGTGTTGATGCATCACGATAATAATCTGGACATTGATCCGTATTATCCATCACCACTTTACCTATTATCGCTCTTTGTCCCTTATCGATACACACGTCAGCTAATATTTGATTGGCTCTTTGGTGGATTGTACCATAATAAACTGCTGTAGTGGTCCCTGCTCTTAGGAGTGATGTTACCAACTCAGTGTATATGATTCTAGCAAACACCTCATCTTCATATTTTGCTTCTAGCGGAAAGGTATACTTTTGAAGCCATACTTCCAAAGGCACATCCAAAGCCTTACCCAGTTGTGGCCATTGTGGCGCATGAATATGTAAATCAGTAAAACCTGGTAATAAATACTGATGGTCCAAAAGCTCAAAGAGCGCACCAACATCTTTGAATTTATTTTTGGTTTGTGCATGATTAACAGCGTCATTCTTTAAATGATCAACAATTTTACCTTCATCATCTATTATCACTAAAGCGTTCTCTGAAAATTCAATCTCTCCCCTTTTTGGACAGTGAATTACTGTACCCAAAATCGCTTTATTTTTAAGATCGTGCAAGTCAAACTCCTAATCAGTCGAGTTAATTCTTAAGGTATTTTCTATATTTTAATTAATCAATTAAAAAAGTTATTCTTCATATATTTCGCAAAATACAAGACACAAAACACTCAATCGCAAAATCCTTCGTTAATATCCCTGGGGAAAAACGCAATATACTGCCTCTGTTATCTATTAGTACAGACTCTCTTGCGCAATCATCAATAACTCTTTTGGCATTTTCAATAGTACCCACATTGACCATAACTGATCCGCCTCTAGCATTAGGCTCAATCGGTGTTACAAGATTAATTCGATTTTCAACCAGCAACTCTATTAACTCACCAGTCATACGAGAGTTATGTTTTTCTTGAAGAATATTTCCTCCTTGAACAACCCAGTTAAGACCAGGCAATCCAGCCACATAAGGTAAGGGATTAGGAGTCCCATTTTCAAACCTTTTAGAGTTAGTTGCCAAATGAAAATTATCGATATCCCAATTCATAGGGTTTTCTTGACTGAACCAACCTCTAAATTTTGGTTCAAATAACTCTATTCGGCTTTTGCGTACCCATATTACCCCTGCACCCGCCGTACCACATAGCCACTTTAACGAAGTGGAAAGAAGAGCATCAAACCGATTAGGCAAGTCTAATTTCCGAACCCCAATACATTGCGTAGCATCACATACTAAAATACAATTTTTTGGTGCATCAGTCGCAATAGCTTCCAAATCCACCATCGCAGAAGTCGTCGAACTAACCCAGGTTACCAAAGCCAATGCTACATCTTCATTTTTTAACTCTTTAATGTAATCACTATTTTCAACATGATATTGTCCTTGCCGAATAGCTACTCTTCTTATTTTAAACTTTAGAAGCTTCTGCATTCCTTGGAGTAAAAAATGTAGTGAAGGGAAAGCATCATCCGCAATCAGGATAGATTTACCTTTTAAATAATCAGAGCCTAAACCATCAATTATTCTCAAAAATCCAGAAGTCACGCTATCTACAAGACCGATTTCCTCACTGGACGCATTTGGGCCCAATAACATAGAAAAACTCTGCCTAAATTCCTCTAACATTGATAGAGCCTTCGGCCATACATCTGGGATCGGAGCGGTCCACATCAAAGAAAAATCAGATACTGCTGCTGCCATTTCCTGACTGCCATTAGGACGATGACCCACTGAATGATACAAAGCATAACCGTCTTCAATTGAATCTTTATTCTTTAACATTTTATTATTTCCGTTAATTATTTACCCAACAAATAAGACATTAAAATTTTAATAGTCTCAATCTTTTACAAACACATAATTATAAATAACTCCAGAAGTTATCGCTTTGCCTACTCCCAAACTTGCCCGGGGTCTGGTAAGGGAATAGCCGCGAGTAATTCTTCCGTATAAGGATGCTCTGGAGTTTCAAACAGCTTATTAGTTAATGAGCTCTCTATTAATGTCCCTTCCTTTAAAACGATTATTTTATTACTCAAGCGACGTACCACAGATAAATCATGACTTATAAAAGCTAAAGTCAAGCCAAGATCGATTACCAACTTTTGTAACAAACTCAATATTTTTGCTTGGCTAGAAACATCCAGACCAGATACTATTTCATCTGCAAGGATAAAGTTTGGCTTAACAGCTATAGCTCGCGCAATTCCAATTCGCTGACGTTGGCCTCCAGAAAGCTCATGAGGGTATCTAAACTTGAAGCTTTTGGGTAAACCCACGTGATCTAAAGCTTCTTCGATAAGAAAATCAACCCTCGCAAACCCATGTAACTTTAAAGGTCCACCAATTATCGCAGCCACTCTATGCCTTGGATTTAATGAAGACATAGGATCCTGAAATATCATTTGAAACTTTCTTCTCAGAGGGCGAAGTTCAGACTCATTAAGGTCGGTTATATCCTTACCTTCAAAAACAATCTTACCACCACTTGGCTCAATCAAACGCAACATCGCTCGTCCAAGTGTAGACTTACCAGAGCCCGAGCCACCCACAATTCCAATCACGTCTCGGTGCTGAATATTGAAGGTGATATCTTTCAAAATCTCTAACCTAGGTGCAGCACCAATTATTGGCTTTCTCGCCATATCAAAAACGTCAACAGACAAATTCTGAATTTCAAAAATATTATCGCCCATTAGACCATTCCAAATCTAGTTGTACTACTTCTTCCTTCACAGAATTTAAAATTTCTTCTGAAACTGGGATAAGATCAGATTCAGGATCTGTATATTTTGGAGTCGCCGCTAGTAAAGCCTTCGAATATGGATGAGTTGGACTATCAAAAAACGAAAAAACATTTGTATCTTCTATAACTTTCCCCAAAAATAAGACAGACAAACTTTGGCAAACTTTTGAAACCACTCCCAGATCATGCGTCACAAATAACAGAGTTGTTCCATGTCGCGATTGCATCTCACCAATTAAGTTAAGTATTTGCTTTTGCACTGTCACATCAAGCGCTGTTGTGGGCTCATCAGCAATAATTAATTTAGGTTCTGCAGCAAATGCTGACGCAATCAATATTCTTTGTCGCATACCCCCTGAAAGTTCATGGGGGAAACTATTTATTACTCTTTTTGGATCTGGAATCCTCACCTCATCCAGTAAATCATAAGTCCTTTTAACAGCATCGCCTTTAGACCAACCCAAGATGTCAACCAGTCTATTTGTAATCTGGCGCCCTATTCGATGAGACGGGTTTAAGGCTGTCAGTGGATCTTGGGGAATTAAAGCTGCGTTTGCACCAATTTCTTTTCGCAGTTCGCGAGGATTCAAATTTAGTAAATTTTTCCCTTGAAATAAAATTTCTCCTTCATCAATTTTCAAAGCTCTAGGTAATATACCCAAGATGGCTTTACCAATCATACTTTTGCCAGCGCCACTTTCACCCACTAATCCACGCACCTCACCCCTAGCTAACTCCATATTAACTGATCTAAGTATTCTTTCTCCATTTTGAAGAGAGATAGAAAGGTTACGTATTGATAAAAAAGCAGTCATCTCAAAACTGGATCAAAACGATCTTTCAACCCTTCACCAAGTTGGCTAAATGAAAGAACGGTCAAAAAAAGCGTGATTAAAGGAAAAACGATTACCCACCAGGCCTGATGAACTGAAGTTCTACCTTCGGAAATCATTCCTCCCCATGTTGGAAAATCTGTCGATATTGATAAATTAACGAAGCTTAAAATAGCCTCTACAATTACTGCTATACCCATCTCCAAGGTCAACAAAACAACAATCGTTGGCAAAACATTTGGGACAATTTCTTTAATCATAATCCCAAATCGTGCTCGTCCAGCAGCTTTAGCAGACGCAACATAGTCCATAGCACTTTGGCTCATTGTTTCGGCCCGTATCACCCTACAAAACCTGGTCCAGTCAATAACAATTATTGCAATAATAATAGAGGTTAGGCCTGTCCCTAAAACAGCAATTAGTAATATAGCGAATAAAACTGGCGGAAATGCCATCCATATATCAACTAGCCTTGATATCACTAAATCTACCCAACCACCATAATAACCAGCTAACACTCCTAAGGTTGCACCAATAACGCAAGTAGCGGTACTGGCAATCAAAGCTACCAATAAAGCAATTTGGGCACCATATAAAATTCTACTTAAAACATCCCTTCCTAAGCTATCAGACCCCAAATAGTATGTTGCTTCATAGCCATCCATCCAAAAGGGTGGCAATCTTGAGGCAAATAGATCTTGCGCCAACGGATCATGAGGACTGATTATTGGCGCAAATAAAGTAGCCAGTAGCAAAAAAAGTAACCATCCACCAGAAAGCCACATTCTCAAGCCAATTTTCCTATTAATATTTCTAGGTGTGTCAACCATCGCGCAACTTTGGGTTTAGCAACGTATAGGTTAAATCAACCAATAAATTTACAACAGTAAAAATTAGAGCAAATAATATCACAATTCCTTGAATTAAAGGCAAATCCCTATTTATCACGGCATCAATAGCCATATTTCCGAGGCCTTCATAAGAAAATAATCGCTCAATAATTACCGTTCCACCAATTAAGAACGTAAATTGCACCCCAACCAAAGTTAAGGTAGGTAGCACTGCATTTGGTAAAGCTTCCTTTAATATTACGTGATTTTCGCTATAACCTTTAGTGCGGCTTAATGTGACGTAATCCAGATGCATAGTCTCTTTTAAAGATTGCTTTAATAATTGCGAAATAATTGCAGCCAAAGGTATTGAAAGTGCAACAGCTGGCATCAACATATGGGCTAACAAATCAGTAAAGACTTTAAGATCAAATCGTAAAATACTTTCCATTAAATAGAATTGAGTTGAATAGTCGATATCTAAGAATGGCGATATACGGCCAGAAATATGAAAAATCGGCCACATCACGCCAAAAAGTAAAATGAAAATGAGCCCCCAAAGAAAGTCAGGTATCGACATAGCAATGCCATTGATCCCATCAATTATTCCTTCAATCTTCGTTTCACGAAGTCGTGTGCCTAAAAGAGATAATGTACCACCCAGTATACATGCAATTAACAAGGCCAGCAAAGACAATTCCAGAGTAGCCGGCAATCGCCCAAGGACTAAAGATAAAACTGGTTGCCTTAGAGAAATTGAAGTTCCAAAATCTCCACTTAAAACACCGCTTATCCAGATAAAAAACTGCTCGATTATTGATTTATCAAAACCGTAAAGAGTTTTTAACCTTAAAATATCATCATCACTCGCTCCCGGCGGAAGCATCATTGAAATAGGGTTTCCAGGAACCACTCTTATTACAACAAAAACTATAATTGAAACGCCTATCAACGTTACAGCTATAGATAAGATTCTAATAAATAATCTCTTTAAAATGGGCATCTAGCGCCTTTTAATAAATCAGGACCATCAAAAAAGAGCTTCAATGGTCCTGCTTTTTATCAACCTCTAGTCATCAAATGAGGTAGTAATGCTCCTGAAGCATGAGGAACAACATTTACACCAGAGGAATGAAGGATAGGCTGTATGTATTGCAATAGCGGTATCACTAATGCATTTTCTGCAATATGCCGGTCAACGGCTTTCCAACCCTCAATTCTTTTTGCTTCGTCTGACTCTCCCCAAAGAGGTCCAATCATGTTGATTAGGTCTTCTCCATCCCAAACTGAATGAGGTGACGGTCCAAACATCGCGAAACCAGTAGAAGTAGTTGGATCCCCAACTGAGTTGCCCCAATTATAAAAAGCGGCGGGAGCTAGAGTGTCTGTCGCTCTGAGCTCGTAATGTTTTGCGATTTCATAAACCTCTATTTCTGCTTCGATACCAACTTTACGCCATAATCCTACGATCGCTTGAATTACTTCATAATCTTTAGGTTTAAATCCTTTTGTGGTTTGAATTTTGAACTTCACTGGATTATCAGTAGAGTAGCCAGAAGCAGCTAGAAGTTCTACTGATTTTTCTGGATTATACGCTACTGAAATTGACGGGTCATAGGCCGAATAATCAGGCGTTTGCAACGTATCAATTGCAACACCATAACCAGACATTAAGCGTTCAATAATCAAAGGCTTATTGATAGCATGAGCAGCCGCCATGCGCACATTAGGATCTAACATTACATCGATATCATTTAGAAATATCATTCCAATGTCGGAAACAGGCGCAGCCGTTCCACTGATACCAGACTTGCCACGCAACCGATCATATTCCTCGTAAGGCATTTCTAAAGTTACGTGAGAATTACCAGATTCAATTTCAGCAACTCTAGATGATGCGTCCGTAACAAACTTGATCGTAACATTTTCAAATTCTGGCTTTCCGCCCCAATAGTTAGCATTGGCTTTCAATCTTACAAAAGCATTTCGCTCAAACTTATCAACCATATAAGGACCAGTTCCAATTGGTGCGGCTTCAAAGCCTTCCGCACCTACCTTCTCATAATACGCTTTTGGCATAACGTAACCGGTTAAGAAGGACATCCATTTGAAAATTGTTGGATCGTATCGCAACACATCTGCAGTGATGTGATTTCCGTCTATAGAATAATTTCCAATTGTTCCCCAAACGAATTGAATTGGGTTTCCAGAATCAGGATTGCCTGCTCTCTCAAGTGACCAAACCACATCTTCTGCTGTAAATGGTGAACCATCATGCCAAGATACTCCATCTCTTACAGTCATATGTATTTGACTCTTATCATCATTCCATCCCCAGTCAGTAATCAAACCAGGACCAAAACTAAGATCAGTGTTTTGAGCAATAAACAAGTCAAAAACTGATTGATAAATACCCTGAATTGTTGGATTAACTGATGATAAACCGACAGTAGGGTCCCAACTTGGTAGGTTGACATTGTAAGCAATCACGAGCTCATCGATTGCACTTGAGAATACGGGTTTTGTAGCAGTACCCAATGCAGCCGAGGCGGCCGAGATCTTTAATAAATTTCTTCGATTAATTTTTATCATTTTTACTCTCCTTTTAAATTAATTTCCTGCGAGCTTTTGGCCCAATAAAAAACCTGAGCCAGCACCCGTGCCTGCGCCAGGCCAAATAGCAGCACCTGTGTGGTACAAATTACGTATCGGCGTAGTCCCATCCGTATATCCCCGAACCGGGCGAAAAATAAAATGCTGTGTCAAATGATGACTACCGCATATTTGGTCACCAAACACAAGGTTNGGATTATCTTTTTCAAGATCAATCGGTGATACAACATGACGCATTATAATCTTTTTCTTAATTTCTGGAGCATANCCTTCAAGAATATCTAGNACCCTATCAGCATAATNCTCTTTTATCTCTGACCAATCCTTTCCAGTAATTTCTCCAGCTGCATCACCATTAATTTGNCCTGGAACCATCCTNACCTGTATCCAAAGAGTATGTTTACCNANAGGCGCACGAGAANTATCAACAGATGTTGGTTGGCCAACAACAATAACAGGCTGATTTGGCAAAATGCCATCAAGCGCCTGCTGATAGGTGTTAGCCATTTCCCCAAGTGATGGTGCCACATGCACATAAGCAAATTCTTTTAATTCTACTGAAGCTTTCCAGTCAGGTAAGCTATCCATTGCGAGATGTATCATCATTGTGCCGGGAGCATGCCTAAATTGCGCCAAGGCATTCGAATATCGTTTATCTTTAAATTTACCAGTTAATTTTAGTAATGCTGAAGGAGAAACATTTGCGATGACACATCGTTTTGCATTCATATTGCTACCATCAATAAGTCGAACTCCAGTTGCCACATTATTCTTGTGAATGATTTCAGAAACTTCTGAATTAAGTTGAATTTGGCCACCTTTTGATTTTATAAAATTAATCATTGCGTTAATTATTGTATCGGCCCCACCTTTACCCAAAACCATCCCAAAAGATTGATTAGTCATTGCTTCTAGATAAGGAAACAAGGCACCACCCGCCGTGTCAGGTGAAAAGTCCAAATGCATTCCCCAAGCGGCAAGAGTGGTTTTTAAATATTTAGATTCAAACTTTTCATCCAACCAGGCTCGAGGTGACATTAGTAAAAATCTAATAAAGTCAATCGCACCACTAATTCCTTTTTTTCTAATCATTGAGAAAGATAGCAAAAATAAAGTACTATAATTCAAACGATTTCCTAATAATCTAAAGATAGTTTCAGCTTCATCAGGAAAATTTTCTGTGAGCATTTTCCACATATGAGAATCCTTAGAGGAGAATTTAGATATTTGAGTAAGATTTTTTGACATATCATTTCTAATGCCCAACCACTTGTTATCGGGAAACACAGTAGCAAAGCAGTTTTGTGTGGGAACAAATTCTAAACCGTTCTTTATCAATATTTCTTGGTATTTTTTAAAAAATGGAGAACCTCCAAATAAAGATAAATTCATCGTTGCCCAATCATGTATGAAACCAGGGCTAGTATATTCACCACATTTTACAGCTCCACCAGCAACCTCCGCTTTTTCTAGTATTAATACAGTCCATCCCTTGGCAGACAGATGTGAAGCACAAGCGAGGCTGTTGTGGCCACTTCCAACAATTATTGCATCTGGTTCATTCGTCATCATTTCTTAATACTCCTGAGGCAAATATATTTGCAAATGCATTTAAATATGTCTAGATATTTGCAAATGCATTTAAATATGTCCACCCGAATCATTTACGCATNGCTAAAAAAATTGNGANTAACAAGAAAGGAAAAAAAAATGAGTTCATCAGATCTATTAAGTAATCTTGGTCCAAAATTATTATCTGGGGAAATTGAGGTAGTTGACTGCACAGGNGTACTTGGTCCTGAAACACCAATCCTGCAACTCCCACCAGATTTTGCTAAAAACACTCCAAAAGTAGAAATACATAAGATATCTGAATACGATGAAGATGGACCATTTTTCGCATGGAATTGGATGGTTCTTGGGGAGCACACTGGCACACATTTTGATGCTCCCCATCATTGGATAACTGGTAAAGATTATGAGGATGGATACACCGACACATTGTCTGTTCAAAGGCTGGTGGCCCCCGTAAATGTTATAGATTGCTCTGAAGAATCAGCATCTGATGCAGATTTCCTTCTCACAGCAGACCACATCAAATCTTGGGAGTCAGAAAATGGAGCTATTAATAAAGGTGAGTGGGTTGTAATGAGAACTGATTGGGACAAAAGATCTCACAACCAAGATCTTTTNTTAAACGCTGATGAAACAGGACCTCACTCTCCTGGCCCAACAGTAGATTGCCTAGAGTATTTATTATCNAAAGATATTGTTGGCTGGGGCAGTCAATGCATTGGCACAGATGCGGGCCAGGCTGGCGGTATGGACCCTCCATTTCCAGCACATAATCTTCTNCACAAAAATAATTGTTTTGGTTTAGCATCACTGGCCAACCTCGATAAATTACCCGCAAAGGGAGCAATTTTGATAGCTGCACCNTTAAAAATTGAAAGAGGTACAGGTAGCCCCATTCGCGCACTGGCTTTAGTACCAAAGTGAATTAGATGAAAGACTTTGACTCTATCATAATTGGCTCAGGAATAAACAGTTTGGTAGCAGGAGCATTGCTATCTCGTGCAAGAAAAAAAGTTCTGATCATTGAGCGATCAGAATTTTTTGGTGGATGTATGTCGACTAAAGAGGTAACTCTTCCNGGTTTCAAGCATGATNTAATGGCTGCAACTTTTGTCTTATTTATCACCTCACCAGCTTACGCCGAGCTGGCAGATGAATTAAAAATACACGGTTTAGAATTCTGTCANACTACCAAACCGACTGCAGTTGTGCGACCATGTGGCACAAGTCTTATCTTATCAACTGATCATTCATTAAATGTAAAAAGCATGAGTGAGTTAAATACTAATGATGGTATTCAATTTTCAAAAGATATAAACGAACTCGCCCAAAACGCTGATTTTTTATTTTCGATCCTTGGTGGATCTCTTTGGACTTGGAAAACATTCAAACTGATATCTAAGCAGGCCTGGAAAAAAGGATTTCGAGGNCTGATTAATTGGTTTGGTGCTGCTTTGATTCCTGCAAGATCTTGGCTTGAAAGCTCCTATAAAGATGAACTATCGCAAGCCTTGTTTGCTCCCTGGGTTCTTCACACTGGGCTAACTCCTGAAAGTGCATACTCTGGACAAATGGGAAAAGTGATAGCTTTTGCTTTAGAAGCGGCAGGCGCCCCGATAGTTAAGGGAGGNTCAAAAGAAGCAGTTAGTGCTTTCCGCAAATTGATTGAAGCAAATGGTGGAACCTTTATGGCCTCTACTGATGCTGCACAAATCATTATAAAGAATGGAAAAGCTGGTGGCATAATAACAAATGATGGCAAAGAAATACACGCAGATAGAGTAATCGCTTCAGTTGCGCCAGGCCAATTATATAATAGGTTGCTAAATTTTGAACATTCAGAAGATAAGGCTGCAGAAATTCGTTTTAAACATGGAAGAGGCAATTTTCAAATCCATTATGCCCTTGATGGTCAACCAGAATGGAGCAATCCGGAGTTAAATGATGTGGCGCTTATACATTTAACTGATGGAATAGATTCAGTGTCAAAATCATGTAACGAGGCAGAACGTGGCATGTTGCCCGAAACACCAACTATCTGTGTTGGCCAACCAATCGCATTGGATCCAACGCGTTGCCCAACTGGAAAGAGTATCTTGTGGATACAAATTCCAGATGCCCCATCTNTAATTAAAGGAGATGCTGCTGGTCTAATAGAATGTGAGCCAAACTGGAACGACAGCTTAACAAATTTATTTGCTGACCGTGTAGAAAAAATATTGAAGAGCCATATAAAAAATTTTTCAAGTATAAAACTAAAACGACAATGCTATTCACCAGNAGAACTATCAAAATTAAATATCAATTTGGTGGGTGGAGATCCCTATGGNGGTGCCTGTTCTATCGAGCAATTTTTTCTTTGGAGACCTTTCAACAGCTCAATAAATAACCAAACTATGATAAAAAACCTTTATCATATTGGCGCATCTACACATCCTGGCCCTGGGTTAAGTGGTGGTTCAGGCTTTAATTTAGCAAAGAGGCTGGGTGGATGAATAAAAGATTCCAAAATATTAAGAAAAAAAATCCATTATTGGATGATAATTGGATTGATGACTTTGCTCCATATTTAATGAATAGAATAATGGGCAGATATAACGAATCTTTACGCCTTAAGATGACTTCTTTAGATTTAACGACACCAAAAATGCGTGCGTTGGCAGTTCTTTCGGCAACTCAAGGAATGTTAATAAATGAGTTGGCAGTCTATGCCGTAGTTGAGCAATCAACTTTAAGTCGCGCACTAGAACAATTAGATACTGACGGACTTATCAAAAGGGAAATAGATAGTATCGATACCAGAGCAACAAGAGTTTATTTAACGCCATTAGGATTAGAAGCATTCAAGTCTTTGTGGCCCGATATGCTCACAAGTTATAATGAAATGTTTAATGACATTAATGATGATGAAAAATCACAATTTATTGTCACATTACAAAAAATATTAAAAAATATCCGAAAGCATGAGTTTTAGAGGTAAACATGGCTGAACGTTCATTTAAATCANAAGTAAAGCATCTGCGTTTAGGAGATGGAGATACATTTACTGGTGAAGGCATTCTAGCGATCACAAAGGCACTTTTAGAAAATGGAGTGGGTTATGTGGGAGGCTATCAAGGCGCTCCAATATCTCACTTGATGGATGTGCTTGCCGATGCAGAGGAGTTGTTAACTGAGCTTGGTGTAAGGTTTGAAGCGAATGCATCAGAAGCAGCAGCAGCAGCAATGTTAGCGGCAAGTGTGCATTATCCAATTAGAGGAGCAGTAACATTTAAGGGTCCCGTTGGCGTGAATGTTGCATCTGATGCATTAGCTAATTTNGCTTCTTCGGGTGTTAATGGAGGTGCATTAATCATTGTTGGTGAAGATTATGGAGAAGGTTCATCAATAATGCAGGAAAGAACTCATGGATTTGCTATGAAATCTCAGTTTTGGCTTATGGATCCTCGCCCAAACCTACCCTCAATTGTTAATTCAGTCAAAAATGGTTTTGAACTTTCTGAAGCATCAAATACACCTGTTATGCTAATGGTCAGGATCCGTTGCTGTCATGTAACCGGCAGTTATCAAACAAAGGATAATGTNCCGCCTCCATTAAGTGTAAGAGAAGCCTTATCTGATCCAAAACGAGATTTCTCTCGTGTCGTGTTGCCACCAATGTCTTATGTGCANGAACTAGATAAAGTTAAGAATAGATGGCCAGCAGCAGAAAAATTTATTATTGAAAATTCTTTAAATGAGATATTTGGTCCCTCNACCTCGCCAATTGGCATCGTAATTCAGGGTGGAATGTATAATGGTGTTATCCGGGCATTACAAAGATTGGGCTTAGCAAACATCAATGGCGAAAGCTCAATTCCACTCTATATATTGAACGTTACATATCCCCTTGTNGAAGATGAATTCCTTTCATTTTGCAAAAATAAAACAGCAGTTTTAGTTGTTGAGGAAGGGCAACCAGAATTCATCGAACAAAATCTTTCAACATTTTTGTACCGGGCAAAAAGTTCATTAAGTTTATTTGGAAAAGATACTTTTCCCATGGCTGGGGAGTACACAGGCCAGATAATGCTGGAAAGTTTAACAAGTTTCATCAAATCAACAATGCCCGATATTCTACCTGGCCAAATCCGCTCACCAAATTCTCCACCTACCAAAATACCAGATTTATCACAAACAGTGCCAATACGTCCTCCAAGCTTTTGTACTGGCTGTCCGGAGCGGCCAATTTTTGCTGCTATGAAACTTGTGGAGAAAGATCTTGGCAAGCATCAAATTACTGGTGATATTGGTTGCCATTTATTTGCTACTTTACCTCCGTTTGAAATAGGTGGATCGACGATGGGCTATGGGTTGGGGCCCGCATCCAATGCCGCCTTTGACGGTGGTGGTGAAAAAAGAGCAATTTCAATCTTAGGAGATGGAGGCTTTTGGCATAACGGTTTATCATCTTCGATAGGGAATATGGTATTTAATAAATCCGATAGCGTAGCTTTAATTGTTGATAACTATTATTCTGCAGCAACTGGTGGNCAAGATGTCATGTCATCAAGAGCAAAGAATGACACAAAGGCTACCCAAAATCCAATTTCAAAGGCCTTAAAAGGTGTTGGTGTAGAATGGGTTCGGCAAATTGATAGAACCTATGATGTAAAGAAAATGAAAGAAGTTTTAAACGAAGCTTTGACAACTGATTACGATGGGCCAAAAGTTATTGTAGCATCTTCTGAATGTATGCTGAACAAACAAAGACGTGAAAAACCCATCAGAAACAATAATATTTCCAAAGGTATCCGAACTGAAATTCCACGTTTTGGTATCGATGAAGATATTTGCACTGGAGATCATGCTTGTATCAGATTATCAGGCTGCCCCTCACTTTCATTAAAGAGATTGGACGACCCTCTAAGAGATGACCCTNTTGCCAGTATAGATCATAGTTGTGTCGGATGTGGCAATTGTGGCGAAGTGGCTGATGCCGCAATTCTTTGTCCTTCGTTTTTTCAAGCAGATGTTGTGCATAATCCAACCAATATTGAAAATATATTTGCTAACATACAAAAAAATATAATTAACTTTTTTCAAATGCGTCGACAAAAAAAACGCTTAAGTTTTATTGGAGGATAATTTGAATATAATTGAAAAAGAATTAATTAGTNNTAAGACNGATCCTCGCGTTGATAAAATTTTAAAACTTGCCATCATGGCCGTAGGNGGGCAAGGCGGAGGAGTCTTAGCAAACTGGATAGATAAGTTNTGTCGTCAACAAGGGTACGCTTGCCAAGCAACATCAGTAGCAGGTGTGGCTCAAAGGACTGGTGCAACTATTTACTATATTGAAATGGCACCAATGGGTGAAGGACAGCCCGTGTTTTCGCTTGCCCCAGCAGCAGGAGACGTTGATATATTAATTGCTTCTGAAATGATGGAGGTTGGGCGTGCGATCATGAGAGGCTTTGTCACGCCAGATCGAACAACCCTTATTGGCTCCACACATCGTGCGCTCGCAGTTTCTGAAAAAACNGTCCCTGGCGATGGAATAGCGGCTTCATCAGAAGTTTTTGCAGCAGCCGAGATCGCTGCAAAAAAACTAATTTTAATGGATATGGATGAAATTGCCGTTAAAGCAAAATCTGTTGTGTCAGCCAGTCTTTTTGGAGCTTTAGCAGCCTCAAAAGCACTACCATTTCCAGTTGAAGCTTTTGAAGAATCGATACGATCCTCAGGTAAAGGNGTTGACGCAAGTATACGAGCATTTAATGACGCGATCTTTGCCGTAGATCAACCATCCTTAATTGCAAAAGAAAATAATGATAAGGATAAAAATAACTTCCAAATAATGGGACCAAAATCCCTACTTCTAGAATGGAAAAATCTTATTAATGATATAGATAACATGCCCCAGGAGATTCAGGAGATGGCCAAAAGGGGTTTAAAAAAGGTTGTTGATTTCCAGAGTACAAAATATGGACGAGAATATATCAATGAACTTAAAGAAGTAATCGAGCTTGATTCCGCCCAAAACAATTACTTGCTTTCACTTCAATCTGCGAAGCACATTGCAAACGCTATGGCATATGATGATATAATAAGGGTGGCAGATTTAAAAACTCGGGCACAACGAACCGAACGCATAAATCAAGAAATGGGAACCACTGAAGATAACCAAATAAGAATAACAGAATATTTTCACCCAAGAGCAGAAGAGATAGTCGGCCTTTTCCCAAAAAGTTTTGGAAGTTGGTTTGAGAAAAGTCGAAAAAGAATGAACCGCTTGGACAAAATGGTAAATAAAGGTCGAAGAGTGCGCTCCACAAGTTTACCAACTTTTCTAACTTTATATATGCTAGCGGGCCTTCGCAGTTATAGAGTTAAAACACTTCGTCATGCTATTGAGCACGATCATAGAAAAGATTGGATAAATAAATTCACTTCTTTTGCACCAGATCAGTACGAATTGGCGGTAGAAATAGTTAAGTGCCGACGATTAATCAAAGGTTATTCTGATACGCATGTTAGAGGTTTATCAAAATTTGATAGGGTACTCAGTGGAGCTAACTTAGTTTCGGGCAGAGATGATGCAGCAAAATGGGTTGAAAGACTTCGTGAAGCTGCCTTGATGGATGAAAAAGGTGAAGCATTAGATGGAGCAATTAAAACAATCAGAACTATACTTTGATATAAATGTTAACTAACTTTTTAAGGCAAGAGATTTACCTATCTGAGATGGTAATGGTTTACCTTTTTGAGATTTAATCATTAAATCAAATTTTTCCCGAACCCAATCTGGATATTTATTAGATTTTCTAAGTGTTAGATCAACATTCATTGTAATCTGTTCACAAACGGCCGATACCACTCCTGAGTTTTCATTAAACATTTCCATTGCAGCATGAAAGCATTTTTCAGTTATACCCACTAAAAAAATACGCACCCTAAACTCCTCATTCACCATTAATTCGTCTAAATAATGGTAATTTGCTTGTAAGGCATAAGGACCGTTTTGGAATTCCGTTACATAGTCCTCCCCGATTCCAATTTTATCTAAAAAATCGTCTAACGCATCATCAAAAGCTAAAGTATAATATGCAACATTCATGTGCCCATTGTAGTCAATCCACTCTGGTAATACCTTTTTTAAATTTGTTACGAATGGAGATTGAAATTCTTCTGATTTATTCGAACTACCCATTTACTCATCCTTGATACTGCCAACATTAATTTCATAATGATTAAACTTGCAAGTTTTTAAAACCTATACAAGAATAGACTTATAACTTTTACCTAATATGCAATATATCTTTGAAATAAATCTTATGACACAGATACCCATCATAAATATTGGTCCTCTATTTTCTCAAAACGCATCTAAAAAAACTGAAGTTGACAAAGCAATAGCGAGAGCTGCTTTTGAGATCGGTTTTATGGTGGTGGTTGGCCATCCAAAGAAATTAGAAGTTGGTCAAGATCAACGTGATATAATGTTAAAATTATTTAATTTATCGGAAAAACAACAAAGACCTTTTTGGAAAAAAAATTTTGCTTCAGAGAATTCTCATATTTACCGAGGATGGTTCCCTTTATCATCTAGTAAAGCGCACAATCGAGAGGGATTTGAGATTGGCCCTGATATAGTGCGAGCATTACCAAGTTCTAGTGATAATGATATCCTATACGAGCCAACACCAATACCTAAGAAGAGCGATTTGCCTCAAGACTGGAAAAAAGTTACAGCAAAATATTATATCGGTATGGAAGATATAGGCAATTGTATTTTGGATTCACTATCTAGAAGTTTGACTATTAATAAAAATATATTTCGAAATGCATTTAAAGATGGCATTTCTACTTTAAGATTACTTCATTATCCAAAAGTGACGACTAAATTAAACAAACGCGAGGATCTGCCTAATCGTTATACTAACTTTCAAGGCAAAAATTATGAACAAGTCGCCAGACCTCATGTTGATAGTGGTTTGCTAACCGTCTTAGCGCAATGTGGAATTGGTGGGTTACAGGCCTTCACAAGTGAAAAAAAATGGGTAGAAGTGCCAATTATCGATGATAGTTTTTCTATAAATTTTGGAGGGTTGTTGGAACTCTGGACTGGCAGAAAAATTAAGGCAACAAAACATCGAGTTTTAGGACAAAATACTGCCCGCCATTCAGTTCCCTTCTTTTTCGAACCCCGACCAAGCACAGTAATTTCACCTTTACCAATAAAAACTGCACAAAAGTTTAAACCTTTCTACTATGGCGATCATTTATGGGCCACAACTACTAAATTTCCTGAGAACTATGGTCTGTTAAGCTTGAGATCTCCTCGAGGTGACTACACAGAACCAAAAATTAACTTTTAAAGTCAGCTGTATTTTTCCAATTTTGGTTATGATTTATTTAAGTTAACTAACTTGTAGATTTATAATCAATTGGTTAAGTGTAGCAAAGAGGATTGGATATGAAAAAATTTATTGTAGCAGCTTTCTTTATTTTGATAAGCGCGCCTTTATTATTTGGTGAAGAGTTTTCTGTANAAAGAGAGAGCACTAACGATTTCATCAATTATAAAACTTATGAACATGCCGAGCAGTTGGTTGGTCAGAGCAGTAAAGTTATTCAGGGCCNCTTAAGTTACGAGTTTACCGTTATTTACAGAAGACAACTCTGGTCATGCATTATTGGTTATATCGCTGCAGGTGTGCCAAAATGTGAGCGAGCTACTAAGTTGAAACCAATGTTCGATCTTAATCCTTAATTTTTCTCCGACAAATTAATTTAACCAAATGTCCAACGAAAAATACCATAAAGTCTACGGCCAGAATCAAGACCAAGGTGAAAAATGGAATAGCAAGATGGGTTCAGCGTGGGTTAAAAACGATGCAAAAATGAACTCACTTTTAGAAGTAATGACTGGCCAGCTATTAAAGGAATTAGGACAGCTAGAGGGTAAACAAATTTTAGACATTGGCTGTGGTTCTGGCGAAATTTCAAAATTATTATCGGCTAAGGCAGGATCTAATGGAAATNTTCAAGGTGTAGATATTTCCAAACCTTTATTGGAGTTGGCTAAAAAAAAATATGGGCATATGCAAAATATTAAATTCTTAAATGCTGACGCTCAATCATTTAGATTTAAGCCTTCATTTTATGATCAAATTATCTCCCGATTTGGTGTTATGTTCTTTGAAAATCCTGTGGCGGCATTTCGTAATATGCACCGTAGTTTAAAATCCAACGGCAGGCTCGACTTCATATGTTGGTCAGCTCTAGAGGACAATGAATTCTTTTTTTTGCCACTACAAATTGTTCTAAAGTATTTAAATAAACCACATCCAAAACCATCGACTGAACCTGGGCCTCTGGCATTTAGTAGTAAAAGTTATCTTTCACAGACACTTGAATCATCAGGTTTTAATAAAATCACAATAAAAACAATTAATACTGAAATGTTAAGTACTGATCCAATAAATACACAAATAACATTTTTTAATCAAATTGGGCTGGCCGCTCGAATAAAAAAAGAAGCCCCATTTGACACCGAAACACACAAAAAAATTGACGACGAATTAAAAATTGAACTAATAAAGAGATCAAGTAATAATTGCACCAAACTTAAGGCAACCGTGCATTACGTATCTGCAAGTGCTTAGCCTTCGACCTAAAATTAAATTTTGACAAAGACATAGTTTAAATTATTTCGTTTGGTGATAAGTTGTAGATTATTGACTGCTTAGATCCTATTTCAAATTTAGTAGAAATCATGTGATGATAAAAAAATATATTTGGCCAATTTTTGAACCAATCTTTAGCGCTAAAAAGACACAACCGGTATTATTAGTCCTTGGATTGGTAATCTTTCTATTTTGTCTTCTTTTCACTTTAATTGATTTTATCTTTGTTTAAGCTACTCTCATAGCTTAATTAAACCTAATTTATTAATTAAACGAAAAGAAA
>NYTF01000085.1 GCA_002683355.1 Paracoccaceae bacterium | reverse complement strand
CGAGGTTTTTATCATTGTTTATGACATCACTAATATTAATTTGAGTACTACTTTTTTTAATTATTTTTTATTCATCACTTTTGGGATTCTTTTAATCTTTTATTTTGTTTATGCAATCAAACAATACAAATGGATACCACTAATTAAAGAAATAGCATATGTTATTTTGTTTTACATTTTGTTCAGTAACTCTACGTTATTGTGGTCTTTTGCCATATATTTTATTGTTTGGCATGCACTTCCTTCTCTAAATGATCAAATAATAAGTATCTATGGAAAAACTAACTTAGCCAATGTCATTAAATACCTTAGGGTTTCTTTTTTGTATTGGGGATTGTCTGTTGTAGGTATTTGTTTACTATCTTACTTTACTAATGACAACCCTGCGCTATTTAATCTTCTTTTTGTTGCTTTGCTAGCCTCTATTACTTTTCCTCATGCGATCGTAATTTTTAAAATGCAACGATAAATCACGTTTACGATTGTTATATCTTTTTTCTGCTCAACTAAATGTTTAACAAAATTGTAAAATAGTTAAACATTTAATATATTTACACAAAATAATCTTGTGAAAAATATAAACTTCCCTGTATTCTTTTCTGATGTACAACAACGTATTCATCAAATAAATCCGGTTAAATACGCGAACACTAGAAATTTCATCAATGGTTCAGTTTCTTACCTTTCTCCCTATATCTCAAGAGGTATTATTTCTACAAAAGATATATTTCAACAAGTTTTAACTTCAGGGTATTCGGTAAAACAATCAGAAAAGTTTATCCAAGAACTAACTTGGAGAGATTACTGGCAACAGGTATGGATAGCCAAGGAAAATGATATTAATTTTGATTTAAAAAACAAACAGCTTAAAGTTTCCAATACTGCAATTTCCAAATCTATTGTAGAAGCCAATACCGGTATAAAAGCTATAGATACTGCGATTATTAACTTTTACGAAAATGGTTACATGCACAATCATCTTCGAATGTATATCGCCTCATTAGCATGTAATGTAGCGCAAAGTCATTGGCGTATTCCTGCAAAATGGATGTATTATCATCTTTTAGATGCAGATTGGGCAAGTAATGCTTTAAGTTGGCAATGGGTTGCTGGAACAAACTCCAACAAAAAATATTTTGCAAATCAAAACAATATAAATAAGTATTGTTTTACTAAACAAACAAATACTTTTTTAGATGTCTCTTATGACGATTTTCAGAATTTACAAATACCAAAAGAACTACTAGAGACTGATGCTTGCTTGCTCAATACCCCTTTACCAGACAAAACCGCTATCAAAATTGATGCAAAAAGGCCTACCTATATTTATAATTTTTACAATTTAGATCCCCTTTGGGATCAAGAAATTCTTGCCAATAGAATACTTTTACTTGAACCCTCTCACTTCAATCAATATCCAATATCGCTGAACAGTATGAATTTTATGTTGGAATTTTGCAAATATAACATTGATACTATTCAGATATACGTCGGTGAGTTTACTGATTTTATTTTAGATCATGCTCCAAACGATGTCAACTTTAAGGAACATCCGCTCAACTCACATTACAGCGGGAATAGTTTCCCAAGAGATTTTATTTTTGATGTTAAAGGATATTATCCAAGTTTTTTCTCGTACTGGAAAAAATGTAAAAAAGAATTAATCTTTTGATAAAAAAAGAAATCAATATTGTTTGGTTAAAGCGTGATTTACGATTGCAAGATCATAAACCATTATTTCTCGCAGAAAAATCGGGTCTGCCTTATCTCATTGTATTTATGTTTGAGCCAAGTTTGATCAAACATTTAGATACCAGCAACAGACATTTGCAGTTTATTTATCATTCCATTCAAGGACTTAATTTGGAGTTAACAAAGTACCATCGAAATGTTGAGTTATTTTACGGGGAGGCTTTAGATGTTTTTTGTTTTTTAAACAACAATTATAAAATTAAAAACATCTATAGTTATCGCGAAAGTGGCATAGCAAAAACGTGGTATCGAGATCAACAAATTGAATTGTTTTCTAAAAAAAATGATATTGTTTGGTCTCAGTCACAGAGAGATGGGATCCTTCGAGGTATAAAAAATAGAGTAGATTGGAACAAGAAATGGTATACAACCATGAGTGAGCCCCTGATACCAAACAATTATTCTCGTGCAAAATTTAAAAAAATAACGCATCCTTTTTTATTACCTAAAGCATTCGAAAAAACACTTAAAAATTATCCTAAACAATTTCAACCTGCAGGAGCAAAAAATGCTTGGAAATATTTAAACTCTTTTACTGAACTTAGGGGTACTAATTATCATAAATATATTTCGAAACCCCATGAAAGTAGATCAAGTTGTAGTAGGCTATCTCCTTTTTTAGCTTGGGGTAATTTGAGTATAAAACAAGTCTTTCAGTTTGTTAGTAAACACCCAAACCGACAACACAACAAAAGGGCTTTTAATGGGATGTTAACCCGATTAAAGTGGCATTGTCATTTTATACAAAAATTTGAGGTCGAATGCTCTTATGAAACCCATTGTATTAATAAAGGCTATGAGTTTTTAATCCATGAAAAAAATCAACACTATATTGATGCATGGAAACTTGGTAAAACCGGCTATCCACTCGTTGATGCTTGCATGCGGGCACTTATTCAAACAGGATGGATTAATTTTAGAATGCGTGCGATGTTAGTCTCTTTTTTTACGATGAATTTAGATCAGGATTGGCGCGATGGTGTTTATCATCTCGCAACCCTTTTTTTAGATTACGAACCAGGAATTCATTATCCCCAATTTCAGATGCAAGCCGCAACAACAGGAATAAATACCATTCGGTTATACAATCCAGTTAAAAATTCATATGAACATGATCCAGAAGGTTTGTTTATAAAAAAATGGGTTCCCGAACTAGCCGATATTCCTATTTCGCACCTCCATGAACCTTGGAACATGACAGCGATGGAACAACTTTTTTATGGCCTTGACATAGGGACTCATTATCCCAAGCCTATTGTCGATTTAAAGCAGAGTGCCAAAACTGCACGAACAAAAATATGGAATCATAAAAAACATCCAATAGTCCAAAAAGAGAAAAAGCGTATAATTAAAACCCATGTAAACAATCGTTAATATGATATATACTCATAAACAAATACAAGAATTAGATCGTGTATCGAGATTAAAAATTATCAATTCAATTACCGGAATTAAGCCTGCAAATTTGATTGGTACTATTGACGATGAAGGCAAAACAAATTTGGCTATTTTTAGTTCTGTTGTTCACTTAGGTAGTAATCCTCCGCTATTGGGATTTATATCCAGACCCAGAAGATTAAAGTTTGGACATACCTATACCAATATCCAAAAGACTGGCCAGTACACCATAAATCATATTCATCCTGAATTTATAAAAAAGGCACATTATACCTCTGCTAAATTTGATTCCGAAGTATCAGAATTTGAGCGTTGCAAATTAACTGAGGAGTATCATGCAAATTTTAAAGCTCCCTTTGTTAAAGAAAGTAATTTAAAAATAGGAATGTGTTTTAAAGAATCCTTAGATATAAAAAACAATGGTACCATCATGATCATTGGTGAAGTAGAACAACTAATCATCCCAGAAAATGCTATTGTCAATAATGACATTGATTTAGAGCTGACAAACAGTGTAGGAATTTCAGGACTGAACAGTTACTATACCTTAAAAAAAATTGAAACGCATCCATATGCACGAGTCGAACAAGTGCCAAAATTTTAAAAATGAATAAAAAAAATCTTCCTCAGAAAATTTGTCCAGTATGTGATCGTCCTTTTAGTTGGCGAAAAAAATGGAAAAAGGATTGGGAAGCAGTAAAATATTGTAGCGAACGCTGCAGAAAAAACAAATGAAAAGTTTAAACTTAGTATTTCCACATCAATTATTTCAAAATTCTCCAATTTTTGAAAACAAAGAACCTATTTATTTAGTTGAAGAATATTTATTTTTCAAACACTATAAATTCCATAAACAAAAAATTGCTTTTCACCGAGCAACAATGAAATGGTATGCAGATTATGTGACAAAAGAAAAAAATATAGCGGTAACCTATGTTGAGTCCATTGAAAAAATAGCTGATATTCGTTTTCTTATTCCAGCATTAAAACGCAAAGGTTACAGTCATATTAATTATATTGATCCCACAGACAATTGGCTTCAAAAAAGATTGAATAAGGGGTTAAAAGCTGAAGGTTTTACCTTTAAAGAATTTACTTCCCCCTTATTTTTAAATTCAAAAGATGATTTGACTTCTTTCTTTAGATTGGACAAAAAAAAGTACCATCAGACTTCTTTTTATATTGAACAAAGAAAAAATAATCGAATACTTCTCGATACAGCAGGAAAACCCGAGGGAGGTGCTTGGACTTATGATACTCAGAATCGAAAAAAATATCCAAAAACAAAAACACCACCTCCTATTATTTTTCCAGATACCGACCCTTTTTATGAAGAAGCAAAAAATTATGTTGCTAAAAATTTTTCAAATCATTTAGGAAACCTTACCGATGCGCCACTTTACCCAATTAATTTTGACTTGACCCATAAATGGCTTCATCAATTTTTTGAGTATCGATTTATGGATTTTGGTATCTATGAAGATGCTATTGTAGCAGAAAATTCTATATTAAACCACAGTGTTTTAACCCCCATGTTAAATGTTGGTTTAATAAGCCCTAAAAAAGTTATCGAAGAATGTTTATCATTTGCAAAGCATAACAATATTCCCATTAATTCAACAGAAGGCTTTGTTCGACAAATCATTGGATGGAGAGAATTTGTAAGAGGTATTTACGATGCCCGAGGGGTTGATGCACGAACTACCAACTTCTGGAATTTTAAAAAGAAGATACCGCAATCATTTTACGATGGTACCACGGGTATTCCACCTATAGATATCACTATTAAAAAATTGTTAGATACCGGTTACTGCCATCATATTGAGCGTTTGATGGTGTTAGGTAACTTCATGTTGTTATGTGAGTTTGATCCTGATGATGTTTACCGTTGGTTTATGGAACTATCGATTGATAGCTATGATTGGGTGATGGTAACCAATGTATACAGCATGAGTCAATTTGCAGATGGAGGCTTATTAGCTTCAAAACCTTATATCAGTGGTAGTAATTATTTAATGAAAATGAGCAATTATAAAAAAGGAGAATGGCAAGCTGTTTGGGATGGCTTATTTTGGCGTTTTATGAATGTTCATCGCGATTTCTTTTTATCCAATCCTCGCTTAGGAATGCTGGTTAGAATGTTCGATAAAATGCCTCAAGAGAAACAACATCAACATCTCTCCAATGGGGAGCTGTTTCTAGAAAACTTAAAAAACCAATAATGCTTTTTAATACTACCTATAAAAATATAGACTATTCAAAGGAAAGTGACCTTTTAGTGGGACCTCCTTTTTCATTTTTTAATAAAATTAAAATGCGAGGTGTTGGTTCGAGCCGACTCATCATAGAAGAATTAAGTGCCCAACTACAACCTAAAAACAGTCGCTCCAATGCTATTAGTTATGCCAATATTGAATTACGAGATAAAGGGGTTATCGTTCATTTTGGAAATAAATTAGATCGTTATTCGTGGATTGTGCCTTATTATCGTCTTGTAACCTATAGTAACAAAAGGTTTAGCATACACTCCAACGGTCATTTTATCAAGTTTAAGAAAAATAGAAATTATCGAAATAATAAAAAATTCATAGCTAAGATGATGGATATGAAAATAAGACATCTTAAGTTGGGATATTACGATGTTTAAAAAAATAATCCTATCATCACATTTGTGAATCGATATAAGAAATAGTTTCTTGCTCCATAGCAATAGTTTTTTCATAAATAATTGCCGCTTTGCTTAAAATAGCAGTTGCAAAATCCCTGTCTTTAATGTCTTTAGCATTGATTCTAACATTAAAGTAGGCTCCAATTACAGCCGCTCTGGCACAAAGTACCCCAACTCCTGCATCGGATAGCGAATTTTTTAGACCATCCTGGAGCATCGCTTGCATCACCTCCATTGATTTAAAGGAGGTTTCCATTACTTTAAATGGAATTTCGGTGGCGTATTTGGTAGCATCTTCTATCGCGTCTAATCGTATTTTCTTTTCTAAATCGTTGTCCTTAGGCATTCTAAAACCATCGATAATTTTATTAAAAGCATTGGTGTCTTCATCAACTAAAAATAAAAGTTGTTCTTTATATTCTTGCCCTTTTATCGCCCATTCTGAGAAAAAATCCCATCGTTCGTCCCAGCCAGCTTTATGTGCAGATAAATTAGCGACCATAGTCCCTAAAGAAACTCCTAGAGCACCAACATATGCCGAAATAGAACCGCCACCTGGAGCCATAGACTCTCCGGCAGTTTCGTCTGCAAAATCATTTAATTTAAAATCAATTAATTTTTTTTGATCACTCGTTAGCATATATTCGATGATCTTTTCTTCAGGATGAAAGGGTTTTAAGTCATCCAGTCCTAAAGATTTAACGGCAATATTTATTTTTTCCTTTTCTGAAATCCCTAGGGATCGCTTTTGTTTTATCAAATAATAATCGGCAGCATCCAACATGGCTTGCAGTGGAATTAATCCTATTATCTCAGAACCTGTCACTCTGATTCCTCTTGCTAATGCTGCTTTACAACTTTCATCAAAAGCTTCATGCATGGAAGTAATCGTAATATTGGTAAGGTTATAAGAAATTTGAGCAATTCCGTATTCATCGATAAACCAACCAATTCCTTTTACCGCTTTAAGTTTACCCGGAACTCGCTCGGGTTCTCCATTTGCATCTAATATTTTTTTTCCAGTAATTGGATTTCCTTCTCTTTTAATTCTTCCTGCTTCTCTAATATCAAAAGCAATCGCATTGGCTCTTCGCGTCGAGGTGGTGTTTAAATTAACATTGTAAGCAATTAGAAAATCTCGAGCAGATATTGCAATGGCACCAGTTCTTGCTACCTCTTTATTATAAACGGTTGCGCCAAAATCAGGTTTCCAAAGGGGATCTGATAGTTTGGCAGACAAGCCTTCGTACTCACCACTTCTGCAATTAGCAAGGTTTTTTCTTTTATCCTCGGTAGCTGCTTTTTCATAAAAATAACCAGGTATTCCCAGTTCTTTTCCAATACGTTTTCCTAACTGGTGTGCGTAATGAGCAGTTTCTTCTAAACTAATTCCAGAAATAGGAACCAATGGACAAACGTCTGTAGCACCAAACCGGGGGTGTTCTCCAGAATGTTTACTCATATCGATAAGCTCTGCTGCTTTTTTTATCAATCTAAAAGCGGCCTCAATAACTGGTTGAGGTTCCCCAACAAAAGTAATTACGGTACGATTGGTTGCTTTTCCAGGATCAACATCTAAAAGTTTAACTCCATCAACTGTTTCAACAATTTGAGCTATGGTTTCTATAATTTTTAAATCACGACCCTCACTAATATTTGGAACACATTCTATGAGTTGTTTTTGCATATGCTAGGTATTTAATAAAATTTTAAATAATTAATTTTTACTATTAGGGTTATATTTTTTTTATCATCAACTGTCCGTTAATNATCACTTGCTCTATTAAATTACTTCCAAAGGAATACGGTAAATAAGCGTAGGATGGAATTTCTTTGGTAATAATTACACTCGCACTTTTTCCTTTGCTAATACTGCCATGACTGCCGCTAATATCCATTGCGTAGGCACCGTTAATTGTTGCCGCATTGATAGCTTCTTCCGGAGTTAATTTCATTTTTATACAAGCGGTGGCCACCACAAAATTCATATTACCACTAGGCGTGGAGCCTGGGTTGTAATCTGTNGCAAGAGCTAATGGCAAACCAGCATCAATAATTTTTCTTGCTGGAGTGTAGGGAATGCTTAAAAAATAAGAACAAGATGGTAAGGCTACAGGCATTGTTTTTGATCCTTTTAAAGCCAAAAGATCATCATCGGTTAAAACCTCTAAATGATCTACACTAAGCGCTTGGTGTTGAACGCCCGCTTCGACCCCACCAATTGCATTAAATTGATTGACATGTATTTTTGGTATTAAATTATATTTCTTTGCAGCTACTAGTAATTGATGCGTATCTGNTACAGTAAAATATCCTTTTTCACAAAAAATATCGATGAAGGTTGCTAGTTTTTNATCTGCAACTTTAGGCAACATATCGTTACAAATATGATCTAGGTACCCTTGTTTATTATTTTTAAATTCTGGAGGTACTGCATGTGCTCCCAAAAAGGTGGTTTGCACTTTTATGGGNTGTTTTTCCCCTAATTTTTTGGCGACTTTAAGCATCTTTAATTCTGCATCAAGCGTNAGACCATAGCCCGATTTGATTTCGATAGCACCGGTACCTAAACGCATTACTTCATTTAAACGGTTTTCAGATTGAGAAAACAAGTCTTGCTCAGAGGTAGCCTGAAGTTTTTTTGCACTATGAATAATTCCACCACCATTGGCAGCTATTTCTTGATACGAAAAACCATTTATCCGATCTACAAATTCTTGTTCTCTGTTGCCTGCATAAACAAGATGNCTGTGCGAGTCACACCATGTTGGTAAAACCGTTCTTCCACTGCAATTAATTATTTTATCAGNCTCTAAATTGGGTAGAGCNTCCATCGTGCCATAATCATCAATTTTATCATNNACAAGGTAAAGCCAGGCATTCTTNANGGTTGGAAGTATTTTCATTTGATCACCACAGAGTCTCTCTACTGGGATATCGCGGACCTGAAGTAACTCTTTAATATGGGTAAGTAAAATTTTCATCGCATAAAGATAGCAAACCTCTCAAGTATTTAATAAATTTAACCACTTAAAATCTATAAAATGAAAAATAAAAGTTTGGGTATTAACACTATTTGCACACACATAGGCGAAGTGGAGGACAAGCAGTTTAAAGGAGCAATTTCTCCTCTTTATATGTCCAGCTCCTATGCTTATGAGGGTGTAGAAGTATCTAGATATCCGAGGTATTTTAATACTCCCAATCAAGAAGCATTATGTAAAAAAATAGCTGCTCTCGAAAAAACAGAAGCTGGACTTATATTAAGTAGTGGAATGGCGGCCGTAAGCACTGCTCTTTTAGCATTTTTAAATAAGGGAGATCATGTGGTTGTTCAACAGACTATCTATGGGGGTACGTATAATTTTATTGTGGAAGAGTTTCCTAAATATGGAATTGAATACGACTTTACCGATGGTTTTACAGAGGAGGATTTTACATCAAAAATAAAGGAAAATACACGAGTAATTTATGTAGAAACTCCTTCAAACCCACTAATGAAAATAACAGATTTAACCATGATTTCTAAATTAGCAAAAGAAAACGGTTTAACGAGTTTAATTGACAATACATTTGCTTCTCCTATCAACCAAACTCCAATAGATTTTGGAATTGATGTGATCATTCACAGTGCTACTAAATATTTAGGTGGGCACAGTGATATTTGTGCAGGAGCTATCGCTTCTTCAAAAAAACACATTGATCAAATTTGGAATTTGGCAAAAAATTTGGGAGGAAGTTTAAGTGAATATACGGTGTGGTTACTGGAACGAAGTATGAAAACTTTAGCACTAAGGGTGTGGGCACAAAATAATAATGCCAAACAAATTGCCGAATGGTTGACAGAAAATCCATTGGTAAGTCAAGTTTTTTATCCTGGACTTATATCACATCCTAACCACCAACTAGCAAAAAAACAAATGAACGGTTTTACTGGGATGTTATCTTTTGAATTGGAAAAATCGGTAAATTCTAAAAAGTTTTTAAATTCTTTACAGCTTATAAAGCCATCNATGAGNTTNGCAGGAGTAGAGTCTACCATATTGGCCCCATCAAAAGCCTCCCATGCATTATTAGGAGAAAAAGAACGAAAAAAACAAGGGATTAGCGAAGGTTTGTTGAGGTTTTCAGTAGGAATAGAAGATTTCGATGATTTAATTTTAGATTTAAAACAAGCCTTCACTAACAGTCACAAAATAAAATAAATAATGAAAATAGACATACTCGCTATCGGCGCACACCCAGACGACATTGAATTAGGAGCAGGAGCAACCCTGTTAAAAGAAATTGCTCAAGGACGTACTGTTGGAATTATAGATTTAACTAGAGGGGAGTTAGGGACTAGAGGAACTGCAGCAACCAGAGATGAGGAAGCTGAAAATGCAAAAAACATATTAGGAGCTAGTTTTAGAATTAATATGGATTTTGCAGATGGGTTTTTTATAAATGATAAAGAACATCAAATGAAGCTTATTTCGCAAATTAGAAAATACCAACCCGATATTGTGTTATGCAATGCTTTTGATGATCGGCATATTGATCATCCTAAAGCTAGTGACCTAACGAGTCACGCTTGCTTTTTAAGCGGCTTACGAAAAATTACAACAACGGACGAAACTGGGGTTTTGCAAAAACCTTGGAGACCAAGCAAAGTATATCATTATATGCAATGGAAAAATGTTAAGCCTGATTTTGTAGTGGATGTTTCGGGATATTTAGATAAAAAATTAGAAGCCGTATTTGCTTATAAGACCCAATTTCACCAAAAAGATTCAAGTGAGCCCGTAACACCAATATCCTCTACCAATTTTAAGGATAGTATTACCTACAGAGCACAAGACTTAGGAAGATTAATAGGAGTGGAACATGCAGAAGGCTTTAATGTAGAACGTTATGTAGCTGTAAAATCGTTGTCTGATTTAATTTAAAAATTCTTGACGCTCTGTATTGCGAGGACGTAGTAAATGATTTATATTTGCAACCGCTTTTAAAGCGAAATTAAAATGGTGGTTGTAGCTCAGTTGGTTAGAGCATCGGTTTGTGGTACCGAGGGTCGCGGGTTCGAATCCCGTCTTCCACC
>NYTF01000084.1 GCA_002683355.1 Paracoccaceae bacterium | reverse complement strand
TATTTATCATGCTGATGGTGTGAAAGCTAAAACCATCAGATCATGTCCCAATATGGGTTGGTCTACATATCTAATCACCCCTACTAACGTCAACTCCATATAACCAATCGTATTTACTTTGAATAAAACTAGGCTTTAATTTAAAAGACGCTTTTAAACCAATATCAATAATTTTAGCTTTTACACCATCAGCATGATAAATATCACCATTAGCCAGAGATGCCCGAGACACTTTCTTTACCCGATTGATTCTCCTAGCTTGGTATTTTTTTAACCCATCATTAAAATTAACTGAATTATCTAATTCTTCGCCAAGCACCCAAGCATCCTCAATTGCCATATTTGCTCCTTGCCCCAGAAATGGGACCATAGGATGGCAAGCATCCCCAATTAAAACTATGCCACAAGAGTGCCATTTTGCTGGTATTTCATGCGAAAACAGACCCCATAGCTTTACATCCTCCACAACACTTAGAAGTTTCAAAACATTAACTGGCCAATTTTTAAATGATTGCTCTAAACTCTCTCTTTTATCCGAATAATTCCAGCCTTCTGCCACCCATTCATTTCTCTTTTCCACAGCCACCAAATTTACTAATTTGCCATTTTGCATGGGGTAGGTAACCATATGCCGATTTGGGCCAAATCTAATTGTAGCTTCACTCGGCAGGTCAAATAAAGGAACAAATTTACTTTCAATTACCGTTCGCCAAGCAACCTTACCCATAAATTTAGGTGGCTTATTATAGCCTATTGATTTCCGCGCAATCGAATGTATTCCATCAGCTCCTACTAATAACTTTGCGATATGTTTGCTCTGATCACTAAAGAAAATTTCTATTTCTTTATTATTGTAATTGATATGCGAAGCCTTTTTCCCAAAATTTATTTTTGCTCCTAAGTCTAGAACCTTTTTTATTAAAATGTGTATGAAATCTGACCTGTGTATTACCAGATGTGGATTATTATTTCCATGCGTCACCCGCATCAAATTTACCCTACTTGAAAATGTGGAATCCTTAAAATTCTGCACGTTTATAAACTCAAGTATGTTGCCTTTGGCTATTAACTCAGAAGCCAACCCAAGCGAACTCATCACACCAAAACCATTTGGGCTTAATTGTATACCAGCACCAAAACCTTCTATTTTTTTTGCTTGGTCGAAAATAGTGACTCGAGCCCCACGCTGCAACAGACAAATGGCGGCTGTTAGGCCACCAATACCAGCACCTAGAATAGTTACACTTTCATTTTTTAAAGACATATTTTTTTGCTGCTGCACTGATGACAGTTTAAGGTTTATTGTAACAATCAAGTCCTCTTAATCGTCTCGGTGGACCTTTTCTTTTCGTTCATGCTTCGCTTGAGCTTCTAAGCTCATAGTCGCTATTGGACGAGCGTTCAATCTTTTAAGACTAATGGGCTCACCGGTAACATCACAATATCCATATTCACCATTTTCAATTCTTCGTAATGCACCATCAATCTTTGAAATTAACTTTCGCTGTCTATCTCGTGTACGCAATTCTAACGCTCGGTCCGTCTCTTCAGATGCTCTATCAGCAGCATCAGGAATATTTCGTGTCCCATTTTGCATGCCTTTAATTGTATCTTGCGTGCCGTCCATTATTTCCAACTTCCAATCTAGCAATTTCTTCCGAAAATATTCTAACTGATTTTCGTTCATAAACGGTTCACTTTCAGAAGGAATATAATCCTTAGATAAAACTTTTTTATTCATTAATTACCCCATTGAAGAATCATTAAATACCAAACATTTGGANTCTTGAAAAACCACTATCTCAATACCTACCATTTGTCACCCCACGTCATTCCATGTCTTGTAGGTTTATTTTGGTGTGCTAAAGTCTTATAAGAAAATCACCTAAAATATGGAAGAACTATGAAATTTTCTGGAACAAATGCCTATGTGGCCACCGACGATTTAACAATTGCTGTGAACGCTTCAATCACATTAGAAAGACCTTTATTAGTTAAAGGCGAGCCAGGGACAGGCAAAACTGAGCTCGCAAAACAGATTTCNAAATCTCTAAACCTTCAAATGATAGAATGGAATATAAAATCGACTACCAAAGCTCAGCAAGGATTGTACGAATATGATGCGGTAACGAGATTAAGNGATAGTCAATTGGGCGACGAAAGAGTCAAAGATGTTAAAAATTATATTAAAAAAGGCAAACTATGGGAGGCTTTCGAAGCGAAAGAAAAAGTAGTTTTGTTAATCGATGAAATTGATAAAGCTGATATTGAATTCCCAAATGACTTACTTCAAGAGATCGACAAAATGGAATTCCATGTCTATGAAACAAACGAGGTTATTAAAGCAACTAATAGGCCAATTGTTATCATCACATCAAATAATGAAAAAGAATTGCCAGATGCTTTTCTAAGAAGATGTTTTTTCCACTATATTAAATTCCCTGAGGATGAGGTTATGCGCAAGATAATTGATGTGCACTTTCCCAAAATTAAATCACAGCTGGTAACTCAAGCTCTATCCCAATTCTATGAAATAAGAGAAACTCCCGGTTTAAAGAAAAAACCATCAACATCAGAAGTTCTTGATTGGCTTAAGCTTTTACTTGCTGANGATCTTACTCCAGAAGACCTCAAACGAGATGGAAAGGATGCCCTTCCAAAACTTCATGGTGCACTACTCAAGAATGAACAAGATGTTCATATGTTCGAGCGATTAGCATTCCTTGCTAGAGGGCAACGTTGATCTTAAAGTATTTAATCTCAATTTAAAGGTAACGAATTTGCTTATTATAACATTTGCCATAATTAGTGCACTCTTTGGAGCCTACACTGCTCGAAAAAATGGCGGAAACAAATCAGATTTAATACAGTACTTGCTGGTTTATTTAATTATTGGTGCAGTTATTGGTCTTTTTACAACATTAGCAATTGAGTGGCTGTAATCAGAGGGGAAAAATGTTTATTCCATTTTTTGAAAATTTAAGATCAGCCAAAATCCCCGTTTCTTTAAGAGAATATCTAAGTTTTTTAGAGGCCACTAAAACTGGACTGGTTTTATACGATATTGAAGGGTTTTATTTTCTGGCACGCACTGCAATGGTTAAAGATGAAAGAAACATAGATAAATTTGATCAAGTTTTTGCATCAACTTTTAAAGGTTTAGAAAATATCTCTGTTGATGATGTGCTTGAGGCAGTAAATTTGCCAAACGATTGGCTCACCAAAATGGCTGAAAAACATTTNACCAAGGAAGAAATGGCNGAAATTGANGCATTAGGTGGGTTTGAAAAGTTAATGGAAACTCTAAAAAAGAGNCTAGAAGAACAGAAAGGTCGACACCAAGGTGGTAACAAATGGGTCGGCACAGCAGGGACTTCACCTTTTGGTGCATATGGATATAATCCTGAAGGTATACGCATAGGCCAAAATGAAAGCAGGCATAAAAAAGCTATTAAAGTCTGGGACAAACGCGACTTCAAAAATTTAGATGATAATGTCGAACTTGGGACTCGCAATATAAAAGTTGCTTTAAAAAGAGTTCGAAGGTGGGCAAGAGATGGCGCTGCTGAAGAATTAGATTTAAATGGCACNATTCGGTCAACAGCAGAAAATGGTTATCTGGATGTGCAGATGCGGCCTGAAAGAAGAAATGCCGTTAAAGTATTATTATTTCTTGATGTNGGTGGATCTATGGACCCTCATATAAAAATTGTTGAAGAGTTATTTTCGGCTGCAAAGACCGAATTTAAACACATGGAATACTTTTATTTCCACAATTGTCTTTATGAAGGTGTCTGGAAAGATAATCGTAGGCGATGGAGCGAGCAAACCTCGACACAAGACATTCTACGAACATACGGAAATGATTATAAATGTATTTTTGTGGGAGATGCTTCAATGTCTCCCTACGAGGTTGCATATCCTGGTGGTGCCTCAGAACACTGGAATTCTGAAGCTGGAGAAGTCTGGCTAAATAGAGCCATCGACCAATGGCCAGCAAGTATATGGATTAATCCACTGTCTGAAAAATATTGGCAATATACTCATTCAGTTGGCATGATTCAGGAAATATTCTCACACCGCATGTATGCCATGACATTAAAAGGNATAGAAAGTGGCATGAAAGAATTAAGTAAATAATTTATTTATTCTGATATTTATTCTTATACAAAAAAACGTTTGATAATTTGGTTTTATTAAGTAATCTTAATCNAATGTCTAATGCTCCCAAATTCAATATTGACTTAATGAGTTTNGTAAAAGACCCTTATCCATCGTTAAAAGAAATGCAANTTTTANCGCCTATTAGTTATGTGCCAGAACTTAGCGCAACCTTATTAACATTACGAAATGATATATTTGTTAACGAAAAAAAAACAGACGTTTTTTCTTCCCTACAACCTGATGGATTGATGACCCAATTGATGGGTGAAAATATGATGCGAAAAGATGGTGAGGCGCATTTAAACGAACGAAAAGCAATCTTCCCAACTGTCTCACCTAAGACGGTTCGAGACGTTTGGAAAATCCTGTTTGAAAAAAACACAAAAGAAATACTTAGTAATATAAGAGCCAAAAAAAAAGCAAATCTAATGACTGAAATAGCAATGCCAGCATCTGCCCACATGTTGAGAGTGATGACAGGCTTAACTAATATGTCAGAAGAAGAAATGGACAGAACTAGCCAAGGGATGATAGATGGATGTTCTAATTATTCTGGTGATCCACAGGTAACAGAAAATTGCAATAATTGTACAGATTCAATTGATCAACACATAACAGAGAAATTGAAATGTCCATTAAAGGATGATGATCTATCTTTGCTTGCGGTTCAGCTAAGAAATGGCTTATCGATGGAACAAATCAGAGCNAATATAAAACTTGCAATNTCAGGAGGCCAAAATGAACCTCGGGATGCCATTTCAGGCACAATAGCAACNATATTAAAACATCCAGAACAGCTGAAAATGGTACTGGCAGAAGAATGTTCCTGGACTCAGGTATTTGAAGAATATTCTCGATGGATGTCNCCGATTGGAATGTCCCCAAGACGNATTGCAAAANAATATACCTACGCGAACGTTAATTTTGAGGTTGGTGATCGCGTATTTCTCATGTTTGGTGCAGCTAATCGCGATCCCAATATTTTTTTAAATCCTGAAATATTTGATATAACAAGGGACTGCAAAGCATCTATCGCTTTTGGAGCTGGGCCACATTTNTGTGCTGGCGCCTGGGCCTCAAAGACATTNATCACTGAAGTTGTTTTACCATTNATTTTTGATATGCTTCCAAATTTAAAGCTAAATCCAGATTACTCAATTGAATATACTGGATGGGCTTTTAGAGGACCGTTAGCTGTAAATGTNATCTGGGACTAAATCTTGCTGAATCAAACCTTTCAGTTCATAACCAAATGATGATAAAATTTACGCCAATATTACTTGCATTGATTTACGGTTANATTATGTATCGTTTTTCTGNNTGGCGCACTAANGCTAACTTAGACAAAAACTCTACTTTACTNGCTGACAAGCCAATAATGTTACTCACAAATCAAATGGCAAGGTCTTTAGATTTACATGAAATAAAAGTACATATTTATGAAATTGAAGCAGTAAACGGCCTAGCGGCTCCAGATGGTAGAATCTTCATAACAAGAGGATTTTTAAAAAAATACTATAANAAGGAAGTTACAGCTTCAGAGTTAGTTAGTGTTATNGCACATGAGCTTGGACATGTGGCNCTGGGTCATTCTAGAAAAAGAATGATAGATTTTTCAGGTCAAAATGCAATGCGAGTAGCNTTGATGATGATTTTAAATCGATTTATTCCGGGAGTAGGTGCACTAATAGCTAATTTCCTAACAAGTTTACTAGCAGCCAAGTTATCCCGTAAGGATGAATATGAAGCTGACGCTTATGCCAGCGCTTTGTTAACTAAATCTGAAATAGGGGTTAAAGGTCAAAAGGATTTGTTAAATAAACTTGAAATAATTTCAAGTGGTGCAGGCAATATGCCCGCCTGGTTATTAAGCCATCCAAAAACTCAAAGTAGAATCAAGGCCATTGAGAAATTAGAACAAACTTGGCANAAATAAAATCAGTTTAGCTTACTAATTTTGCTAATTTTGGTAACTGAGCTTTTTTCAACAACCCTTTAATACTCATTTGTTTTTCATATGTACTATTGATCTCATCGAGCTCTTCAGAGACAATCCCTGATATTAGGTTGGGGTTTTTCCTGTAAATGTCTGCAATAAATTGATCTGGATTTATGCTAAATAAATTATATTTAGCNAAAATTGAATTTGGAAAATCNTTTTTATTAAATGTAATTATACCNTGTGATTTAGATTGAATGGCCACTGATAAAACATGAATGTCATTGATATCTGGCAACCAATACCCTTCAATCGAACTATCATTAAATNTACACATCGCATNCGGAAATCTAAGTTTCNTTTGCATTATTTCTATTTTTGCAGATTCGATACTAATTAAGCCTTTTTTTTTGGCCGAAAATAACCACTCCTCCATAATTTTTTCAGACCATTTAGGNGTGAATTCACTAGACAACGCCAATTTTAACAAAATATTTCGTACAACNGTTGGGAAAAGAACACATGTATCAAGTACATAAATCATTAAGTGATCCTAAAAAATAAGGATTTTAAATAACCAGTTTCAGCTAATTGAGCATTTACTGGNTGATCAGGCCCTGCACCCCCTATATGAATAAGCTGNGCTTGCCGCCCAGTTCTTGCAATTCCACGCAAACAAGCATTGCGAAATTTTTGCAAATCGACAGCATGGCTACACGAACATAAAGCTAAGTATCCATTAGGTGTAATGAGTCTTGATGATANAAGAGCTACTCNTTCATAAGCTCTCAAACCNGAATTCAATGTTTGTTTAGATGGAGAAAATGCAGGAGGNTCGCATATCACNAAATCAAACTTTTTTCCTGATTTATTTAGTTCTGACATTGCATCAAATGCATCTGATTTTATTATGGTAACTCGATCACCTACTCCAGATTTCTCAGCACCTTTTTGTGCCAACTCTAATGCATTTTGCGAGCTATCAACTAAAGTTGCTGATTTTGCACCAGCAACTAATGTCGCCAGCCCAAAGCCGCCAACATGTGAAAATACATCTAAAATTTCCCTGTTTTTAGACAATTTAGAAGCAAACTCATGATTAACTCTTTGATCAAAAAAAAGNCCTGTTTTCTGACCGTTTAATATATCAGCAAAATACACTGCACCATTCATTGGAACTGCTATTGGTTTTTCAATAGCTCCACGTACTACCTCACTTGTTTGATCCAATCCTTCCAATTTTCGCGCCCTGCTCATCCCATTCAANACAATATTTTGAATACCNAGAGATACCAAACTATCTANTATTTGCTCTTTAAAACAATCCGCCCANGACGAATTAGGTTGAAAAACAGCATTTGCGCCAAATCGGTCTATAACAACACCTGGAAGACCATCAGCCTCNCCNTGAATAAGCCTAAAAAAAGCTGAATCAAATAACTCTTCACGCAATTCTAANGCTTTATGCAGTTGTTTTTTGATCCAGTCTTGATCTATTTGCGCATCAGAATTCAAATCCAACAGCCGCGCACTTATTTTAGATTTTGGATTAAAAGAAAATAGNCCCATTGGTCCTACATCAGTATCTTCAATCCTAATAACTTCTCCTGATTTTATATTTCTTGTTCTTCGGTCAAATGCAATTTCATCACTGTAGTACCAGGGATAACCCTTTCTTCTTGGAGATGACTTGGCCTTCCTAAGGCGAACTGTTGGATACCTATTACTCTGACTCATGCACTTAAACCTTTATNCTGGACNGATNATACTTTATTNGCTTGAGAAAATTACATAATCTTTTAAAGCTACTTGAAATATCCTGGTAAACTATTTGGTGCTGCAGCTGCTTTCAACCAATCAAATAAATAATCTGAAACGGATCTAAAACAAACAACTTCAATTTCATCGCTATTAATCGTCCAAAATGCTGCGGCTAGCTGGCCAATTCTTGATCTGCGAACTTCATTAACTCCAAAATTGGACATATCAGCAGGTGTGCCTTTTGCAAGAACGTCATACACGCCCTCACCTTTTAAATTAAANAAGACCCGAGCATCAGACACATCGGCAATAAGATANTGCTCGCCTCTTAAATTCTCCTCNAGAGACGCAATATGTTTATTAACCTTATCATAACTTATCAGTATCAATAACTCATCTGGTGCCATCCATACAATTCTAGTATCANTCGTTNCTGATACTTTTCCAAGGTGTGGCAGTGGTGTTTTAAAGCAATCATTTATTATTTTTTTCAAACCTTTCGTTTCCAGATCCACCTTAAGCGTGATCATTCCCCAATTTTTAGGCAATTTTACACTGATTTCTCCCATGTAACTTAAATCATCTGTNTCATTGCTTGGGTTAGGCATTTTGACTTTTCCCTTCTTTATCATAGAACACNGGATCACAAATAACTGCTTTTGTTATTGTTCCATCTAAATTTGCAAANTTAATAACTTCGTCCATTCTCTCAGGTCCTTTAACCACCAAGGCCAGCGCAATTGATCTTTCAAGAGTTGGTGAATAATAACTTGAAGTTACCCGACCAATCATATTCTTGTGTCCATATTTATTCAATTTTTCATCTACGGCATAAATACCGTCGGGCAATATTACAGTTGGGTCAACTGTTTTGAGGCCAACCAATCGCCATCGATCTTCGAACTGCAAGAATTCACGCAATTGCGCCCTCTTTCCTATAAAGTCCTCTTTCTTTTTAGAAATTGCCCAATTTAATCCCAGGTCTTGAGGTATAACTGTTCCGTCTGTTTCATCACCAATCATAATGAACCCTTTTTCTGCTCGCATAACATGCAATGCCTCTGTTCCATAAGGCATAATGCCAAATTCACTACCAGCACTCAAAGCAGCATCCCAAAATTCTTGAGCCCTCTTAGCAGGGATGGCTATTTCGTATGAAAGCTCACCTGAAAAGGAAATTCTAAAAATACGTGCAGGAATGTCAGAAATTTTTCCTTCACGAAAACACATAAATGGTAACCCCTCTTGACTAATATCAATACCCTCAACGCCCATTTTTGCTAAAACTGTACGGGCATTTGGGCCAACTATGGCAATTTGCGAAAACTGTTCAGTCAAATTTAAAGTGTGAACTTTCCAGTCCCACCACTCAGTTTGCAGCCATTCCTCCATGTGAGCGTGGATTCTATCCGATCCTCCTGACGTAGTATGGCACAAGTAAGAATCCTCTGACAATCTTGCAACAACTCCATCATCAGATAAAAACCCGTTCTCTCCACACATCAAACCATAGCGGCACTTGCCAACGTGTAAATTTGACATCTTATTTGTGTAAATCATATCCAAAAACTTTCCAGCATCTGGTCCAGTAACAAGAATTTTTCCTAGGGTTGATGCATCAAGTATCCCACAATTATTTCTTGTATTTACAATTTCTCGTTCAACAGCTTCCTTTGTGATTTCTGATCCACGCAAGAAACAATATGGCCTTCGCCAGTCAGCCACGGGCTCCCAAATTGCTCCATTCTGATCTATCCAATTGTGTATTGATGTCTTTCTAATAGGTTTAAATAATTCACCCCGTGCATCACCACCAATAGAACCTAAGGATATTGGCTGATAAGGAGGGCGAAATGTGGTAGTGCCAACATCAGGTATAGGGAGATTGAGACTATCAGACAAAACAGCTAATCCATTAATGTTAGATAATTTCCCTTGATCTGTGGCCATACCCAGTGTGGTATATCTTTTTGTGTGTTCAACACTTTCATAACCTTCTTGCGCAGCAAGCTCTACATCATTAACCTTAACATCATTCTGAAAATCCAACCAAGTTTTCATTTTTAATTTTCTACTTGCGCCTTGAGGCATAAACCAAACGGCAGCTGATTTCTCTTCATTAATTAGTACCGATTTGGGGCATTTAATTTTAGGTAAGTATTTCGTATATTTTTTTACGATTTTAACACCAGCCTCATGTGCATCTAGTAAAACCTCACCAATTGAAAAAAATCCATTAGCAGTCCCAGTGACAGTTACAATTTGCTCACCATATGCTCCCAGGGGTGGTTTATTACTATCAGGCCTAAACGTACTGTTTTGCTCATCCCAATTTAATTTACCACCACAATGTGACCACAAATGCACAACGGGGGACCAGCCACCAGACATTGCAACACAATCACAGCTAATCTCTTCTAAAACCTCTCCTCCACCAGCTTGGGAGCAAAGAGCGATACCCTCTACTCTTTTTGAGCCTTTAACACTTGATATGCCTTTCCCTACTTCTATTCTAATGCCTAATTGACGAGCCTGATTGGGAAGCTCTCCATCAACATTAGGTCGCGCATCGATTATGCATGGAACTTCCAGTCCAGCATTTTTCATAGTTATAGCTGTTCGATAAGCGTCATCATTATTCGTTACAAGAACAGTCTTATCCCCACACGATACACCATAATTCACTGCGTAATCCCTGACAGAAGCTGCCAGCATTACACCAGGAATATCATTATTAGCAAAAGATAAAGGCCTCTCTATCGCGCCAGTCGCAGTAACAATTTGTTTTGCTCGCACTCTCCACAACCTTTGCCGCAGGAGTGCTTCTTGATTTGCTTCATCGATTAAATTTTCGTGTAGCAAAACGTAACCATGATCATAAACGCCAGCAGCCATAGTGTTTAGTTTTAATTCAAAATTATCAGCCATGGAAAGCTTATGTATTTGTTTTTCAACCCAATTTGCTGAAAGCTCTCCATCGATATTGACATTGTCAATTGATGCTCTGCCCCCCCAATAATCATTTTGCTCAACAATCAAAACTTTCAAACCACTATTAATTGCCGCCCGAGCAGCAGTAATACCAGCCACACCACCACCAACAATTAACATATCCACATGTACGTAGAAATGCTCGTATGAATTAAAATCTTTGTTCGTCGGGGCAGATCCAAGCCCTGCGGCTCGCCTTATAATTGGTTCAAAAACATGTTTCCAAGCAAAACGAGGATGAATGAATGTTTTATAATAAAAACCAGCTGGAAAAAATCGGGCTAGTTTAGAATTTATTGCACCAATATCAAATTCCAAGGTGGGCCAATGGTTCTGACTCTTGGCCTGTAACCCATTAAATAACTTAGTAGTTGTTGCTCTTTGATTAGGTTCGAATTTAGATCCTGACCCAGTCTCAAACAATGCGTTTGGTTCCTCAGGTCCTGCCGCCACAATCCCACGCGGTCGATGGTATTTAAAAGAGCGTCCAACTAGAACTTGGTCATTTGCCAAGAGTGCTGATGCCAATGTATCACCCTTGAAACCTTTAAATCTTTTTCCATTAAACGTAAATTCTTGTGCTGAATTTCTATCTAAAAGATTACCACCAGCTTTCAATCTTGTACTCATTAAAAACCCTCCCACTCTGGGCGTTTTTTCTTTATTGAAGATAACAAGTCTTTAGGTGGCATCACAGTTTGAGCTGGATAAGTTCCAAAAACCTCCAAAGTAACTGAACAGCGCGCAGCGTGGAACCACTTTCCACAGCCATAGCTATGCCGCCACCTTTCAAAATTTACACCTTTATGATTTTTTCTCATAAATAAATAGTTTTCAAAATCATCATCAGATGATCCTGGTCCAAATCTTTTAATATGAGCTTCACCACCAGCGGTAAGTTCAGTTTCTTCTGCCTCAACGCCACAATAGGGACATTTAATAATTAACATTCAAAGATCCTTACAATATTCATATTCTACAATTAATAAATGATCAATGAGCCACACCAGCAGCCACACTTTCATCTATGAACCTTCCTTCTTTAAATCTATCTAAACTAAATGCAGATGCTAATGTACTTGGGATTCCTGTCGCCATTGTCTCAGCCATTGCCCAACCAGAGCCAGGAATAGCTTTAAATCCACCAGTACCCCAGCCGCAATTAATAAAGCATCCATCAAGTGGCGTCTTAGATATTATTGGTGACCTGTCACCAGTAACATCAACAATACCACCCCATTGGCGTAACATCTTCAACCGGGAAATCATTGGAAAAGTTTCAATCAATGCTCTTACTGTTTCTTCAATATGATGAAAACTACCGCGTTGTGTATAATTATTAAACCCGTCAGTACCTCCACCTATAACCATCTCACCTTTGTCAGATTGGCTCATGTAACCATGAACGGTATTCGCCATTACAACCACGTCCATACATGGTTTAATTGGTTCTGAGACCAGGGCTTGCAGTGCAACACTTTCTATAGGAAGCCTAAACCCAGCCTTATCAGCAAGCACACTTGAGTTACCCGCAACAACTAATCCTAAACTTTTCGTCTTAATTTTTCCCTTTGTGGTGTCCACACCAGCAACTTTACCGTTAGATTTTATTATTCCAGTCACTTCGCACTGTTGTATTATATCCATACCCATATCAGAACAAGCTCGTGCATAACCCCACGCCACTGCATCATGACGCGCTGTACCTCCCCTTGGTTGCCACAATGCCCCTAAAACTGGAAAACGAGGGCCAGACAATTCAATGATCGGGCATAATTTTTTAACAGTATGTGGTGGAATAAATTCTGTTTCCACACCTTGCAGATTGTTAGCGTGGGCTGTTCGCCTATAGCCACGTATTTCATGCTCTGTTTGAGCCAACATCATCACACCACGAGGTGAAAACATAACATTATAATTTAATTCCTGTGAGAGGTTTTCGTACAAAGATCTCGCTTTTTCGTAGATTGCTGCTGATGGATCTTGCAAATAATTTGACCTGATTATGGTTGTATTACGACCAGTATTTCCTCCACCAAGCCATCCTTTCTCAATTATTGCGACTTTAGTAATCCCATAGTTTTTCCCTAAATAATAAGCTGTCGCCAAGCCATGGCCACCTGCACCAATTATTATAGCATCATATTCGTCCTTTGGTTCAGGTGAACGCCAAGCTCTCTCCCACCCTGTATGGTATCGATAAGCTTCCCGCACGATTGCCGTGACTGAATATTTTCTCATACTCGCTCTTTCTCAACACTAAAACTAAATTTAATAAAACTTATATCTGATTGATAAATTAAATGCTTGTTTAATCTAAAGATTCCAATAGTTAAATCGGCCTGTTTCGACTTATTTACGACAATTTTCAAAACAACACTTTAATTATTACTGGAACTCAACATATAGACAGACATAATTGATTTTTGAAGAGATACTACTTAATTTGGTTTCGAGGTGCAAATAGGGTAACGAATGTTAGATTTTTTATTTTTCTCAGCTTTATTCTTCCTGATACCAATCTGTGTAAGTGCTTTAATACTATTTAAAAAACCATCTTTTATTATTACTGATAAAATTGAGTTGGACATTTATCGTGATCAGCTAGATCAAGTATCAAAAGATATTAAGCGTGGGATATTAAATCAGTCGGAAGCGGAACTTTCACGCATTGAAATAAAAAAACGGCTTTTAGAAAGTGATTCAAAAACGTCAAAAAAATTAAATTATGGTAAGACTAATAGCAACTATTTATTGATGATTGCCTTATCTTTATTTCTTCTTATCTGCTCTGTCTCATTATACTCAACTTTAGGCTTTTTTGGAACCGCTGATGCTCCTCTAAATGAAAGATTAGACCTAATAGAAAAATTTAACAAAAACCGCCCATCACAAGCAGTGATGGAATCAACAATCGCACCAGACAAAGGAAATAAAGCAAAAATTAACTATGACAAAGATTACCTACAATTAATACAAAACCTCAGGGAAACAGTAAAACGCAATAATTCTGACATTACAGGTCACCGCCTATTAGTAAAATATGAAAACGATCTTAATCGTTTCACCGAAGCACATCTTATTCAAGAAAAACTGATTAATTTACTTGGATCTCGTGTAACTGCTTTAGATTATACCGACTATGCCCAATTACTTATAAATGCTGCGAATGGTTATGTTTCACCAGAAGCAGAAGAGAGTCTAAAAAAGGCTCTTAAGTTAGACAAAAAATATGCGAGAGCTTTGTATCTTACCGGACTTTTGATGATACAATCAAAAAGGCCCGATATCGCATACAAAATTTGGGTAGAGTTATTACGAACTGGCAACAAATATGACCCATGGATATCTGAAATTAAAAAATCTCTTGGCGCATTAGAATTAAAAGCTGGTCTTAGAAATGACTAATAAAGGTTAGAATATAAATTTTAGATTGTGTCTGTAAATTATTCAAATTGACTAGATATTTTAATAACGAATGTAACGTGCTACGGATGGCTGCAACTTAATATTCAAAGTAAGAAGTCCATGAGCATTATACAAAATTTAAATGAGTTCTACGAACAACATTCCAAAGGAAAATCTTTGATCGGTTTGGATCTAGGAGAAAAAACTATTGGCATTGCAGTTAGTGATAATTTATTATCAGTCGCTAGCCCACTGAAAACTATAAGAAGAACAAAGTTTAAGAATGACGCTGCTGAGTTGATGAAAATAATTGAGGAAAGACAAATTCAAGGAGTAATTCTTGGCCTTCCCATAAATATGGACGGTTCTGAGGGACCCCGATGTCAATCAACTCGAGCATTCGCTAGAAATCTAGATAAAATAACAGATATTTTAATTTCTTTTTGGGATGAGAGACTGTCAACTATAGCAGCTGAAAGAGTCTTATTGGAGGCTGATACATCCAGAAAACGTCGTAATCAGGTCATAGATCATGTTGCGGCTGGTTATATCTTACAAGGAGCACTGGATAGAATCCAAAATATTAAGGCACAAAAATGATCGACGACGTTTGGAAACGAGAGGAAATTGATAGCCCCTGTATTAAACTCTGCGTCTTACATTCTGAGGCAAAAATATGTGTTGGCTGCCACCGTTCAGCTGAGGAAATACAAATGTGGTCCAAATATACACCCGAGCAAAGACTTTTAATTATTAGCGAATTACCAAGTAGAAAAAGTATAATAATTAAAAGGCGTGGAGGCAGAAATCGCCATCTAAAAAATCAGATAAATGGCTAAGGGTCATTTAACCATCCCATTTTGCTAAATTTGACTTCAGGCCTGAAATATATAATTACACGACCGTCTTTATCTGCTTTTGCTCGTCCATCCCAAGGCGCAACTCCATGCAATGCCATTCTATGAACGATATATGATTCCCCAGGAGTTGCATGAATTTCTACCTTTCTACAGGATTGAAAGATCTCTCTTCTCGCTTGATGGTATAGAGTTGTTAAATCAATGTTTCCCCAATCATTTGGATCCACATTTGACAATGATTTTTTAAAATAATGTTTTACAATTTTCTGACTTCCTTCCCATACTACTAAAGGTGAAGCCTTTTTACTTGATAAAGTTACAGGGATTCCTAGAATAAAAGCATGCTGCTCCTTTAGCTTACGAATTTTCTCTTTTCCAATTGGATGCAATCCATCAACATGTGCCGCAGCCTTTTTGAGCCGGTATTTAAATGCTGCCAAGCTTTCACTATGCGCTGGCTTTGGATATCCGGGATAGCATACAGATACTTGTCCTTTGTCCCATTTTATCTCTTGCACATTGAATTTTTCCAATGCCCACCTGGAAGAATCCGTATCTAATCTAAGCCCACCAACAACAGCACCTTGAATATTATTTTTTAAAACATTAACCCCAGCAAACCATGTTCCTTGATAGCGCAGCCAGTTATTTCTGTTATCGTGATTTTGAATTTCAGAGAATACTTCACGAGATACAATTTTTAACCAGTCATAGAGTTTTGCGTCGTATTTAAATTTGATCCACCCATTATCTTCGTAATTTTGAGTCAAATCAAAATGCCTTTCTCAGCATATTTAAGGCCATAATAATAATAAAAATTGCAAATAATCTTTTAAGTGGTTTTGGATTCATCGCGTGTGCTGCACGAACACCTAGCGGCGTCGTCAAAAAGGTCATCAAAATCACAACAATAAATGCAATCAAATTGACAGACCCAATGGTAAAAGGTGGTTTAAATTCTGAAGGAATATTTAAAAATAAAAATCCAACAACAGATGGCAATGCAATTATAACACCAAAACCAGACGCTGTTGCAATAGCACGATGAATTGGAATATTAAATAAAGTCATTAATGGAACGCCAAATGATCCACCACCAATACCCATTAATACTGACATGAACCCTAAAATCACAGAAAGTATTCTTTTTGTTAAACCGGTAGGCATAACTTGCCCTAATCGCCAATGATCCTTTCCAAAAGCGAGATATAAACCAACCACAAATCCCAAAACACCAAATATGATCATCAAAATAGTTGAGCTTAAAGAAGACGCAAGAAATACGCCAATTATCGCACCAAACCCAATACCGATAAACCACTCACGTAATATCTGCCAATTTACAGCACCTTTTGAATTATGTAATTGAACAGATCTAATTGATGTTATTACGATAGTTGCCAAAGAGGTGGCTAAGCAAATTTGCATCAAATAAACTGACCCATACCCTAGGAACTCAAACGCGAAGAAGAATGCTGGAACCAAAATAATTCCACCACCCACTCCTAACAAACCTGCAATGACACCAGCAAAACCTCCAATGAGTAGCAACATGAGAAGCATCAGCAATAATTCTATAGTTATAATCATGAAGACCAAGTCTTTCCATTCTTAAAATATTTTAATTATATCTTTCCTACTTAACCAAGAAAAAAAATTAAATTGCCAACAAATAATCATTGTTTTTATTGGTCAGAGCAACAGCATTAACTGCGTTAATCAATACATTTAAATCAGCGCCTTTTTTGTGTGCTTGCTCTGAAATGTTTCTGCGCCACAACTTTGCGCCAGGCTGACCAGAAAATATACCTAACATATGCCTTGTTATTTGGTTTAATCTTCCTCCATTTTGGAGATGCTTCTCAATGTAAGGTAACATTTCTTCAACAACTTCAAATCCATTTTTGACAATACCTTTTTGATATATTTCTCCGTCAATATTTTGCAAAACTTGCACAGGATTATAATAGGCCGAGCGACCAATCATGACGCCATCAATGCCATTATCTAAATGACCTTTGACTTGTGTTATGTTTTGCACACCACCATTAAGTGTCAAATGCATTTTTGGAAAAATCTTTTTCATTTTAAAAATTAAGTTATAGTCGAGTGGTGGCAAATCCCGATTTTGCTTAGGACTAATTCCTTTCAACCATGCTTTCCGCGCATGAATTATTAACCGATTAATCCCAGCTAACTGTAACATTTCAATAAATTCTGGCAGAACCAAATATGGATTGTCCTCATCCACGCCAATACGACATTTAACTGTAATATCTAAATTTTTACTAGCATCAAGCATCGCCTTTACACAATCTGCGACCAAACCGGGTGATCTCATTAAAATAACACCAAATGATCCCGACCTTACTCTATCAGATGGACATCCAATATTTAAATTGACTTCATCATAACCCCAGGCCTCGACAATCTTTACTGCGGCAGCCAATGATTTTGGTTCGGAACCACCAAGTTGTAATGCTACTGGATGTTCTGTTTCATCAAAATTTAAAATTTTCGATTGATCCCCATTCAAAATAGCTGCTGGAGTAATCATTTCTGTGTAAAGTAAAGTATTTTTTGAAATCAGACGATGCAGATAGCGACAATGCCTATCTGTCCACTCCATCATTGGCGCCACGGAAACAATTGGGGAATACTTCAAATTCGTACTTCAAACTGAAATATAGTAACGGACATTTAACAATTCCTCGTCTATTTGAACCATTATATCGAGAATATTCTCAAACATGAACTTTATTTTTTCTTTTTCTTAATGATTTGTACA
>NYTF01000083.1 GCA_002683355.1 Paracoccaceae bacterium | reverse complement strand
CGCATTTCTGAATGGTCAATATCTAAACTCGAAAAAAGAGATAAAGATGAATGATGTAGTGCGTCTTGCACTGCTCTACACGCCGCTTTTGTATAATCTTCACCATAAAGATCGTTACCCATTCCCATTTCCAAAATTAATCTTTTCATTTACTCATCTCAAGATCAAATGAGACTTCAATCCCAACATTTGCTATGACGGTTACACCATCATCATTTGGTCTCAAAATATCTAAACCCCCTTTTACAACATTGATTTTGGGCTCTCCATAAGGGAAAATATGTTGCAAAGCCTCAATATTCACTAAGTCTGGTCGTTGAACTCCTACTGTGACATCGATCAACATTTCATTTTTTTTCAAAACCAAAAACTTCAGTAGCATTAATAGAGTTATGCCATAAAGCATCAGTTATTGCTCTTTCAGATGCTCGCGTATAATCACCTTTACGCAAAGAAGTGCCCATACCAAATTGTACTAAAATTCGCTTTTTGGTCATTGTACCTCCTTATTAAAAGCAACCTATCCAAAAAATCACAACTTTCCAACCAATTTAGATCTGCCTATAATAATGAAAATCAAATGGGAAAATAATGGTTATTAAAAACAAAATCGAAGCTTTAAGAAAACTTTTAGATCAATATAAGATTGATGCTCTTATAATCCCAAGAGCAGATGAACATCAAAGTGAATATGTTTCTAGTTCTGATGAACGAGTAAAATATATTAGTGGCTTTACCGGATCAGCGGGAACTGTACTAGTGGCAAAAAATAAAGCAGCCTTATTTACTGATGGCAGATATACAATTCAAGCAAAGCGCCAAATTAACACAGATATATTTGAACTCTGCAATATAACTAAATACCCACCAGATAATTGGATTTTGGACAACTTATCAAATAAGGCTAAAATCGGATTTGATCCAAAACTTCATACGCCAAAACAAATTAAAACAATCACAAAAAACATTGCTACCAAGTTTTGCAAGTTAGTAGCAATTGAAAACAATTTATTAGATATTCTTTGGAAAGATAAACCTGGCCCACCAATGGGATCTGTCGTTCTACATGACATAATATATTCAGGTAAATCTTCTAAAGACAAACGTGTTCTTATCAAGAATTCATTAAACAAAAAGGATGTGGATGCCATATTTATATCTGCACCAGAGAATCTATGTTGGACGTTTAACCTTAGAGGAAATGATGTGCCAATGACTCCCATAGCATTTGGATATGCTATTATTGAGAAAAACGGTGATGCAAAAATTTTTATAAAGAAAAAAAAATTAAGCAAGGAGGTATTAGTAGAACTTAAAAATGATGAGGAGGTAACCATACATGAGGCCTCTGAACTGCCAATCATTTTTAAAAACCTTTCTGGGCAAAAAATATTATTTGATGAAGATACAATAAATATCGCTCTCATAAAAAAAGCAGAAAATGAAGGTATAAAACCATATATTCAAACTGATCCAATTTATCTAATGAAATCACAAAAAAACAAAATTGAATTAAATGGAGTTAGGGCTGCTCACTTAAGAGATAGTACCGCTGTGATCAAATTTATGAGATGGTTTCTTGAGACTGATGTAAATAAGTTAACTGAGTGGACAGCCGCAAAGTATCTTGAATCAGAAAGGGAAAAATTAGAGCTATATCAGGGTCCTAGCTTTCCAACAATTTCTGCTACTGGCAAAAATGCTGCGGAAGCCCATTATCAACTTAACAAAGAAACCGCAGGGCAACTTAAAGATGGTCAGCTATTTTTATTTGATAGTGGTGGTCAATTCCTAGATGGGACAACTGATATCACAAGGGTTTTAGCAGTTGGTACTCCAACTATGGAAATGAAGTTTAACTATACATTGGTCCTAAAGGGCCACATTTCTATTCATTTGGCCAGATTTCCAAGTGGAACCACAGGACAGCAATTAGACCCTTTAGCGCGCCAGTTTCTTTGGTCAGAAGGATTGGACTACGAACATGGAACAGGACATGGTGTTGGACATTACTTGTCAGTACATGAAGGGCCTCAACGCATTTCGAAGACATCAAAAATACCTTTAGAAATTGGGATGATCCTATCAAATGAACCTGGCTTTTATAAAGAAAACTCTTATGGAATTAGAATCGAAAATCTACTGGTTGTAAAAGAAATACAAGGGTCATCACTAAATTCCAAAAAATCAATCTATGGTTTTGAAACTTTAAGCTTTGTTCCATATGACTTGCGCTTAATAAATAAAGAACAACTGGAACCGCGAGAAATTAATTGGATAAATGGTTACCATGCCGAAATTATAAAAAAAATGTCTCCTTTATTAGACATAGATGATAGAAAATTTCTCCAATCCATTGCAAGAATGATATAAATTTTACTCAAAATTCAAATTAACTGAGCCAAAATCTGAAAAATCAGCAAATATCCTAGAACCTGAAGGACATTCAATTGGCCTTATAAAGGATCCAGAAAGCACAATATCCCCTTTTTGGATTTTTGCATCATATTTTTTCAATCGCTCAGCCAACCAACAAATACCCATAACCGGATCATTTAGGACCCCAGCACCTAAACCAGTTTCTTCAACTTCGCCAGATTTAGAAACTACAGCCCCTACCCACCTTAAATCAACATTTTTTGGATCATGTTTTTTGTTACCTAAAACTATACCAGCATTTGCTGCATTATCTGAAATTGTATCAAATACAATTCGAGTTTTTCCAGTTTTTGGATCAGCTCTAAAAATTCTAGTGTCGAGAATTTCTATTGATGGGCATACATATTCTGTCGCTGATAATACATCTGAGCGCGTAACTTTTCCGCTAAGATCACCTTTCATAACGAATGCGATTTCTGCTTCAATGCGTGGTTGAATAAATCTATTTACTGGGACAGTTGATCCATTTTCAAAAATCATATCAGACAATAAAACACCACTATCTGGAATATCAATATTTAATGCACTCTGCATTGCTTTTGAAGTTAAGCCTATTTTCCACCCTATTATTTTGTGCCCTGCAAGAACTTTATGCTTCACCAACAAAGATTGAATAGCATATGCATCTGCCATACTAATATCAGGGTATTTTATCGATAATAACCCGATTTGTTGCCTATTATTGTCGGCCTCAAATAAATCTTTGGCCGCGTCAGCATGCTCTTCAGGTGTCATACCTCATCCTCAACGTCATTCTTTAAAATACCGATTCCACTGGCCTCTACCTCTACCACATCTCCACACTTCAACCATTTTGGTGGATCAAAACGAGCTCCAGCACCCGTAGGTGTTCCCGTAATGATTACATCACCCGGGACTAGTGTTACAAAAGTACTTATATAGTTAATTATATAATCAAACGAGAATATCATACGATCTGTATTATCCCTCTGACGCTCCTCACCATTCACTCTAGTTACTAGCTCAACATTTTTCAGTTGATCTGCAGAATTAAATGGAACAATCCAAGGGCCAATCGCACCAGAGCGCTCAAAATTCTTCCCCTGGGTGACATTAAACTTGGCATGGCGAACCCAATCACGTATGGTGCCTTCATTACTTAGAGTTATTGCAGCAACATGATCTAATGCTTTTTCTCGAGCAATATGCCGTCCCTTTTTACCTATTATTAAAACTACTTCACCTTCATAATCCAGCTGTTCTGAAATTTTGGGTTTAATAATTGAGCATCCATGCCCAACAAATGTTTTAGCAAACCTAATAAAAAGTGAAGGATAGGAAGGAGCTTCTTTTCCATCTTTATATTCAGCGTTACGATCTGGATAGTTCACACCTACACATATAATTTTTTCTGGCCTAGTAATTGGAATTTCATAAATTATTTTCTCATCTTTATGCGTAATAGGTCTATCCCTACTTGCTAAGTCAAGTGTACTAAGTCCATCATTTTCAATTACTTCTCTTAACGTGGGCCAATTTGGGAACTCAGGGGATAAAGCAATCATTCCACCCAAAGTTTTAGCCCCATAAAATGTTTCATTATTTACTCGATAAGTTGCAAATTTCATATTAGTGGTCCGGTGCTATAATTGGTTGCGCTTTAAGATCAGGAGAACGTATAGACAAGTTTTCGAAGTGTGACCCTTCTTCAAACCAAGAACGCGGTGCTGGTGCACCCCATAAAGTTTGTCTTTGTGGATCTGTTAAACTCCATCTGATCGCCTCATGATCGGGATCAATAGTCTGATAATCAGAGCAGTAAATCTCTATCCGGTGACCATCAGGATCAAAAATGTATAAGAAAAATGCATTAGAAATACCATGCCTACCGGGTCCTCTTTCAATATTTTCAACGTATCCAGTCGATGCCATCAAATCCAAAAGATCAATAATATTTAGAGGCGTTGGAACCCAAAACGCCACATGATGCATCCGTGGGCCTGTTCCGTTAGTAAAAGCAATATCATGAACACCACCTTTCCGATGTAGCCAAGCTGCCCATACAGCCCCACTATCATCATCTTCAGTATACTCTGTCACCCTAAAACCAAGATCATTATAAAAATTTACACTTTTATCAACATTTGGTGAAAAACAATTAAAGTGATCAATTCTTAGCGGCTTAACACCCCTGTAGAGATTGTATTTTTGATGTATTGTTTCTAATCTATCCATTTCAAAATAAAACTCTAAAGGAATGCCATTATTATCTGACGTTAACAATGTTCGACCCTGGTAGGGTCTTTTTACCCAATTAGTTTCTTGCCCCATTTTCTTAAAATATAATTCAGCCTTATCTAAGTCATTTTCAGAGAATACTTTAAAGCCTAATACTTTTACATCGACAGCTTTGCTTTTTCGCAATATCACACAATGGTGGCCCCGTTCCTCCATTGCGCGCAAATAGACAGTATTTGAGTCTTCGTCAGTAATCTGCAAGCCTAAAATTTCTGAATAAAACTTTCGGGAGGCATTAAGATCACTTACTCCATATTCTACGTGACTAATTCTTAGTGTATTAAAAGGTGGATACAAAACTGGTTTTGGAATAGGCATCTTATCCTCCTAATTTTGGAATTTTATGTTCAGTTGTAGCAAAACTGATATTTTTTGTTTCCATGTAAAAATCAAATGACCAATCCCCTCCATCTCGTCCAATTCCAGAAGACTTAACACCTCCAAAAGGCGTTGGAAGATGTCGGACATTCTCTGAGTTCACCCATATCATACCAGCTTCCATTGACTGACTAAATTGAAATGCTCTAGTAACATCGTTGGTCCAAAGATAACCAGCCAATCCATATTCAGTTTCATTGGCTATCTCGAGTGCTTCTTTGTCTGATTGGAAAGGAATTACCACAAGCACTGGTCCAAATATTTCTTCTCTCGCTATTCGCATTTCTCGGGTGACATCTGTAAAAATTGTTGGGGCAACATATGGACCACCGCCAGGACCATCNACAGANCCACCTGTTAATAAAGTTGCACCCTCTTTTNTTCCAATTTCCAAATACTCTTTTACTTTTTCTTCATGAATTGGATGTATCAAAGGGCCTACNGTTGTATTAGGATCTAAAGGGTGTCCAACTTTAATTCGTTCCNCTTTTTTAAGCACCATTTGAACAAATTTTTCTTTAACNGAATCTTCAATCAATAATCTTGAAGATGAAGTGCACCTTTCGCCATTAAGTGAGTAAATCATAAATACCACAGCATCAGCAGCGCGCTCTAAATCAGCATCTTCAAAAACAACTACAGCATTTTTNCCACCCAATTCAAAATGTACTCTTTTCAAAGTTTCGGCACCTTGTCTCATTATCATAGAACCCGTTGCACTTTCTCCAACGAACGAAACAGCCTTAATGTCAGGGTGTTCTGTTAGAAACTTACCAGCTTCTTCCCCATATCCATTTATCGTATTCCAAACTCCGTTGGGTAGTCCCGCCTCTTCTGCTATTTCTATTAAAATCTTTGCTGTTAAAGGTGAGAACTCAGCTGGCTTGTGAACCACTGTACATCCCGCAGCAAGAGCGGGAGCAATCTTCCAAGTTGATAACATAAATGGAGTATTCCAAGGAGTGATTATGCCGACTGGCCCTATTGGATACCTCATAGTGATATTAGTTTGAGAATTTGTAAACGTAGACTCTCCATCTTTTCCTGATGGCGCCTGATCAGCAAAAAACCGGAAATTAGCAGCTCCCCTTAGCGCTGCTTTAGACATGAACCGTAAGGATTGACCTGTATCTACCGCTTCGATTAATGCAATTTCTTCAGAACGTTTTTCAATACCATCCGCTATACAATGCAAAATCTTTTTTCTTTCTTGCCCGGGTAAGGAAGCCCATTCAAAGAAAGCCTTATTTGCTGCATTAACTGCAGTATTTACATCCCTCGAATTACTTCTTGCTACCTTACAAACTACTTTGAGATCGATAGGAGAAATATTTTCAAAAGTGTCCCCACTGATTGCTGGCACACTCTCTCCATTGATATGATTCAAAACACCCGTTTTGCTAAATCTATCTAAAAGCTCAGAAACTTTTTCCTTATTTTTTTCAAAATCTGACATATTTTTTTCTTTGCCCCTTTAATTTCTATTCATTAGNAGAAAGCCGTTTGTGTATCGGATTACTTTTCCAGCTCATCTCCGAATTGATTTCTACAATTTCTAAAGCCAAGGCCAAAAAACCAGTTTTTAATAGTTTTTCAACTTTTAATTCGAGCTTCGACATTAGCTCTTTTCCAGTTTTTTCTTTTATCTTAGTATCTCGTCCAATTCCAATACGTAAAACCATGTCAATAAATCCATTATTTGCATGACCATCCGCGATTGAATAGCACTCAATTTTAAATGCTTTCACACGCACACCCGCTCTGGGAAACACNCCCTGCTGGAGCATCACTTTTCTTAAAGATTCACAAATATCATTAAAGTCTAAGTGGTTTTCTAAATTTTTTGAGTATTGTATTGTCAGATATGCCAAAGGTTGCTCTTTTTTCCTAAACATGTTAAATAATATTTCATTTGTCAAGGAGTATCATGGAAATTGATAAAGAGATAAACCGTTCTCTAGCAATTACACTTTTAAAAAGNAGGGAAGCTGTAATGAACCGGTTTAGGCCAATGTTGGCTTCAGCAAAAATAACTGAGCAGCAGTGGCGAGTATTACGTGGCTTAAGTGAATATGGAGAGGTTGAAGCTGGTAAATTAGCTATTATTGCATGCATTTTACCTCAAAGTCTAAGCAGGATTTCTCGNAATTTTGAAAAACAAAATCTTATTTTCATGAAAAGAGATCCAAACGATGCTCGCAAAATACTAATGTCTNTAACAAATGANGGAGAAACTTTGATGAGCAAAGCATTAATTGAAAGTAAAGAAATATATTCNAATCTAATTGATGACTTTGGAAAAGAAAATTTAGATACATTATTGAAAAGTCTTAATTTATTACAAATTTCTCTAAACCCTCAAAACAATAATACCTAATTTTTTAATAATTCTAAAAACCTACTACGTGCTGCTGGTATATTTCTATTACCTAAAGCAGGGGCTAATTTGTTTTCAAGAAAATATCCCGTTACCATTAANCCTTGGATAAGATCACTATGCCCAACATCAAGACCCAGAAGACACTTTGGCAAAGGAAGTAATCNTTTTGACCACTCTCCNGCACCTTTCATACTAACTGCACTACCTGATTTTGGAGAGATATAACTTAAGTTNTTTTTAACGCCAGTTACAGCACATTGGGATAAATCGAGTCCAAACCCTAATTCGTCCAACAGTACCAATTCCCAGGTTAAATAGTTTAAAAGCCAATTATTTTTAGTAGTCAATAAATCCAATAATTCACGAGTATGTTTATATAGNTGTGCNTGATTAACACGTTCTGGTAATGTGAAATTTAGCAAACTACATATAGAGGATAAGCCNGATAACGCNANACGATTCATCATTATTGTAGATGCTCTNCTTTTAATTAAATCAACTGTAAAGCTTCCCAAATGCTCTTCTAATCGAGCCCTCCAATATGCATCTAAATCATTTCCAATTTGAAGNATTGGATTNAGTTTGCGAGATGATCCACCCCTAACAACGCCTAAGTGTCGCCCCCTATTTTCAAAGAAAATCTCGACNATAACCGAACTTTCTCCATATTTCCGAACACCAATCAATATCCCTTCTTCACGCCATTCCATAACTGTTAACCTGCCAATCCCTCTTCAGAGAGTAAATGTCTACCCTCTCGATCTTCTACTTCAATTACCCATAGGTCCTGATCAATTGTTTTTTGTTTTTTTAAACTATTTTCTACNTCTANATCACTCCCAGAAATTAATATATCCCAACACCATTCGTCTAATTCAAAGTTATAAGTTTTATAAAAGCTTTGAGCANGTCCATCCAATGTATTAATNTTNACTATTACTGCTCCTGAAATTGAGTCTCCTCTTTTTGTAATAAAAGCGGGTATTGCCTCCAACCTCAATCTCTTCAAATATGCTGATATCCAAAACTCTGTGGTTAATCTTGTCACACATCACCATCGTTAAAGTTTAAGCCCATTTCAGAATATCGATCTTTTTCATCCAGCCAGTTAGGTCTAACTTTCAGCTGACAGAATAAATGTACTTTTCGTTCNAGGAANNCTTCCATCTCTTTTCTTGCAGAAATGTTTATTGACTTAATTGTTGANCCCTTTGGTCCTAAAATTATTCCTTTATGNCCATCCCTTGCTACATAAATTAATTGATTTATTTTAACTGATCCATCTGGCCTATCTTCCCAACTTTCAGTTTCAACTGTTAATTGATAAGGTAGCTCTTGATGNAACCGAAGCGTCAATTTTTCTCTCAAAATCTCTGCTGTCATCATTCTTAAAGAAAGGTCTGCAATTTGATCTTCAGGATAATGCCACTCACCTAAAGGAATTTGTCCGCCAAGCCACTCCTTTAGNGAAGGCACACCNTGGCCTTTTTTTGCAGAAATCAGGAATGTTTTATCAAANGCGTATTCATCATTAAGTTCTTTTGTAAGCTCAAGCAATTCTTCAGATTTTACTCGATCTATTTTATTAATTGCTAAAGCTGTAATCACTTTCAAACCGTTAAAATCTTTTAGTTTTTCAAGATTTTCTCGTACTCCATCAGTAATTCCTCTGTTTGCCTCAATCAGAAAGACAATAATATCGGCATCCAATGCACCAGTCCATGCAGCTTTGACCATTGCACGATCAAGCCTTCGTCTGGGCCGAAACAAGCCAGGAGTGTCTACAAAAATAATTTGGCTATCACCTAATATGGAGACACCTCTTATTCGAGTTCGAGTAGTTTGCACCTTATGAGTAACTATCGAAACTTTTGTTCCAACCATAAAATTTAATAAAGTTGATTTTCCAGCATTTGGCTCACCTAATAATGCTACAAAACCACAAGATTTTTTCTTATCCATTTAATATCTTTTCTAGTAATGACTTAGCTGCTGCCTGTTGCGCATTTCTCTTTGAGGAGGATGATGCAATGGCTGTACCCCCAGATTCTACACTTACTTCAATCGTAAATATGGGACCATGATCTGGACCACTTCTCGACAGCTCAGTGTAAGTCGGCGGAGCATATTTCAAAGATTGAGCCCATTCTTGCAATGCCGTTTTAGAATCTCTGGCATCTTCTTTTGCCTTTAATATTTGGTCACTCCACAGTCTATTTATAATTTTTTTAGTAACCTCGAAATTAGAATCTAAATAAATAGCGGCTAAAACAGCCTCCATTGCATCTCCAAGCAAAGCTTGTTTGTTACGGCCNCCNGATAACATCTCAGAACGACCAAGNCGAAGTACCGGTCCCAATTCCAAGTTATCTGCAATCACAGCACATGTCTCTTTCCTTACGAGCGCATTGAATCGAGGGGCTATTTTTCCTTCTGAGGCCTTTTTGTCTCGCTCTAACAATATCTCAGCAATGGCTAAACCTAATACTCTATCACCCAAGAATTCTAATCTCTGATTGTCTGGTCTNGTAGGAGAAGATAAAGAAGGATGNGTAAGTGCTTCGATTAACAATTCAACTTGATCAAATTCATATCCTAGCCTTNCACAAAAATCTTTAATGTCAGTAGATNTTCTCATTGATTTTNAGTTCTCCAGAACAACTTAATTAATTGATTTAAAATATCTATCTGACCGCCAAGTCCAGAAATACAAAATTGACTTTCCCGCTGAGGAAAACATCACTCTATCAGCTCTTCCCACAATGTTTTCTAAAGGTACAAAACCAATTCCACGCGGTTTTCGAACTCTACTATCAGACGAGTTATCCCGATTATCACCCATGAAGAAATAATGATTATCTGGTACAGAATAAATACCGGTATTGTCTAAAGACTGACCNGATGAAACATTTAGTACACTNTGTGATACCCCATTTGGCAATTCAGATATGAATTTTTCCTTAGTGCAAATCATACCCATTCCAGTAGGCTTAGAGCAAGCAGGTCTGCTACTCTGCATCGGACCCTGTATTTCGTTTCTTTCTTCAAATACACCATCACTAATCTGGTTCACCTTGATATTATTAATATACAAATAGCCATCTTTCATTTGAATTTTTTCACCTGGGAGCCCTACCAATCTTTTTATAAAATCTGCGCCAGTTGTTGGNTGTTTAAATACGACAACATCACCTCGCTTAGGTTCTTTTGATAAAATACGTCCAGAAAACGGACATAATGACCAAGGGCATGAATGCTTTGAATATCCATAAGCCATTTTGTTGACGAATAAAAAATCACCAATNAGCAAAGTATCTTTCATAGATCCTGATGGTATCCAATAAGGTTGAAAAAATAATGTTCTTATCAATCCCGCTAATAATAGAGCCCAAACAAGAGTTTTTATTGTATCTAAAAAACCTTCAGCTTTCTTTTTTTTCTTTGAGAACATTTAAATTCCTAACCCGCTATTTCCTTAACAATACCTGTAATAATCTAAAACCATTCTAAATTACATTTTTGGGCAACGCCTCAATCACAACAAATGCTTGTGCCCATGGATAATCATCTGTCAAAGTCACATGAATAATAGCCTCATAACCTTTAGGTGTAATCTTTTCCAACCTTTTTGCAGCAGAGCCCTCAACACTCATCATCGGTTGCCCTGTTTTTAAATTTGTAACTTGCATTTCTTTCCACGCTATACCCATTCGTAACCCNGTGCCAAGCGCNTTAGAGCAGGCTTCTTTGGCCGCCCATCGCTTGGCATATGTATCCGCAAAATTCTTTCGACTCTCTGCTTTTTGCTGTTCAGTATTAGTAAACACTCGCTTTCGAAATCTATCGCCAAAACGATCAAGTGTCCCCTTAATTCGTTCAATATTAGCCAGATCTGAACCAATACCAATAATCATTTTAAATTTCTGTAATNCATAAATTTAAACACCTAATTTTAAGCTTCGTTTATTAACCGTCTCATTTTTTTTTATTGTCACTTCCAATCCTGAAAAAATACTTTCACCAATCAGGAAGTGACCTATGTTCAACTCATGAATATTTGCAATTGAGGCCACCGGCTTTACGGTATCATATGTTAAGCCATGACCAGCATGAACTTCCAATCCTAAAGCGTTGGCATATTGTGCCATAGTCATCAATCTTTGCAGCTCTTCGTCNCGCTCTTGCGTGAGGTTTTGTGCATGTAGGTCACAATAAGCACCAGTATGTAATTCAATAACTTGAGCTCCAATTCTGAGAGCCGCATCAATTTGCAGCTTATCTGGAGCTATAAAAATAGAAACTCTGCTGCCAGAGCCTTTTAACGGGGTTATGAAATTTGCTAGCCTATGTTGGTCTTTTACTACATCTAGCCCTCCTTCTGTGGTTACCTCCTCCCTTTTTTCTGGAACAAGGCAAACAGCATTTGGACGATGTTTTAGTGCAATTTTTTGCATTTCGTCAGTTGCTGCCATTTCAAAATTTAGCGGTATTTTTAAATTAGCCATTAAAGAATCTATATCACTATCACCAATGTGTCGCCTGTCCTCTCTCAAATGAGCGGTTATGCCGTCTGCCCCAGCCTGTTCAGCCAATAAAGCCGCTCTAGTAGGGTCTGGATAAGNGCCACCTCGTGCATTTCTCACAGTAGCAACATGATCAATATTTACTCCCAGACGAATACTATTTTCCATTTAAGGTTCCTTATCTTCATAGTCTATTACAGCTTTGGCCTTTACCGCCCGCTCTCTTATTGTGACCCACTTTTGTCTTAATCTACCTTTTCGTCTATTTTGATAGACAGATATTATAGGTACTGAAGCAAAATAAAATAAAATAGCAAACATAAAACCAGGAATTAACCCCCCTACTAAATAGGGTAATAAAAATATATTTATAAATTCAAAAATATTACTCCATAAGATATTTATAAAATCTAAGGTTTCTTGCCAACTGGATACTTTAGATGTGAAAATACTTTTAATATTTTCATAAATTTCATACATAACTTCGTTAAATGAATTTCTAGAGCTTTTAAATTCTGCGTCACTAAAATCTCGTCCAAGTAAAAATGTTCCAAGTCTTAGGCTTCCCCAGCTTATAAAAGGAAAAGTTAANGGGTTTCCAAAAAATGTTGCTAATATCGCTGAAAGTACATTTCCACGGATTATAAATGCAATTACTGCTGCAAGAAAAAAATGAAACCCAAAAAAGGGTGTAAAACAAACAAAAACNCCAGCAGCGATGCCTCGAGAAACCTTGTGTGGTGAATCTTTCAGTCGACTCATCCGATGGCCAATATAACTTAGAGCTCTGCTCCANCCCCCTTTAGGGTAGAAAAGCTGGCGAGCACTCTGCCACCATCCCAANTTATGTTTTCGTCTAAAAACCAATAAAATTTCCTAAATTCATAAATCTAATTTAAGTTTTAACAATTAAATCACGATGTCTTGTTACCTCTGCCACATCAGTATCAGCATTAAGAGATGTGACAACATTATGTAAATGCTTTACATCTCGAACTTCAATTGAAACAGCTATCTTATAAAAATCTGGTTGTTTCTCCTCAAACCTCATATCTGAAATATTAGCGTTTTGTTCCCCAATTAAGGTACAAATGCGCCCTAATACTCCAGCATCATTACCAATAGTAATGTTTATTAAAACTTCGTTNAGAGCTTGATGATTGCCCTCAGACCAATGGAGATCAATCCAGCGGTCTTGGACTTGATCATAAGCAGCTAAATTATCGCAGTCGATAGTATGAATCATCACACCTCTGCCTTTTGTCAGAATTCCAACAATGCGTTCACCAGGCAAAGGTTCACAACAAACTGAACGTTGGGCGCTTTGATCCGACATTAAGCCAATAATCGCTTTGGAGGGTTCAATCTCATCGACAGAATTTTTTCTCAGTANTTCTGGGTACAGAACTTCTATTACCTGAGCCCCCGTGAGTTCAGCACTTCCCAATGCTACTAAGATATCATCCGCAGTCTTTAAAGCAAACATCTTTGCTACAGTGGATAACGCTTTATTAGTCGGTTTTTTACCTACATTTTCAAAAGCAACCCGTGCAAATTCCTTACCTAAACGAAGAAAATTTTCCCGATTTTCCGTTTTAAGTGAGCGGCGTATTGCTGTTTTTGCTCGCCCGGTAACAGCAACATCTGTCCAAGCTGCCTGAGGCTTTTGTCCCTTAGCGGTTATGATTTCTACAGACTGTCCATTCCTAAGCCGCGTCCATAAAGGAACCCTTTTACCATCAACTTTCACGCCTACACATCCATCACCAATTCGAGTATGAATATTGTAAGCGAAATCTAGAGGCGTTGCTCCTCTTGGGAGCTTAACAACATCACCTTTTGGAGTGAAGCAAAACACTTGATCTGCGAACATCTCTAATTTTACATGCTCGAGAAACTCATCTTGATCCTCAGTGTTGCTAAAACTTTCAGTAATTTCACTAATCCATACAAATGGGTCAACCGCAAATTTATTCTCTGAACGTTCTCCTTCTCGATACGACCAATGAGCAGCAACACCTGTCTCTGCAACTTGATGCATTTCATTTGTTCGAATTTGAACTTCAACTATTTTTCCATCACGCCCAGAAACAGCCGTATGTAATGACCTATAGCCATTACTTTTGGGCTGACTAATATAATCTTTAAAGCGTCCTGGTACAGACCTCCACCTTTGATGAATTGCTCCAAGAGCTCTATAGCAATCAACTTCATTTTTTGTAATTATTCTGAAGCCATATATATCCGACAACCTTGAAAAGCCTTCCTGCTTTTCCTCCATTTTACGCCATATCGAGTAGGGTTTTTTTTCCCGTCCAGTAACCTCGCCTGCTATATCNTTTGTANTTAAAGCCTTGCGAATATCATCAGCAATTTTTGTGATAACATCACCTGACTTGCTACGAAGAGAAACAAATCTTCTCATTATTGAGCTTCGCGCCTCTGAATTTAAAACTCTAAATGATAGATCTTCTAATTCCTCACGAATAAATTGCATTCCCATTCGTCCAGCTAAGGGCGCATATATATCCATTGTTTCTCTAGCTTTTATTAATTGCTTTTCAGGATCCATGTGCCTTATCGTTCGCATATTGTGAAGTCTATCAGCTAATTTAACCAACAAAACTCTGAGATCCTTCGACATTGCTAATAATAATTTTCGGAAATTTTCAGCTTGCGCACTTTCAACTGAACCAAGTTCCAGGTTAGTTAGTTTTGTTACTCCATCTACTAACTCAGCTATTTCTTCACTGAAATTTATTTTTATATCAGAATAAGTAGATTTAGTATCTTCAATGGTGTCATGTAGAAGAGCGGTTGTGAGAGTGGCATCATCCATGTGCTGCTCTGCCAACTGCATTGCGACTGCAAAAGGGTGCGTAAAATAAGGCTCTCCTGATCTTCTCAATTGACCCTTATGCATTTTCTTGGCATAATCGAAAGCCCGTCGCAAAAGCTCTTTATCTGAATGTGGATTGTAACTGTTTGTTAAGTCAATAAGGTTTTCTACATTTATCAATTGAACCTCTTTTCAACCCAACCAGGAGGATAGAAAGATTTTATTAACTTGGTTCCTGAGCTTCCATTAGTGCTCTTAACAAGTTTTCTTCTGACATCTCATCGCTAGGTGTGTCTTGTTCAACGCCCATCAAAAGAGCCATTGCATCTTCTTCAGGTTCATCAACCTCAATCTGGGTTTGATTGCTTTCAATCGCTCGCTCACGCAATTCATCAGCACTTTGTGTTTCATCAGCAATTTCTCTTAAAGANACAACAGGATTCTTATCTTTATCCCTGTCTACGGTTAACTCAGAGCCTGATGATAATTCTCTTGACCGATGAGCCGCCAACATTACTAGCTCAAACCTGTTAGGTACCTTATCTACACAATCTTCTACTGTTACTCGGGCCATAAATTGCTCCTATACACATTGATAATAATGAGAACAGTTCCCTAAGCTTATTTTGACTTATATGCAAGGGGCTCAAGTTAGTTGTTTATATTTTTTTTATCTCTTTCAAAAAGCTTGGGTTAATATTCTCTAGCATTTCTTTNGCTGTTTTCTTTAAAATTGGGTGGCGCCATTTGAGATCGATTTCCTGAATTGGAATAAGAACAAACGCTCTATCTTGCACTCTTGGATGTGGGAGGATCATATCAGTTGGCCATTCTTTTAATTGCTGTTCTCTTGTTAACATCATCCAGTTCTTCACTACTTTCTTGGATGGATAAACAAGATCCTCAAAAAAGATCAAATCCAAATCTATAGCTCGAGGTTCCCATCTTTTGTTTCTTTTTCTACCTATGCGATTTTCTATTTCTTGCAGATGTGATAGAGCTTCAGAAGCATCCCAATCAGTTTTGAATAATGCACATCCATTTATAAAATTTGGCCCCGAGCTTTTAGGATATGCAACTGTTTCATATAGACTGGACATTGAAGTAAGCTTGAACTGAGAAGTTTGAATTTCTTTCATTGCATGACAGACTGTCTGTAAGGGATTCCCATATCTGGAAATAATATTTGAGCCAAATGCAACACAACATGTGTTTAATTGATTANCTTTCTTTTTCATCCTTGGTTTTTTACTTGCAGCCATATTCAAACACCTTATTTAAAATCAGAAATGTACTATATCAATTTTTTTGTTTAGGTAATATCTAGATTTAGTGGGTCCACAATCACAAAACGAGTTATGCTTATGAATAAACCACCTTTGACCTTATATCTAGCTGCACCTCGCGGATTTTGTGCTGGNGTCGACAGGGCAATAAAAATTGTTGAGCTGGCTCTAGAGAAATGGGGAGCCCCTGTTTTTGTACGCCATGAAATAGTTCATAATAAATTTGTGGTTGATGATTTAAGAAAAAAAGGGGCAATCTTTGTCGAAGAACTCGATGAATGCCCCGATGATAGGCCTGTGATTTTTTCAGCTCACGGTGTCCCAAAATCTATTCCATTGATAGCTGAAGAGAGAAATATGGTATATGTAGATGCTACATGTCCACTTGTTAGTAAAGTGCATATTGAAGCGGAAAGGCATCACCAAAATGGTTTTCAAATGGTAATGATTGGTCATGGGGGTCATCCTGAAACTCTTGGTACGATGGGTCAACTTCCAGAAGGTGAAGTTTTATTGGTAGAGACAATAGAAGATGTCCAGCACATTAAACCAAGAGATGTAAACAAATTAGCATATATAACTCAGACAACTTTATCCGTAGATGATACTAAAAGTATTGTTGACGAATTAAAAAAACGTTTCAAAAATATTATAGGGCCACATAAAGANGATATCTGCTATGCTACCACGAATAGACAAAAAGCCGTAAAAGAGATAGCACCAGATATTGATGCCTTACTCGTTATTGGCGCGCCTAATTCATCAAACTCAAAAAGATTAGTTGAAGTTGGAAAGTTTTCTGGTTGCAAATACTCTCAGTTAGTTCAGAGAGCGATAGACATAGATTGGCGTTCATTGCGCGGAATAAAGTCTGTTGGCATTACTGCAGGAGCTTCAGCGCCAGAGATTCTTATAAATGAAGTTATTGACGCGTTTGCTGAGCGATATGAGGTTCATAAAAAATTTGTTGAAACAGCAATAGAAAACGTTTCATTTAAAGTACCCAGGATACTTAGAGAACAAAAATATGACTGATTTAAAGACAATAAATGTATACAATTCTAAAAGTAATGAATACTCTTCTTTGACAAATGCAAACAAACCAAGCAAACATTTAATATCATTTATGAGTAGAATAGANGCTGGAGGAACTGTTTTAGACTTNGGTTGTGGTCCAGGGAATGCTGCAGCATTTATGNCTCAGAAAGGCTTTGANGTAATTGCAACTGACGCAAGCTTGGAAATGGTTAAGCTTGCAAAATTAAAAAACAATATAGACGCTTTGCATCAATCATTTGATGATATCCAGTGGGTGGACAATTTTGATGGTGTTTGGGCGCACTTTAGCCTACTTCATGCTACCAAGGAAAGTTTTCCTCTTTACTTAAAAGCATTGCACGGCTCTCTAAAATCAAAAGGCATTCTAACAATTGGTATGAAAATTGGCAAAGGAGAAAAACGTGATGGCATTGGACGGTTTTATGCTTATTATTCAAATTCAGAATTAAAAAAGATATTAGAGGATACTGGTTTTACAATTCAAGATACAAGTTATGGCGAAGATATTGGTCTTGACGGAAAACTTGCCCCTTGGATTATAATTAGAGCTCATGCCTAAAATTTTTGCTTATACAGATGGCGCTTGTTCAGGAAACCCTGGTCCCGGTGGTTGGGGTGTTATCTTGCAAGCTAAAGAAAACTCCATTGTAGTCAAGGAACTTGAATTATATGGCGGTGAAAAAGAAACTACTAATAATAGAATGGAATTGATGGCAGCTATTTCATCCCTTGAGGGGCTCGAAAAATCGACCAAATTAACAATTATTACTGATAGTAACTACGTTAAAGGTGGCGTTACAGAGTGGATTAAAAATTGGAAAAAAAATAATTGGAAAACTGCAAATAAAAAAGATGTTAAAAATATAGATTTATGGAAAAGGCTAGACCAAGCTACATCAAACCATGAAGTCATATGGAAATGGGTTAAAGGTCATGCTGGTCATTTAGAGAACGAAAGAGCAGATGCTTTGGCTCGAAAAGGAATGGAGCCCTTTAAGAAGAAAACTTAAATAAAATTATCACCAGGATCTATCTTATAACCTCTGGTAAAAGCAGACCAATTCTGAGCTGCCTTGCCTGGACGTTGAATACTAATAATTCTGATAGATCCAGAACCACATGATACGACACCGGTATGATCAATTATGTTACCTGTTAATCCATCTCTATCTACTAATTCAGCATTGAGCAATTTCAACCTAACTCCTTTATGCATGGTCCATGCTCCAGGCGCATTTGACAAGCCCCTAATCAAATATTGTATTTTCTTTGAACTCAACGACCAATCTATTCTTGCCTCTTCTTTGTNGATCTTTTTTGCATATGTTATACCATCTTCAGATTGTTGCACGGCTGAAACATTTTTTAAATCAATAAGGACTTTAACCAACATGTCTGATCCNATAAATGCTAATCGCTGCGATAAATTGGTAGTAGTGTCTGAATGCAATATGGGTGTTTTCTCTTTAGCCATTATTGGTCCAGTATCTAGTCCCAACTCCATTCTCATAATGCAGACGCCCGTGATTTTATCTCCTGAGATAATTGCTCTGTGAATTGGAGCAGCTCCACGCCATCTTGGAAGTAGAGATGCATGTATATTAAAACACCCTAGTTTTGGGATTTTTAAAATTCTCTCAGACAATAACTGACCATAAGCAACAACAACTACAATTTCTGGTTTTAATTTGGAGAATTCATCAATATCTATTGAGTTATTTAAATTTGCAGGTGTCCGCACCAAAAGCCCTAATTCATTTGCTTTATTATGCACTGCTGAAAACTTAACTTTCTTTCCACGTCCAGAAACGCTGGGTGGCTGGGTATAAACGCTCACAACTTCATGCTGATTTTTTACTAAAGACTCCAATGCAGGAACAGNAAATTCTGGAGTCCCCATAAATATTACTCGCATCAGAATAGATCCTTTTTATTTATGNANATTAATCAAATTAGTTTCGGGCTNTTTCACGTTTTAATTTTTTCATTTTATCAGTAATCATGCGACGTTTTAAACTGCTTAGATAATCAATAAAAAGTTTACCATTTAAATGGTCAATTTCATGTTGAACNCATGTAGCCTCAATACCCTGTAATGAGAGCTCAAATTTCTTACCTTCTAGATTTTGAAAAGAAACCTTTATATTNGCTGGTCGCGTTATATCTTCATATTGTTCAGGGATTGAAAGACAGCCTTCATTGTGAGTAAAATTTTCAGNAGAGGCCCAATTAATAACTGGGTTTATAAATACTAAAGGATTTGGCTTTTCTTCCTTTGAAGCGCAGTCCATGACAAAAATCTGAAATAATACGCCAATTTGTGGTGCCGCAAGACCAATACCTGGTGCATCGTACATCGTTTCAAACATATCATCAGCAAGATGTCTTAGACTACTATCAAATGAAGTAATCTGGGNACACTTTTTTGTTAATCTGCGGTCNGGGTGAATCAAGATTTTTCTTAAAGACATAACACTGATTTAAAGTTCAGGATGNTTTTTTTCAAGTAGCTAAATTACTTATAAAAACCTTTCAATNACAGGTTTATTACGTAATTTAAATAATNATAAAAATTATAATGTAGCTACTAATCCAAGAATAATAAAATTCGCACTTGCCAGTGGTATAGGAATCCCTAGATTGTCACCTTTTACACTTTAGGAATATTTGATGAATTTTGATGAAGTAATAAACCGAAAAAACACACACTCTGTAAAATGGGATATGATGGAGGAAATATATGGTGTCCCCAAAGATAAAGGTCTTCCAATGTGGGTGGCTGACATGGATTTTAAACCACCAAAATGTATTTCGGATTCAATCAAAAAAATGCATGATCATGGTATTTATGGATACTTTGGAGATGACTCAAATTACTTAAATTCTATTTGTTGGTGGATGAAAAAAAGACACAATTGGNATATTGATAAATCTTGGATATTTAGTGTTCATGGATTAGTAAATGGCACATCAATGGCCATTCAAACATANAGTAACCCTGGTGATAGNGTGGTTTTATTTACCCCAGTATACTATGTTTTTTTTAAGCAAATTAAAGACGGAGGTCGAGAAGTTCTGGAGTGCCCACTTGTTAACAATAATGGACATTATGAACTAGATTTTGAACATTACGACAAACTTATGACGGGAAAAGAAAAGNTCCTGGTACTCAGCTCTCCACACAATCCGGGTGGGAGGGTTTGGACTAAAGATGAACTCAAGGNAATTTGCATCTTTTGCTGACCGTCAT
>NYTF01000082.1 GCA_002683355.1 Paracoccaceae bacterium | reverse complement strand
GTTTTAAATAATCTGCCTTGAGGTTTTTAACCACAAAATAATATCCAGATTTCAGCATTTCATTTTGATTTACATTAGCATCATTTAGCATCTCTGTTCGAGCCCGTTCAATGAACTTAAAATAATTTGCATAATAAACAATTCCTGCCAAATCAGTATCTTCATAATAAATTTTGAACGGATAATCACTTTTCTTAAACAAAATTAGACCTCCACTTACTTACATTAGTTGTGATCTAACAAATCAGGTTGCGAATTATTCTGAATTGGTTCTACTCCAAGATGGAGCCAAGCTTTTTCCGTTATCACTCTGCCTCGAGAAGTCCTTTTAAGGAACCCTTGTTGAAGAAGATATGGCTCAATGACTTCTTCAATAGCATCTCTAGCTTCAGACATAGCGGCACTTATTGTTTCTGCACCAACTGGACCACCAGCGTAATTCTCTGCAATAATCTTAAGATATTTTCTGTCCGCATTATCAAGTCCAGCAATATCAACTCCAATGCGGCTTAATGAGCTGTCAGCTATTTCTTTTGTGATGGTACCGTTACCATCAACAACAGCAAAATCAGCAACCCTTCGTAGCAACCTATTAGCGATACGAGGGGTGCCCCTTGATCTCTTAGCTATTTCAAGGCCACCTGAGTAATCTGTCTGAATTTTCATAAATTTAGAGGCTCGTAAAACAATCTCGAGTAATTCTTCAACACTATAAAATTCAAGTCTTATGGGTATACCAAATCTATCACGCAAAGGTGTTGTCAATAACCCTAACCGTGTTGTGGCGCCCACTAAAGTAAAAGGTTGAAGTTCAATACGCACTGTTCTAGCTGCTGGTCCTTCTCCAATAACTAAATCTAACTCAAAGTCTTCTAGCGCTGGATAGAGAACCTCTTCCACAGCAGAATTCATTCGATGAATCTCATCAATAAATAACACATCTTTTTCTTCTAAATTCGTTAATATGGCCGCTAAATCACCAGCTTTAGCTAAAACAGGACCTGAAGTCATCCTAAAATTAACCCCAAGTTCAGATGAAATGATTTGCGCTAAAGTAGTTTTACCCAAACCAGGAGGACCGTAAAATAACGTATGATCCATAGTATCATTTCTTCGTCTCGCACTTTCAATAAAAACTGCCAAATTTGCTTTTAATCCTGTTTGACCTATAAAATCATCAAGTTTTTTTGGTCTTAGAGCTCGATCATTATCATTAGCTTGGCTCACTGGATCAATTACTGTATCTTCTTCGTCCATTAATTAACCTCTCGGTGCAAGCAAACGCAAAGCACTACGAATTAATTTTTTTGCATCTAAGTCTGTTTCTTCAGTTTCTATTCGAGCAATTGCACTTGCCGCATCACCCTGTGAGTATCCCAAATTTATCAAAGCAGATAAAGTATCCGCCTGTACGTTTCGTAAGGCCTCACTATTGCTTACTTCACTACCAACATTTATCTCTGATTGATTTTTTCTATCGTCATGATCAACTAAGTCTGTGTTTCCATCTATCGGATTTGATGTTACTGCTCCCATCGCCATAACTTTAGGAGCTTTTTCTTTAAGCTCATTCACAATTCTTTGAGCTATTTTTGGGCCAACTCCTGGTGCACTTTTTACAGTTGCCCAATCGGAAAGTAGTATCGCTCTAGAGAGNGCTTCAACACTCAATATACCCTGAATTGCTAGTGCGCCCTTTGCACCTACGCCTTGTACNGAACATAACAACCTATGCCATTCTTTCTCAGCAAATGTTAAAAACCCATATAATTGAAGTAAATCCTCACGGACTACAAGTTCAGTAAAAATTGTTACATATTCTCCATCAGAGGGTAAAAGAGACAATGTTCTTTCCGAACAATAAACCAAATAACCAACNCCTGAAACGTCAATCAGGGTGTGATCAGTTGCTTTATACTCNATACGACCTTTTAAACTGCCTATCATTTCAAACTTACTGCCTTTTTAATTGCTTTCTCTAAGTTTCCCTCAAATCTTACATGATGTGCGTGACAAATAGCTATCCCCAATGCATCAGAAGCATCAGAACCATTGATAATGGTTCCTGGCATCTGTAACTTAACCATGTGCTCTACCTGTTCTTTAGCAGCNTGCCCTACTCCTACAACAATTTTTTTAACTGTATTTGGAGCATATTCTGCTACAGAAATACCAGCCTTAGCGGGCACCAGCAAAGACATAGCCCTAGCCTGCCCCAACTTNAAAGTACCAGCGGCATCTTTATTAACAAAAGTATGCTCAACAGCCGCTGTATCGGGTTTATATTTTTTCACAACCTCTTCTAATTGCTTATATAAAGACAATAATCTTTTTGATAAATCCGAACCATCTGACTNGCAAACACCATTAGCTACATGCGTTATTTTTGATGCGGAGACGTCTATTATGCCCCAACCTGTCTTACGTAATCCNGGATCAAACCCGATACATCTCATTTTAGCCCTATAATTTATATTAATTTAATTCATAGCTTTAAAGCTAGTGTAATGGTAGTCCAATCTCCTATAGAAATTTGATCTTCGCAAATCCAACCATGTTCTTTATATTTTGCTATCACNAGCGCAGCCTGAGAATCTAAGATTCCAGAAAGTATNGCAACAGTATGATTGGCCTGTGAGACATCAGTCATTTTAGGCGCCAACTTTATCAACGGCTGCATCAAAATATTTGCAAAAATTAATTGAAACGGCACAGAAGATTGAATTTTAGCATGATCAAATCCAAAAGCGTTTATGCAAAATATTTTATGCTCCAAATTGTTGGCTAGAATATTAGCGGCTGATGTCTCAACGGCGACCTGATCAATATCAGAGGCAATAAATAATCCATCCCAAATCTTTGCAGCTGCCATAATCANCACAGCGGTCCCAGCGCCCACATCAATTACAGCATTTGGCTTAAATTTATTTTTCACTAACTTTTCTAAAGCCAATAAACATCCTTTTGTNGTNGCGTGATGACCTGTACCAAAGGCCATGGCAGCATCGATTACCAAATTGACATTCTCCCTCGAAGCCTTGTCAAAATCATGGCTTCCAAGGATACTAAAACGNCCTGCATTAACTGGTGGTAATTCCCGCTTAACATGAGCCACCCAATCTGTTTCAGGGACTTCAGATACAACAAAAGGCTTCGCATTAAAAGCTGAACTCAGCAAAGTTAGTTTGATGTCATTTGGCTTTTCAAGAAAATAACTCCCAATCTCGTAAATATTAGATCCGTCTTCTAACTCAAAAATACCCACTCCAAATGGCGCCGGGCATATCTTTTCCAAGGCGCCTGCTATTCTAATCGCCTTATCTTTATTATCACAAGTAGTGAAGGCAGTGAATGTCATGCTCAATCAATATTTCCAATAATACTTAAATGAAACAGAATTTAATATTGTCATGTTTATAACTGACACTGCACTCCGGTACCACGCAAACCGCAATATCCATTAGGGTTCTTAGCTAAATATTGCTGATGATAATCTTCTGCATAAAAATATTTACCAAGAGGAGCTATTTCAGTAGTAATCTCGTTAATACCACGTTTTCCAAGTACTTCGTTGTAACCTGATTTAATCATCATTGCTTCACTTTCCTGCTCAGCTGAGCTGAAATATATTCCAGATCTGTATTGAGTGCCAATATCATTGCCTTGACGCATTCCTTGAGTTGGATTGTGATTTTCAAAAAATATTTTGAGAAGATTTTTATATGATATAATTGTTGGATCAAACACCACTTGAACAACTTCATTATGGCCCGTTAAACCGGAACAAACTTCTTCATAAGTTGGATTTAAAGTTAAACCAGCAGTGTAACCAACTGATGATACCCATACACCATTTTCTGACCAAAATTTTCGCTCAGCCCCCCAAAAACAACCCAATCCAAAAACTGCAACTGCCATCTGATCTGGAAATGGGCCCTTCAGTTTTCGGCCAGAAATATAATGAGTTTCTGCTGTCTTAATAGCATGCTNTCTACCAGGCAAAGCATTATCGGCATTGGGTATATTAATTTTATCTTGATTAAAAAACATTGAATTTACCTTTAAGATTAGACCCTGACAGTAGAACATATAATAAACTTTTCAAGTTAACTAATGATTTAACTTTCTAATAAACAACCAACCAAAAAAACAACTTGGTAAACCCACAGCTACAGCCGNAAGNGCATTNCCATAAANCACACCTGTNGCTCCAAAAATACTTGCCCCAATAATGACCGCAGGAAACATGANTAATCCATCCCGCGACCANGTCATAATTGTTGAATAGATTGGCCGCCCCAAATTATTAAATNCTGAACTTGATACGAATATAAGACCAGAAAATAGAAAACCTCCAGCAGCTAAATAATTAAAAGATTTAACTACATCAGATCCCAAAGGACCTAACAGAAATATTTCAATAATCCACTCAGTGCAGAGTGCTAAAACTAACCAGGCTACAAGTGTATAAATAAAACAAAAAATAATGCCATTCCAGTATGTTGATTTAATTCTTTCATACATTTGTGCACCATAATTTTGACCAAAAATACCTCCAATGGCCNCAGATAACGAAAAAATNCCTCCAAAAGCCACTACACTTAGACGATTAACGACTGATAATCCTGCAACAGCACTATCACCAAATTCAGCCATAGCCCGAGTCACAAGGAAACTTGCAAATGGGCCAGACAATTGAGTTAATATTGCTGGAAGCGCAATAATTAGAAATGGAATGATTGATAAACGGATTATTGACATATTTAATCGTGCCAAAAGGTTATGTACCTTGATTACTGACATTAANGCGATAGAAGTGGAAACTAGTCTCGACAAGCCAGTATTTATAGCCGCTCCGTCAAGGCCTAATTGAAACCATATTATCAATATTGGATCCGCAACCATTGCAACTAGACCAGCTGACATCGTTACAAACATGGCTCTGTATGCATCTCCTTCTGACCGAAGAATTGCTGATCCAATCATACCAATCGCCATCAGTGGTAAAGTGGGTACTGAAATCATAAGAAATCTTTCAGCTAATAGAGCAGTTTCTCCAGTTGCACCCGTAANCCTTACTATTTGTNCTCGAAAAATTACNATCAAAAGAGCNATAAATGCCTGTATAAAAACTCCAGTGGCCATACATCCAATGGCAAACTTTCTTGCTTCTTCTCGCTTTCCCTGACCTATTGCCTTGCTCACCAACGCGGTAGCCCCAATCATCAAGCCAATCCCAACTGAAATCGAAAAAAATTGTACATTCCATGCAAAGCCTAGTGCGGCAACCATCCTTTCATCACCAAACCGTGAGATCCAAAATAAATTTGCAAGATCCACAACAAACATAAATGTTAAACCCAACATGCCAGTTAAAGTCATTCTTATGACATGTGACATNGTAGAGCCGTGTAAGAATCTTGCGTTGGGATCAAGCATTGTTTGCAAATTTTGAAAAAACTGTNTCATTACCAATACTTGGATCTCTTGGTATCATTAATGCCAATAAAAGTGAGGAGAGCGCCAAAAGAGTNGCAACAAAAAATACAAGGCCGGGTGAATTAATCCAAAAGTAACCCAAAATAACAGGCAAAATAACAGCTGGAATATGATTTATTGTGAACACAACAGCAGCTGTTGAAGCAATTTCTGATGGATCAGCAATTTTTTGAAAGTACGTTTTTTGAGCAAAAGCTAAAGCAAAAAATAGATGATCTAAGACATAAAGGGTCATAGCAATGCCCGCCCCCCAACCAAAATAATATATTCCGCCATATGCTAAAAATATGATTGTTAAGCCTACATATTCAAAACACAAGGCTATTCTCTCGCCATAGTGGCCAACGAACACGCCCATTAAAGGTGCAAAAATCATGTTAGCAATATAATTAATGATAAACAGTGCAGTGAGCTCATGTACTTGAAATCCGAATTTTTCTACCATCATGAATGCAGCAAAAACAATAAAAATTTGGCGCCTCGCACCAGCAGCAAAATTCAAAGCATAATATAGCCAATATCGCTTCCTGAAAATCATTTTTCTTTCTTGCTTGTTTTGGCTTTTGAATTTTGGAAACCCTAACCAACAAAATAATGCAATTAAGATCGTAACGCTACCAGCCAAGCCATAAGCAAGATGATAGCTTAGATCCAGGTAACGCCAACCCAACACAATAAGGACATATGCGCTCAAAGAAGCGGCTGATCCAACAGCGACCAACCAGCCTAATATTCTGGGAGCTTTTTGCTTATCAATCCATTGCAATTCTAGAGATTGCTTTGCAGTTTCATAATAATGAAAACCTACAGATGCTATAAATGTTGTAATTAGCAAACCACTCATTGAAGGGAAAAATGCTGTAACTGCTGTTGCAAAACCCAGTGCTAAAAGTGCTAAAATGGCTAAATTTACTTCCATTAAAAATAATAATAACGCGAGCACACCAACGGCTAGAAATCCAGGAATTTCTCTCACCCCATGCAACCAACCTATTTTCACACCGTCAAATTCTGCTACTTCCACGACAAAATTATTTAGTAATGCCATCCAAGTTGAATAAGAAATAGGCATTGCAATTGACATTAAAATTAATAATACCATCGGTCTACGCCAAATGGATAAAGTTTCAACTTTATCAACAGATACGCTGGATTGGGGGTTAATAAATTTCATTAATCTTGGGTAGGGGTATTTTGCAACAATAGCGAGTACAAAATGAATTTATTATAAAAAAGCCACCAGATTGACAGGTGGCTTTTTTTTCAAAAAGTTTAATCCACGATTAGTTTTGAGCGTAATACTCAATAACTAAATTTGGCTCCATAACAACTGCATAAGGCACATCACCCAAACCTGGGGTCCTAATAAACTTTGCACTCATTTTTGAGTAATCTGTTTCAATATAGTCTGGCACATCTCGTTCTGGTAACGAAATCGCCTCTAAAACTGCTGCTATTTGTCTTGAGCTTTCACGGATCTCTATTACATCGCCTTCCTTTACACGATAAGAGGGAATGTTTACCTTCTTGCCATTAACCATCACATGACCATG
>NYTF01000081.1 GCA_002683355.1 Paracoccaceae bacterium | reverse complement strand
TCACTGCATTTAATAAACCAAAACTTATTAATTTCTTCAGCGCGTGTATGCATTTTTTTCCTTAGTTAACAACCATATTAAAATTTCATGACTTTATTTTGGAATAACTGCTGTTGCTTCAATTTCAATAAGTGCCTCATTTTCCACCAAAGCGGTCACCACGACCATTGTCATGGCTGGAAAATGATTTCCTAAGACACTTCTATATATTTCTCCAACTTGTTTTTGATTTGCGAGATATTCTGCTTTATCAGTAACATACCAAGTTAATCTAGTAAGGTCCTCTATTTGCCCTCCTGCTTCTTTTACAATGGCAGTAATATTTTTTAACGTTTGCTCCATTTGTCCTATAAAATCTTTTGCGATAAACTCTTGGTTTTCATTCCAACCAATCTGGCCTGCAATATTGAGCGTCAAGCCTTCTGATAGTATTGCATTGGCGTAACCTTTAGCAGGCTTCCATCCTTTGGGATGTATTTGTTTGTGAGACATCTGTATTTTCCGTATTTATAGGGCTCTAAGTAAAAATCTTTGTATTTTGCCCGTTTGCGTTTTTGGTAATGATTTAGTGAAAATAATTGATCTGGGATATTTATATGGTGCAATGCTCTTCTTCACGTGATTTTGAAGATCTTGAGTTAGTTGGTCATTACTTATTGTACCCGCATTCAATACAATATGAGCCTGAACAATTGAACCACGTTTTTTATCAGGAGCTCCGATAACGGCACATTCCATTACATCAGGATGAGATAGTAAAGCTGCTTCAACCTCAGGCCCTGCAATATTGTAGCCTGAAGAGATAATCATATCGTCGTTTCTAGCAGCAAAGTAAAAATAACCATCTTCATCTTGAGAGAAACTATCTCCAGTTATATTCCACCCATTTTTCACATATTTTTCTTGTCGATCATCAGATAGGTAACGACATCCAGTAGGTCCTCTAACTGCAAGTTGACCAATTTCACCAATTTTTACTTCATTCATATCTTCATCAACAATTTTTGCTTCATAGCCAGCAACGGGTTTACCAGTACAACCAGCTTTATGATCGTCAAATCTGTTTGAAATAAAAATATGAAGCATTTCAGTTGCTCCAATACCATCTAGCATAGGCTTTTTGGTCTTCTTCAGCCAAGCATTATAAACAGGTGCGGGTAATGTTTCTCCGGCTGATACCGCAGCCCTTAAGGATGATAGATCTGCTCCCTCATCCATAGCCGCAAGCATCATATTATAAGCGGTTGGAGCTGTAAAACATACGGTTGCTTTAAATTTCTCTATTATTTCAATCATATTTGGTGGTGATGCGTTTTCAAGTAAAGTGGCGGCTGCGCCAAAACGAAGTGGAAAAATTGCAAGACCACCTAGACCAAAGGTAAATGCTAGTGGAGGAGAGCCAACAAAAATGTCAGTTTCAGTTACTTTTAATACCTCCTTTGCATAACCATCTGCAATAATGAGAAGGTCTCGGTGAAAATGCATTGTGGCCTTAGGTGAACCTGTTGTTCCTGATGTAAAGCCCAATAGAGCCACGTCATCCCAGCTGGTTTTGTTTGCTTCAAAATGTATAGACTTTTCTAGTGCCACTTTATCTAATTCACTATTGTGGTTGGCACTGCCATCAAACGGTATTACAAATTTAACACAAGAATGTTCTTTACCACTGTCTTCGACCTCTTCAATCAGTCGGGTATCGCATAGAATATGAGAAATCTCAGCTTTGTCTATTATCTCTGATAGCTCTTTTTTTCTGAGCAAAGGCATTGTGTTAACAACTACCGCGCCAACTTTTGTAGCAGCTAACCAACACGCAACCATAGCGGGATTATTAGCCGACCTTATTAAAACTCGATTACCAGGCTTTACGTTATAATTATCGACTAATGCCCGTGATAAACGATTTGTCCAATCTGTTAACTCTTTATATGTGCGTCGCCGGCCATTTCCTATAAGTGCTATATTGTCTCCAAAACCCTTTTCAACCATTGCGTCGGTTAATTCAAATCCAACATTTAAGGTTTCTGGGTATTTAAAATCTTTTAAGTTATAGGTTGGCTGTAATTTCTCTTCAGGAAGATTTTCTCGTGCAAAATTATCAATGTGCGATGAGGGAGATAATTTCATACTCAGTTACTCGACAGTGCATTTCTTGCGATAATAATTTTTTGAACATCTGTAGCGCCTTCGTAAATTCTTAATGCTCTAATTTCACGATAAAGGCTTTCCACAATATGGCCTTTACGCACTCCGTCACCTCCATGTATTTGAACTGCCTTATCAATCACAACTTGTGCGCGCTCTGTTGCATAAAGTTTAGCCATAGCTGCTTCTTTTGTAATTCTCTCAGCACCACTATCTTTTACCCAAGCAGCCCGGTAAATGAGAAGAGCGCTAGCATCGATATCAACACACATATCTGCTAAGTGTCCCTGTATCATTTGTAGATCGCCAAGAGGNGCTCCAAACAGCACCCTTGATTTTGATCTTGTTACACTTTCTTGAAATGCGCGCCGCGCAAAGCCAAGCGCCGCAGCGCCAACTGTTGAGCGCATATTGTCNAATGATGCCATCGCAATTTTAAATCCATCGCCAGGTTGTCCAATCATAGCATCAGCGTCCAAGAATAGATTTTCAAAAGACAATGTTGCTAATGGGTGTGGTGATACCGCTTCAATGCGCTCTTTAATAAGGAGACCAGGAGTATTTGCAGGAACGATAAACGCAGATAAACCCTTTGCNCCAGGACCTTCTCCAGTTCGAGCAAAAACTGTGTAAACATCGGCTATTCCACCATTTGATATCCACGTTTTTTCACCGTTCAGCACATAGCCATTACGTTCTCTTTTTGCCATTAATTCTAAATTTGCAACATCGGAACCTGATCGCGGTTCTGAAAGAGCAAACGCAGATATTGCATCTCCTGATTGAATTTTTGGTAACCAAAATTTCTGTTGTTCTGAATTTCCATGTAAAGAGATTGGCATTGAACCNAAGCCCTGCATAGCAAAAGAAAAATCAGCGAGTCCGTCGTGTTTCGCCAAAGTTTCTCGAATTAGGCACAGAGACCTAACATCAACTTTTGGGTTTTCTTCTGATATGCCTGAATAATTCAAAAATCCTGCTGAACCCAATTTTGAAACTAGTAATTTACATGTATTGTCTACATTATTGTGATCTAAATCTTTTAGATTATTCTCAGCCCAATCTTCTAATTTAAAATATAAGTCTTTGTGNNACTTNNTGAGAAAAGGCCATTCCAAGAAGGNTGTATCTGTCATTAATTACCCTCAAATATAGGAGTTTCTTTTTTGACGAATGCATTATAAGCGCGTTCAAAATCACCTGTTTGCATGCAGATAGCTTGTGTTTGNGCCTCTGCTTCGATTGCTTGTTCAATTGACATGGACCACTCTTGCGCAAGCATTGTCTTGGTCATCATGTGTCCAAAATTTGGCCCACTCGCNAGTTTTTTAGCCAACTTATCTACGNTCTCTTCTAATTCATCTGCTGGTGATACTGAATTATAAAAGCCCCAACTTAAACCTTCACTTGCACTCATTGATCTGCCAGTAAAAAGTAATTCTGATGCTCTACCTTGCCCAATTATTCTAGGTAAAATTGCGCAGGCNCCCATATCACAGCCCGCTAACCCTACTTTTGTAAACAGAAATGCAGTTTTTGCATTTGGGGTTGCTACACGTAAATCAGCTGACATTGCAATGATAGCCCCAGCCCCAACACAAATACCGTCAATAGAGGCGATTATTGGTTTNCCGCAGTTAATCATTGCTTTGACTAAATCACCAGTCATTCTTGTAAAGTTTAGCAACTCTTTCATGTCCATGTTAACCAAGGGTCCAATTATGTCATGAACATCTCCCCCAGAGCAGAAGTTGCCACCATTTGATCCAAATATGACGACCTTTATATTGTCTTCATAAACTAATTCTCGAAAATAATCCCTTAATGCTGCATAACTTTCAAAAGTTAGTGGGTTTTTTCTTTTCGCACCATTTAAAGAAATATATGCGATTCCATTGTTCACTGAGTGTTTAAAGTGTTCAGATTTGAAATCAACTAAGGTCATTTTAAATCTCCTTTTCTGAAATAGACGATAAAAGCGAAGTAATCATTTTAGCATCATCTAAACTTATATCGCTTAAAAGCTCGTTAATCCACATCTCGTGTTCAAGTGCATATTTTTGAAATTCTTTGGATCCTTTTTCAGTTAGTGATGCTAGATATGCTCGCCTATCCCCCTTAATGGCAATCCGTTCAACGTGACCTTCNTGTACTAACCTATCNATGATACCTGTTACATTNCCATTAGAAACNTTCAATACCCCAGACAATTCGCTCATTTTTAAACCCTTTGGAGANCTTTGCAATGCTGACATAACATCAAATCGNGGTAAGGTTGTTTTATGCTCGTTTCGAAGGCGTTCTCTGACATACTTTTCAATAAAATTTGAGGTTTTCAAAATTTTTAACCAGGCACGAACNCTAACTTTTGAGTCTATTTCAATTTTATTTAACATTTTATGTCGTTTCTTTTGCTCGATCAGCCAAGCGCCAAAGTTGATCTCTGCCCGCTTCGTAAGGTAGTGGCCATTTCATTTCCCTATCACCATTTGCAGCGGCGGTATGAAGAGTCCAATAGGGATCAGACAAGTGTGGCCGTGCCAAACAAACCAGATCTGCCCTACCTGCCATAAGTATAGAATTTACATGNTCAGCNTCNTAGATATTTCCAACTGCCATTGTTTGAATTTTTGCTTCATTTCTTATTCTATCNGAGAAGGGNGTTTGAAACATTCNNCCATATACCGGATTTGCATCAATAGAAGTTTGGCCCGCAGATACATCAATTATATCAGCGCCCTGTTCTGAAAACATTTTTGCGATTGAGACAGCCTCATCAGGAGTTACCCCTTCACTTTCTAACCAATCTGTCGCTGAAATACGGACAGACATTGGTTTGCTTTCTGGCCATACTTCTCTCATCGCTTTAAAAACCCGAAGAGGAAAGCGCATTCTGTTTTCTAAAGATCCTCCATATTGATCTCTCCTGATATTTGATTTTGGAGATATAAAGGAAGAAATNAGGTATCCGTGAGCAGCATGAAGTTCTATCATNTCAAAACCAGCNCGGTTTGCCATTTTTGTTGCTGAGACNAANTCNTCAATAACTAATTTCATATCACTTTCATCNAATTCTTTTGGAATTGGGTTTTCAGATGACCAGGGAATAGGCGACGCAGATAGAGTGGGCCAATTATTTTCTTTCANCGGAGCATCCATTTTTTCCCAGCCAAGCTGAGTGGATCCTTTTCTCCCAGAATGACCAATTTGACAGCAAATTTTTGCTGAAGTTTCCTCATGAATAAATTTTGTTAATTTTCGCCATTGGTTCTCATGTTCAGATGCGTAAAGCCCTGGGCATCCTAGAGTAATGCGACCTTCAGGTGAAACACAAGTCATTTCAGTGTAAACTAACGCAGCCCCACCTTTTGCTCTTTCAGCATAGTGAACAAAATGCCACTCTGTAGGGCAGCCGTCTTTTGCCTTATATTGTGCCATTGGAGAGACAACTATCCGATTTGATAGTTTCATCTCTCTTAATTTGAACGGAGCAAACATAGGAGCTCTGATCGTCTTGGGTCTAATATTTCCAGCTTGTTCCTGAAACCATTTTTCTGCACTTTCCAACCAGGAAGGATCACGCTCTCGTAGGTTTTCATGACTAATTCTTTGAGATCTGGTTAGAAGGGAATAATTTAGCTGAACTGGATCTAGATCTAAATATCTTTCAACATCTTCGAACCATTCTACGGAGTTTCTTGCTGCTGATTGCAGTCTGAACACTTCAAGTTTTCTCTCATCCTCATATTTTTTGAATGCTTCGGTGGTATTATTTTCAG
>NYTF01000080.1 GCA_002683355.1 Paracoccaceae bacterium | reverse complement strand
AAGCCAAATACAAAGAGCAATCTTAAGACTCCTTGAAACTAATGATTTTCCAAGTTTTATAAAAATTTTATCAAAAGAATTCAAAGATATTTTAAACATTGAACATGTTAGTCTAATTCTGGAAACAAATGCAGCAAATGAAAACATAACGTTATTGAAAAGTTTAAATCCTGTAACTATTATTGTAGCCGAAAATACTATTAAAGAATACCTTGCAATTACTGGGCATTCAATCTCACAACATGTGGCATTACGAACGGATATTGATCTTTTACACAAGTTCTACGAAAACAACTCACATAAAATACTGTCTGAAGCTCTTTTAAATCTTAACTTTGACAACTCAAATGTCTCAGGACTTTTGATATTAGGATCAAAGAATAAAGCTAAATTCGCCGCAGGCCAAGGCACAGAATTATTAACCTTTTTTGCTCAGGTTTTTGAAAGAATAATAGCACGTTGGTTAACGTGACAAATATATCAATAACAACTTCAAAATTAGTAGATTCTTGGCTTACCTGGTTGAAATCAATTGGTGGGAGATCAGAAAAAACAATTATATCTTATAGAAATGATCTTCAAAAATTTTTGAACTTTATGTCTAACCACTTCCAAGATAATGTGTCTCCTGAAACACTAAAAAATGTTGAATTGATTGACATGAGAGCATGGATGGCATTTGAGAGGTCTAACGGACTTTCCGCCAGATCNCTTGCTAGAAAACTATCTTCTGTNAAAGGNTTTTTNACTTGGTTTGCTGAAAAAGAAAAATTTGAACCAACTGAAATANTAGCAGTTAGGTCACCAAAATTTTATAATAAATTACCCCGACCCTTAGAAAAAGNGGCAGCTGTGGACCTTATATCGACNGTAAAATTACAAAATGAGCTTAATTGGGTATCAGCGCGTGACTGTTCTATACTGACNCTNCTTTANTGNTGTGGTCTTAGGATTTCAGAAGCTTTAAATCTCAAACAATCAGATGCGCCTTTGCCTGAAATTTTAAGAGTATTAGGAAAAAATAACAAGGAGCGTGTTGTGCCAGTACTAAAAATAGCAATTGAACGCGTGAACGAATATATCAAACTTTGTCCCTTGAATACACCAAAAGATGGACCATTATTTNTAGGCGTAAGGGGAGGGCCTGTTAACCCAAGAATTATACAAAAAGTCACAGAGCAAGCAAGAAGACAATTNGGCTTGGATGAAAGTGCCACACCTCATGCTATGAGGCATTCTTTTGCAACTCATTTACTAGAAGCGGGTGGAGATTTACGGGCTATACAAGATTTACTAGGACATTCTTCGCTATCCACTACTCAGAATTATACTGCCGTCAATAAGGANAATTTAATGGCAATATATAAAAGTGCTCATCCTAAAGCGTGAATTCTTTGCAATCTTTATCTTTTGGTTTTATCACTATCCCATGACACACGAAATTCGCGCACTTTTTGTCCACCTATTTACCGCAACTGGCGCTGTATTTGCTATGCTTGCTATGCTTGCTGCAGTTGATGGTAAATGGGATGTGATGTTTGTTTGGCTTGTAATTGCTTTTATCGTGGACGGAATTGATGGGCCATTAGCACGAAAATATAATGTAAAAAAATATTCACCNCAATATGATGGCTACCTATTAGATCTTATAATAGATTATTTGACCTATGTATTTATCCCTGCTTTCGCNCTTTTCAAGAGTGGNCTTTTTGACAAAGATTGGACCGGTTGGGTTTGCATAATAGTGATAACATTTGGAAGCGTAATTTACTTTGTTGATACTCGGATGAAAACTAAAGATAATTCGTTCTCTGGNTTCCCCGGCTGCTGGAATATGGTGATTTTGGTATTTTTTGCNCTAGAACCNAATTTTTGGATTATTTTGGGCATTGTAATNGCTCTCACNGTATCAATGTTTCTTCCTGTNGAGTTTGTTCATCCGGTAAGAACAAAAAGATGGAGATTAGCAACCCTCCCTATAGCCCTTCTATGGACAGCATGCGCTGGTTTGGCCGCTTGGGTACAATTTGATCCTGGACCGGTTGTATTGACAGGACTGGCTCTATCAAGTGTTTATTTACTCTTAGCTGGCATTTGCATGCAACTTTTTCCACAAGATAAATGAATTGCCGTTTATCGTCTTTGATTTTAGGAATAGGTAATTAACTATCTTAATCAAAGTTTGTTAACCTAATTTCAACTGGTAGGTTCTTCTCATAATATAACTTTGCTCGATACACCAANACGCCCTCTAAGACTCTCATAATATAATTTCTTGTCTCATTAAAAGGTATATGTTCAATCCAGTCTACAAAATTTGTATTATTATTTCTTGGATCACCATATCTTTTTATCCATTTATCCATTCTAGTTGGCCCCGCATTATAAGCGCCAAAGCTCAAAAGCAAAGATCCATCATATCTTTGCAACAAATGATCTAGATATTCTGCACCCAGCTCCAAATTATATTGCCAATCCGATCCTAACCTATCTAGAGAATATTTATAGCCTAAGTTTGAGGTTAATTGTTTTGCTGTTGCTGGCATAATTTGCATAAGGCCTCTTGCCCCAGCCGNACTTCTAGCTTTTGGATTGAACTCACTCTCTCGCCTAGCCACAGCTAATAAAATNTCTCCATCAATTTTCCAATTTGAATTAGCTAGTTTATGCAATGGAAAATAAGCCTCAGAATATACCTTTCCATGGCTTGCCGCCTGCTTTGCCAGAGATAAGGCAAGAAAATCACTCTCTATATTTAATAAATATGTAGCCAATTGCCGATGATCANTTGNGTTCAAGTATATGGCAAAGTGTAAAAAAAATCTTTTAGCCAAAATAACCTCATCCGAATGATAAAGCAGGAGNGCAATACGGAAAATATCACTGCTCTCAAAAAACTTTAATGACGTTACAGGATTGGCTTCTTCTAAAACCAAGGAACGNTCAAATTTGGCACCAATTCTCTCTGCAGATAGCTGACCATAAAAACTGATTTGATATTGGGCACCTAAACGATAGTAATAATCTGCTAACTGTTTATTGTCACTTGNCTCATANGCCCTTCCAAGCCAATAACCAGCGCGTCCTAAAGATATCGGTGTTTTTACAGCATTTAGAAAATTATTTAGATGCGCGATTGCTTGCGCAGGCTTTTTTAGTTTTCTTAAACTTATATACCCAGCCAACCATTCGAGATCAGCATAATCAGAACCGCTTGTTAAGAAATGGTTTGACGCAAGAAAATATGCTAATTCTGGCTGATTATCTCTCATGGCTTGCCTTACATAATCTCTTCTCTTACGTGACCACTTATTTGGGTATTTTAGATTTGACCCAGATAGGCTCTGCTGTTTTAAAATATCAATAGCATCATTTGATCTGCCTTTTTTGGCTCGCCACAAAAATCGATCATAGGCCAAGCCAGCGTCTGATTTGAGATTGGCTGGAATATTTTTAATTAACAGATCTACACCGTAATCCTGTTTTAATAGCGCAAGCCTTGCCCTTACCAAGCGCTGTCTGTCTTTACTAAGATATGGTAAAAGTAGATTTGCGTCTCCCACCATGCCATTCCATAAAAGAAAATCAATGCGCGTGTTTATCAAAGGCTTTGTAATTTCACTATTTTTCTTCAAAAAAAACTCAAATTCACTTTTATTNATACTTAATTTAGTCCACGCATGGACAAGTTCTTTTTTAGCNGATTCATTATCTTTTAATCTGACNTAAGCTTTAATTAANCGCATTGATCCATAGCCAGTCGAAGTTGAGAAATGTTCAAAATATTCAACAACTTTTTCAGGTGGTATCTCTTCCGTTATTTTTGACTCCCCCTTTATACTCACCATTCTTAGACCTGGCCAATCTTTATGATGAGTTAAAAACAAGAAATAATCCTCAAAAGATCCGATTCCTTCTCGTAACTTCATCCAAGTTACAAATGTTTTTGCAGCAGGTTCATTTACGTTTTCAGATAAANNTTNTACATTTTGCCATTGTCCATTTCTGATAGCCTTCAACAAGTTTTTCATATTTGCCACCTCAACAACAGAGTTTGCTGGCACTGCTATATTTGTAGAGACAAAGTAAAAAAANGTTACTATCAGTGAATAAACAAATTTTTGATTANATAGTATCATTNGCATCCTTCATAATTATATTACAATAACCTATACTTGTTCGTTAATTAATTCATACTGGAAAATGTGTGCTATATATTTTAAACACAAAATATCAAATTTAGGAGCCATATCATGTTTAATGGATCGATCACAGCCTTAGTAACACCTTTTAAAGATAACAAAGTAGATCTGAATGCCATAAAACGTATTGTTGATTGGCAAATTTCTGAAGGTTCAAATGGGTTGGTGCCAGTTGGAACTACAGGTGAAAGTCCAACCCTCACACATGATGAACATGAAATGGTTGTCGAACAAGTAGTAAAAAATAGCTCCGAAAGAGTGCCCGTTATTGCTGGCGCTGGTTCAAACAATACTGCTGAAACGATTAGGTTTATGAAGCATGCGGAATCAATAGGTGCAAATGCCGGGTTAGTTGTAACGCCCTATTATAACAAGCCAACCCAAGCTGGACTTATTGAACATTTTTCTCAAGCTCATGAGGCAACAAAAATTCCAATAATAATTTACAATATACCAGGCCGCTCAGCTGTAGACATGTCACCNGAAACAATGGGCACATTATCACAATTACCTCGAATTATTGGTGTAAAAGATGCTACTGGTGATTTATCAAGAGTACCTCAGCAGCGAATTACTTGTGGGCAAGATTTCATACAACTATCTGGGGAAGATGCAACTGCACTTGGATTTAATGCACATGGAGGAATTGGCTGTATTTCAGTTACAGCAAATGTTGCTCCAAGATTATGTGCTCAGTTTCAAGAAGCAACGTTNAAAGGTGACTTTGCAACAGCGCTAAAAATTACAGACAAATTAATGCCATTACATCAAGCTATTTTTACTGAGCCCGGATTATGTGGNGCAAAATATGGATTGTCTCTTCTTGGCNTGTGCTCAACAGAGGTGCGNGCNCCACTTACACAAATACATAGTGAAACCAAAACTAAAATACGAGATGCCATGAAATTTGCTGNCATCTTATAAGCTTANTNAAAAATTATTGGCTTATAACACTTTGGTATATATTGCTGTAAAAACTTAAATCATAGATTGAAGTCATAAATGAGCGAAAACAAAAATTATAAAATAGCTTCTGAAAATCGTAAAGCTAGGTACAACTATGCAATAGAAGATGATGTCGAATGTGGCATTATATTAGAAGGTTCCGAAGTTAAATCCCTTCGAGTGGGNGGCAGCAATATTGCAGAAAGTTATGCAAGCGTTGAAAATGGTGAGCTTTGGTTAATTAATAGCTATATTGCCCCCTATAATCAGGCGANAACATTCAAACATGAAGAAAGGAGACGGCGCAAACTGTTAGTGTCTAAAAGAGAATTATCACGTTTATGGTCTGCTGGTGCGCGAGAAGGAATGACCTTGGTCCCGCTGGTTCTATATTTCAACCACAAAGGTATGGCAAAAATAAAAATTGGAATAGCAAAAGGTAAAAAGACAGTGGATAAGCGAGAAACAGAGAAAAAGAGAGATTGGCAAAAACAAAAAGCTAGATTATTGCGCTCACATAATTAAAAGTTGCNAAACATCAGGCGCACACTTGCAATACTAGTCTTGAAACATCAAAAAAGCGAATATAAACATAGCAAAAATTCGATGGATATCAAATGTTGGAAAATAATCCGCAAACATTAGTTTCAACTTCATGGTTACTTAAACACCTAAATGATCCTGATTTAAGAATAATTGATGCCAGTTGGTATTTACCAAAGATGAATAGGAATGGCTTTANAGAATATAAAGATAACCATATACCTGGAGCACGGTTTTTTGATATCGATGAAATTTGTGATCTGCAAAATAATCTTCCACATATGGCCCCTACACCACAAAAATTTGTAAGTAGAATGAAAGCTATGGGTATTGGCGATGGACACCAAATTGTTATTTATGATGGTCATGGTATATTTTCGTCTGCAAGAGTTTGGTGGATGTTTCGTTTATTTGGCAAGAAAAATGTGGCAGTACTTGATGGTGGACTGCCAAAATGGTTAGAGGCGAAAAATCCAACAGATAATAAAAGNCCTGTATTAAGAGACCGCCACATTACTGTTCAGTTCCAGGCAGGTTTAATCAAGGATGTAACGCAGGTTGCCTCAGCATCAAAACTTTCCACTTCTACTATTTTGGATGCTAGAAGCATGTCCAGATTTAAAGGTGAGGAGGTTGAGCCAAGACCAGGATTGAGATCGGGTCATATTCCAGGGTCAAAAAACTTACATTATGAAATTCTCTTAAACAGAGATGGCACTTTAAAATCACAGTCTCAATTAAAAGAAATCTTAACTAATAATGGGATAAATACTTCTAAACCGATCATAACCACTTGTGGCTCTGGGGTTACAGCAGCAATTATCAACCTAGCGTTGGAAGTTTCTGGTTACAAAANTCATTCCCTTTATGATGGGTCTTGGAGTGAATGGGGAATGTATCAAGACTTACATGTTGCGAAAGGGTAATCATGCTTCAAAATCTCAAACCCTTAGCTCCAGATAAAATTCTACAGTTATCACAAATTTTTAATGAAGATTACCGTAAGGAAAAATTAGACCTTGGGATTGGTGTTTATAAGAATGACTTGGGTGTAACNCCAATAATGAACTCTGTTAAAAAAGCTGAAAAAATTTTATGGCTTAATGAGGAAACAAAGAAATATACGAATCTTTCCGGTGAACCTAGTTATCTAAACGCTATGAAAAAATTAATATTAGCTGATACCATTGATGAAGATAGAATTTCATCTGTCCATACCCCAGGAGGGACTGGGGCAATAAGACAAGGGTTTGAGCTTATAAAGATTGCATCACCAAAATCAAAAATATGGATTTCAAACCCAACTTGGCCAAATCATATCTCAATTTTGAATTACCTGAATATGAAATGTGAAAAATATAAATATTTTGACCAATATAGCCGCTCCCTAGATTTTGATGGAATGTTATTAGATTTGAAAGATGCAAAACCGGGCGACATAGTTTTATTACACGGATGTTGTCACAACCCAAGTGGAGTAAACCTTAACCAAAATCAATGGCAAGAATTAACAAGGTTTCTAAAGCGCAATCGCCTTTTGCCATTTATTGATATTGCATACCAAGGATTTGGTGATGGCTTAAATGAGGACGCTTATGGAGTCCGTTTGCTTGCCAAGGAATGTGAGGAACTAGTTATAGCTGCTAGCTGTTCTAAAAATTTTGGCATCTATCGGGAGAGAACTGGTATTTTATTCACGATAGGAAATAATAAAGCCTTGAAAGAATTATCCCAAAACACATTAGCATTTCTTAATAGACAAAATTTTTCATTCCCACCAGATCATGGAGGAAAGTTAGTTTCTCTAATATTAAATGATAAAAAACTGAAACTAAATTGGATGGCCGAATTAGAAGCAATGAGATTGAATATGTTGAAAATTAGACATGCGTTAGTAAAACAACTTGAAATAAGATCAAATTCTAACCGGTTTAGCTTTATAGGCAAACATCGTGGGATGTTTTCTCTAATAGGCGCCACCAAAGAGCAGGTAATAGAAATGAGGGAGAAGCACGCTGTTTATATGATCGAAGATAGTAGAATAAATATTGCTAGTCTAAGCGAGAAGACAGTACCAATGCTAGCAGATGCGATTATTCACGTTGGCGTTTAAAACTGCTTAACCACAAAAGGTTCTACTTACTATTTTGTTTTCATCTAAAGTAATAGTCAATCGATTTGGTGAAAAATCCATAGGTATAAAACCATCATGAGGAATTATACGCATTTCGCCATTAAACCCAAGAATATCTAACAATATTTCCAACGCTTCNTAGCTCTGCCCTTTTAAATCTACAAATTTATCTTCAATACAAATATATAATGGTTCTACTTCAACACTTTCCTTTTCTTTAAAATTTAAATCTTCACAACCACTTAAGAAAAAGGAAAATATTAAACCCATTAAAACTAAATATTTTTTATGATAAGACATGACCAAATCCAAATTTTAACAAAATTATTTAAAAGCTTAACATTTCACAAATACTTTAGACAATAGAGGGTTGGGTAGATATAATAAAATCTTTGTAATTATACATAAATCTCAAAAGTGTTAAAAATGACTAAAACAAAANTNATAAATACNAATGACNCCAGNTTTGTAATNAGAAAATCAACAGCAGATGATNAAAATCAAATATGGGCAATATTGAAGCCAATAATTCGAAGCGGTGAAACTTACGCTATTGATAGAAGCTCCTCACGTAAAGCGGTGCTAAACAAATGGACAGACAAGCATTCTAAGTGTTACGTTTTGGAGAGAAACAGCAAAGTACAAGGACTTTATTACCTTCGTGCCAATCATGAAGGTGGTGGAAATCACATTTGTAATTGCGGATTTGCAGTTCTAGAGGAAAAAAATGGTCGTGGATTTGGTCGAAAGCTTCTTTTACATAGCCTAAAAAAAGCTAAAGAATTAGGTTTTACTGGCATGCAATTCAATCTAGTTGTTAGTAATAATAAAAGGGCAATAAAACTTTGGGAAAGTGAGGGTTTTGATATTATTGGTAGAATACCATCTGCTTTCAACCATCCAAAAAACGGATTTACCGATGCACTGATAATGTTTAAAAACTTAATTGAAACCAAATTATAAGAAAAATAAAAGCTAATAAATTAATATACTGAAAGAGGTTCTTAATGAAAAAATTGTCTGAGTCCAAGGCGTATGGTGGGATTCAAGGAGTTTATTCTCATTGGTCAGAAGCAACAAACTGTGAGATGACATTTGGTTTATTTATGCCAGAAGAAGCAAAATATAATTCCGTTCCCGTTTTATGGTATTTATCCGGCTTAACATGCACTCATGATAATGCTATGACGAAATCAGGTGCTCAAAATTGGGCTGCAGAGCAGGGAATTGCTCTAGTTTTTCCAGATACATCACCTAGAGGTGAATCAATCGCTGATAATGACGACTTTGATTTGGGACAAGGGGCCGGATTTTACGTTAATGCGACGCAAAACCCCTGGGCAAAACATTTTAATATGTGGGATTATATAACCATATCTCTGCCAGATTTGTTATTTAATAATTTTTCACTCGATAAAGATCGACAATCAATAACTGGTCATTCTATGGGTGGTCATGGCGCACTGACAATTGCGCTGACTCTACCAAATTCTTATCGTAGTGTCTCTGCTTTTGCACCAATATCAAACCCGACTGAAAGTGATTGGGGTAAGAAACAGTTTAGTACTTATTTGGGAGAAGATAAAAAGCAATGGAGGGCTCATGACTCGAGCATTCTAATGCGAGAAAAAGGATTCCCAGGCCCTGTTTTGATTGATCAAGGATCTTCAGATCAGTTCTGGGATTTATTAAACCCTGAAGCGTTAAGTGATGCAATAACTTACCAAAAACAAGCAGCAACATTTCGAATTCACAAGGGTTATGATCATAGTTATTTCTTTATTTCAAGCTTCATGGAAGAGCATATTTCATTTCATGCTGAAGCTCTTTATAGATAAAAGTAACAAAAAAGATGCAAATTCCACTAATTTTATTACCTATCAGTGCCATTAATTGATTTATATTGATGCAGACGCATGCCCAGTTAAGAATGAAACAATTAATGTGGGATTGCGCCATAAAATAGAAATATTTATTGTGTCAAATGGTGGTATTAGACCAAATCCAAATCCAATGGTACACACTATTATAGTGGAACGCGGAATGGATGTTGCGGACAAATGGATATCAAGTCGCGTAAAAAAATTTGACATAGTAATTACAAACGATATGCCCCTTGCGTTTGATGTTATTAAACTAGGCGCACTTGTTCTAACACCTTATGGTAAAAAACTAAGCTCATCTAATATTGGGCAAATATTAGCCACACGAAATTTAATGCATGAATTGCGTTCAATAGACAATTTTATGCAAGGTAAGGGTAACTCTTTTTCAAAAAAAAATCGCTCTGACTTTTTGAACAATTTAGAACAAGTAATTCGATCTACTAAGTAAGGTTCTTGCTGATGGGCTTAATGAAAAAATATTTCTGCTGAATCAACCTGTGTACGACCTCCGTCAACCATTAATACTTGTCCGGTTACAAATGAAGCACTTTCTGAAGCCAAATACTGTACTGCATCAGCAACTTCTTTTGCCTCTCCTATACGCCCGAGAGGTGTTGCAACTAATATTTTCTCTCTACTGCCTTCGTTTAGTCTTAATGATTCCTGAAGTGAGCCGCTCATGACAGATCCAAA
>NYTF01000017.1 GCA_002683355.1 Paracoccaceae bacterium | reverse complement strand
TCTCAACAGCTGTTTCGTTAATAACCTTAACAACTGGTGGCTCAACTGGAAGAGAAGGTCCTGTAGTTCACTTAGGAGCCGGGATTTCAACTTGGGTTTCGGATCTGATAAAAGTTGAAGGAATTTCTGCTCGCAATTTGTTAGGTTGTGCAGTTGCAGCGGCGGTAAGTGCCTCGTTTAATGCTCCTATAGCTGGTACGATTTTTGCTTTAGAGGTAGTTTTAAGACATTTTGCAATTCATGCATTTGCACCTATTGCCATCGCATCAGTTGTGGGAACGATAATTGGTCGGTTTTTTTATGGTAATGCAACAGAGTTCAGCCTGGGCATCGACTCTGTATTGGGGTTTTATTATGAATTGCCAGCCTTTATTATCCTTGGCTTAATCTGTGGTATCATAGCAATAATTTTCATAAAATCGATATTTTTTGTTGATGATTATGGTTCTGGCATCCAGCGAAAATACAAAATACCGGTTTGGCTTAGGCCTGCGATAGCAGGGTTTTTATTAGGAGTTATAGCCATAAAGTTTCCTCATATAATTGGGGTTGGATATGAAACAACTGCCATAGCTCTAGTTGGAAATTTTGAACTTTCGACTATAATTGTGTTTGTAGTAGCTAAGATTATTGCAGTAGTTGTTACTCTAGCTGGGCGAATGGGAGGGGGCGTTTTTTCCCCATCACTAATGCTTGGAGCCTTAATTGGTTTAGCGTTTGGACTTATAGCTACTTCAATTTTCCCTAATGTATCGGGTTCTGAGAATCTTTACGCATTGGTTGGCATGGGAGCGTTTGCAGCGGCTGTTTTGGGAGCTCCGATTTCTACGACCTTGATAATTTTCGAGTTAACTGGGAATTGGCAGGTTGGGCTTGCAGTGATGGTTGCAGTTTCTTCGTCAACGGCATTAACAAGTAAATTTATTGATAAATCCTTTTTCTTAAGTCAGTTATCGCGCAGAAATTTAAATCTTATTAGTGGACCTAAGTTTTTTTTATTAAGAGATAAAAAAGTTGCAGACTTAATGAAATTTAATCATTTGGATCTTTTAATTGATCAAAAGCTGAATGAAAAAATTGTTATTAAAAATAATAATATTGCCTCCACAGATTCCCTTGAGTTGGCTCTGAACGTCTTTGAGGGAAGTTCGATTGATTATTTATTTGTAATTAATCCGAATGCAGGTGAGGAGGGATCAAATATTTTGGGAGTTTTATATCATTTAGATGTATTAAAGCTTTACAATAATGTCTTAACAAGGAGTTTGCAAGAAGAGCACTCATAAATGGAAAACTGTTGAATTGTTATTTTCTAGGGCGATTGAATTTCCTGAGGGAGTTTTTATTTTCAAATAATCCAGCCAATTGTTCGGTCATCGCCCCAGCTAATTGTTCCACATCAGTGATTGTGACTGCATGCTCATAATAACGAGTTACATCATGCCCAATACCAATTGCTATCAGTTCAATCAGTTTTTTATTCTCAATCATGTTAATTACATCCCGTAGGTGTTTTTCTAAATAACTAGCAGAGTTTACTGATAANGTACTATCGTCTACTGGCGCACCATCTGAAATTACCATTAGTATTTTTCGAGCCTCGCTACGAGACATGATACGCTTTGATGCCCACTCTAATGCTTCACCGTCTATATTTTCTTTGAGTAGGCCTTCTTTCATCATCAATCCAAGATTTGGGCGAGCTCGTCGCCAAGGCGCATCTGCTCCTTTATAAATTATATGCCTCAAATCGTTTAGTCTTCCAGGCGTTTGCTCTCTTCCATCATGGAGCCAGGCTTCTCTACTTTGACCACCTTTCCAAGCTTTTGTCGTAAAACCTAATATTTCAACCTTTACCTGACATCTTTCAAGGGTTCGTGCCAGTACATCTGCGCAGATTGCAGCAATTGAAATTGGTCGACCTCTCATTGACCCAGAATTGTCGATTAACAGTGTCACGATAGTATCTCTGAACTCGATATCACTTTCTACTTTAAATGAAAGAGGTGTGGTAGGATTAGAGATAACTCTAGCAAGTCTACCACAATCTAAAATCCCTTCTTCCATATCNAAAAGCCAACTTCTATTTTGTTGTGCCTGCAATCTTCTTTGTAATTTATTGGCGAGNCTACTTACCGCTCCTTTTAAGGGNTCCAATTGCTGATCCAAGTAGGTTCTTAAACGTTCCAGTTCGGCAGGTTCTGCAAGCTCCTCTGCTAAGATTTCTTCATCAAAGTTTGTATTATAAACTTTGTAATTAGGATCAGCATCTGAGTATTGGGTCGTCGGAGGAGGATCTAAGGTTTGATCACCATCAGGCATTTCAGATTCTTCTTCAGTGTCTGATTCATCGATGTCATCAGCGCTAACTTGGGCTTGAGAAGGATCAGTATCTTGCTCTCCACTATCGTCNGGATCTTGTTCCCAGTCTTCCTGATCGTCTTGATTTTCATTTCCTTCTGTATCTTGATTTTCTTCCTGGTTTTCCTGCTCTGCATCTTCTTGNTGATCGTTTTCATTTTGATCTGGGTCTTCTCCTAGCTGGTCTCCAAAACCAAGATCTTCAATTACTTGCCGTGTTAGTTTAGANAATTCAGTTTGATTGGTTAGGTTTTCTTTAAGATCTTTCATGGTTGAATTAGNGTCATGTCCGAATAAGTCTGCGCGNAAGTCAACCAAGTTTTGTGCTGCTTTTGGTAATTTTCTGTCGGTAGCTAATNTTCTAAGCAGAAAACTTGCAGCGGCACTAATAGGTGCATCGGCTGGATTGCTTACAGAGTCATAACCAAGCTTTATGCATTCTGCTTCAATCTTTGCATCAATATTACTGGCTGTCCCAGGCATTACTTTCGCACCTAAAGCTTCAACTCTCACTGTTTCCATAGCTTCATAAAGATCTTTCGCTACTTGCCCTTGAGGCATATATCTTTTGTGTGTTTGCTCATCGTGAAATCTAATCTTTAGTGCATAAGCATCAGCNGTTCCTCTAGCCAATAACACTTCTTCTTTTGTTAAATTTCGACTTACTTGAGGTAAACGAATAGTCTCATTTGAAATGCCAGGTGGGTCAATTGTGTATGAGACATTTAGTTCTGGTTCATTTGCTAAAGATTTAGTTGCTTCAGCAAGTGCTTTCTTAAATGGATCAGCTGGATTGGTGTTTGATTTAGACAAGTTCTAGTTCCTATAGGTGTTTCTCAAACATTTTTAGCCAAGGCTCACACTGGCTGCTGATTCTGGGAGCTCATCGTCGAAACATCTTTGATAAAACTCAGCGACAGTTTCGCGTTCCAATTCGTCACACTTATTTAAGAAAGTAACTCGAAAAGCATAACCTACGTCTTCGAATATACTAGCATTTTGAGCCCAAGCAATAACGGTCCGTGGACTCATCACAGTTGATAAATCGCCTTGCATGAATGCTGTTCTTGAGAGATCTGCTACTGTTACCATCTGTCCAATAATTTTTTTCCCNTTATCGCTGTTATAACTCGGGTTTTTTGATAAAACTATTTGNGTCTCTGCCTCATGTGAAAGATAGTTTAATGTTGCAACTAGGGACCATCGGTCCATTTGGCCTTGGTTGATTTGTTGAGTTCCGTGGTACAATCCAGTTGTATCGCCGAGACCTACAGTATTTGCTGTTGCAAAAATTCTAAAGGACGGGTGAGGTTCAATCACTTTGTTTTGGTCTAAAAGNGTTAATTTTCCATCAACTTCTAAAACCCGCTGAATTACAAACATCACATCAGCTCTGCCAGCNTCNTATTCGTCAAAAACAATTGCTGTATTCGTACTTAAAGCCCAAGGTAAAATACCCTCTTGAAATTCAGTTANCTGCTTTCCATCTCTTAATTTGATCGCATCTTTGCCAATCAGATCTATACGGCTTATGTGGCTATCCAAGTTCACTCTNACCGTAGGCCAGTTTAATCTTGCAGCTACCTGCTCGATATGAGTGGACTTTCCTGTGCCATGGTATCCTTGAATTATAAGGCGACGGTTATACGCAAAACTNGCTAAAATTGCCAANGTGGTNTCATGATCAAATTTATAATTATTATCGATTTCTGGAACACGATCTGAAGTGTTCTTAAATCCTTTTACTTTCATACCACTTTTTATTCCAAATAATTTTGAAATTGAAATGTCCTCAGTCGGAANAGTATTCATATCTGTCTTGCTATCTGTCATTTTCAATCCTTTAAAACATTGGGAGATTTTTTTACCATATATTTTAACCATAGGTTACTGAACCATAACTTAACGTCTTGCAAGAGAAACGATGCACTAAACTTAGTTAAATTCAAAATTTAATTGACATTATTACTTTTTGGTAACCATCTAAAGTTAATAGACGATATAATATTCATCATGAAATTGAANTTCTTGTTTTACTAAAGGGGTGTACACTTATTATAAGGCGTAAATTTTTTCTTTAAAATTCGTGACATTTATATTATCTACTTTTGAAAGACACAAAGAGTAGTAGTTAGAGATTCGATGATAAGAAGACCAGTAATAGGAATAGTGGGCAATAATTATCTAGTAAATGATGAGTACCCTGTTCATGCTTCTGGACAAATGAATTGCGTTGTAGTTTCGGAGGTCATGAATTGCATTCCGATGATATTGCCGGCTAATCCTAATTATTCAAAATTAACAGAACTTATGGATATTTGTGATGGGTTTTTATTTACGGGGGCACAACCAAATGTGCATCCAGAGGAATATGGTCACAAGCCAACGGAAGCACATGGAAAATTTGATCGGGATAGAGATCAGGTTTCTCTACCGTTAATTAGACAATGTGTTAAGCATGGTCAGCCGATATTAGGGGTTTGCAGGGGATTTCAAGAGTTTAATGTCGCAATGGGTGGCACTCTTCACCCAGAAATTAGAGATATCCCTGGGCGACAAAATCATAGGATGCCACCAGATGGTACACTGGAAGAAAAGTTTGCCTTGCGCCATAAAGTAAGATTGGAAGCAGGAGGGACTTTTGAAGGTATTTTTAATTCTAAATCAATTATGGTGAATTCTTTGCATGGGCAGGGAATACTGGAGCCCGGAGAAAGAGTAATAATTGAAGGCTTAGCACCTGATCAGACTCCAGAAGCAATTCGAATCGAAGGATCTAAAGGATTTGCCTTAGCAGTTCAGTGGCACCCAGAGTGGAATGCCAATAAGGATCCTGTATCACGTCCATTATTTGAAGAATTTAGTAAGGCAGCTTATGAATGGTGCGGGCAATCAGTAAAAATATTTTCAAACTAAGGTATCTAAAGGTTATTCGCACTGAGCAGGCTCAGAAATCTTCTTTCTCTAGATAGAGTATGAAAATTATATCATCATGGTTTTTATAGAATTCAGTGTTAAACATGGATAATCTCGCTCAACTCGGTCAATATCCCATTGAAGCCTCGTCATATATACTGGGTCACCGTCACTATCCGCTGCCATATGCCCTTTATTAGAGTTTGAAAAAGATTCTATTTTATCTCGAGGTCCGGAAAGCCAACGGGCTGATGTAAACTGGGTTACATCAAAAATAACGGGTATCCCATACTCGATTTCGATCCTACTTGCTAAAACTTCAAATTGAAGTGCTCCAACCACTCCTATTATGAATCCTGATCCAACAATTGGTTTAAATAGTTTTGCTGCACCTTCTTCAGCAAATTGTATTAATGCTTTTTCAAGATTTTTACCTTTCATTGGATCAGCTGATCTTACAGATTTTAACAGTTCTGGTGCGAATGAAGGTATTCCAGTAAATTTTATTATTTCTCCCTCTGTAAGAGCGTCACCAATCCTGAGTTGACCATGATTTGGAATACCGATGATGTCACCTGCCCAAGCTTCTTCCGCCAATTCTCGATCGGCTGCTAAAAACAGCACTGGATTTGATATAGCCATTACTTTTTTTGATCTTACATGCGTAAGCTTCATACCACGTTTAAAATGCCCTGCGCATATTCTAACGAATGCAACTCGATCACGGTGTTTTGGATCCATATTTGCTTGAACTTTAAAAACAAAACCCGAAACAGCTTTTTCAGAAGCTTGAATTGATCGAGGCTCTGCCACCCTCAATAAGGGCTCTGGTCCAAAATTACCCAAACCATCCATTAGTTCTTTTACCCCAAAGGAATTAAGTGCTGATCCAAACCAGATTGGTGTTAGAGTTCCTTGTAAAAATGCTTCTTTATTAAATTTGGGTAGCAGTTCACGTGCCATTTCTAATTCTTCACGAAGTTTTCCTAGTAAGTGTTCTGGTATATGCTTTTCAATATTCGGGTCATCAATCCCTCGAATCTCAATGGTTTTAGCAACAACATTTCTTGCGCTCTTGTTCATTAATTCCAGACGATCATTTAATATGTCATAGCAACCTAAGAATTCTTTTCCAATCCCAATTGGCCAGTTTGCCGGAGTAACGTCTATTGCTAAGTTTGATTGAATCTCATCAATTATTTCTAATATATCTCTACTTTCTTGGTCCATTTTATTACAAAATGTAAAAACAGGCATATCTCTTAAACGACAAACTTCAAATAACTTTTTTGTTTGGCTCTCAACGCCTTTAGCGCCATCGATAACCATGATGGCAGAGTCTACTGCTGTAAGAGTTCGATAGGTGTCTTCGGAAAAATCAGAGTGGCCTGGTGTGTCTACGAGATTATAACGATAATTATTATACTCAAATGACATTGCAGACGCAGAAACAGATATCCCTCGATCCTGTTCCATCTTCATAAAGTCTGATCTAGTGCGTCGAGATTCGCCTTTAGCGCGGACTTGTCCTGCTAACTGAATCGCTCCCCCATATAATAAGAATTTTTCAGTTAAAGTAGTTTTTCCCGCATCTGGATGGGAGATAATTGCAAAGGTTCGCCGCCTATTTATTTCTGAATTGCTTTGCGGTGTTTTACTTTTTGTTTGTGACATGTAGGGGGTATAATGGGAGAAAATCAGTGTTGCAATGTTGGTTTGGTATTAATAATAATTTATGTTTGGATCAATTCGGGCCTTTTTGTGATATTATGATTGCATTTTTTAAAAAGAAAATTTTAAACTGATTTAATAGCATGAAAATAAAAATGTTAACAATTGGAGATGAATATGGATCTTGGAATAAGTGGAAAATGGGCAATCGTTTGTGCATCATCTAAAGGCTTAGGTTTTGGTTGTGCAAAAGCATTGGCGGTAGAAGGTGTAAATGTTGTAATTAATTCTAGATCCGAAGAGTCTTTAGAAAAAGCTGAAAATTCCATAAGATCTATTTCTGATTCTGAGGTAATGCGTGTTGTTGGTGATATCACTACTAAGGAAGGGCAAGATAAGATTTTAAAAGCGTGTAGTAATCCTGATATTTTAGTAACGAACGCTGGAGGTCCGCCTCCTGGACTTTGGTCAGATTGGGATCGGGAAGACTTTATCAAAGCCATTGATGCAAATATGCTTACACCGATTTCATTAATACAAGCAGTTTTACCGCAAATGATGTCGAAGGGTTGGGGAAGAATCGTAAACATAACCTCGCAATCAGTAAAAGCACCTATTGCTGTCCTTGGATTATCAAATTCGGCTCGGGCTGGGTTAACTGGATTTGTCGCGGGAACTGCCAGACAAGTTGCAGGTACTGGGGTAACTATAAATAACCTAATGCCTGGCATTCACGCTACCGATAGAGCCGTTGCATTGGATACTGGAGTTTCTGTAGCTCAAAAGATAACAATTGAGGAGGCCAAGGCGCAGCGATTTAAAGATATACCAGCCGGAAGATATGGAACAGCCGATGAGTTTGGTGCCACATGTGCTTTTCTTTGTTCAAAGCATTCTGGTTTCATTATTGGGCAAAACATTTTATTAGATGGCGGCGCTGTAAACGCAACACTTTAGTAGCATTTGGGTATAATAAAAAATTTTACGATTGATAATTTTAAGATGGAAAAAATGGTGAGTGAAGAAGCTTTAGGATCATTAAGGTTGGAGGTGACAAGCTTATATCATCAGTTTGATGGCGTCGATGTGGTTAATAATGTGTCGCTTTCAGTTCGACCAGGGCAAGTCACTTGTTTGCTTGGCCCATCTGGTTGTGGAAAGACCACAACATTACGCATAATTGCTGGAGTTGAAAGGCAACAAAAAGGTAAGATTTTGCTCGATGGTACGCTGGTTTCAGATAGCAAGACACACTTGGAACCAGATAAGAGAAGAGTTGGGCTTATATTTCAAGATTTTGCTCTTTTTCCACATCTTAATATCGAAGAAAACGTTGGGTTTGGTTTAGAGGGTAGAAATTCAAAGAATTCTTCAAGAATATCTCAGTTGCTTTCGCGAGTTGGTTTGGATGGCTTTCAAAAAAAATACCCACATCAGCTTTCGGGGGGAGAACAGCAAAGAATAGCACTTGTGCGAGCATTAGCTCCACGTCCAAGGCTAATGTTGATGGATGAACCTTTTTCCGGACTAGATTTACGCTTGCGTGATGATATTCGCGACATGACACTCAATCTTCTTAGAGAGGAAGGAACAGCAGTGCTCTTAGTTACTCATGATCCAGATGAGGCAATGAGGATGGCTGATGAAATAGCATTGATGCGAAACGGATCAATTGTTCAGAAAGGTGCACCATACAATATATACAATGCGCCTCGTGATAAGGCAGCAGCGGCATTTTTTTCTGATATAAATGTTATCAAGGGCATCTCAAATAATTCATTGACGGAGACACCCTTTGGCCAATTTTTAACACCAGGTTTAAAGAATGGTCAAGCAGTAGAGATAGTCATTCGGCCACAACATTTAAAAATGGATTTTGACAGAAATGGTAAAGGGCCAAATGCAACGGCTCAAGATGGTGTGCCCGCCAAAGCGATAGTCTCAGAGTCAAGGTTTATGGGTAGTCAGAGTTTAGTTGAATTTAAGATGGAGGCAGATTCATCTTATCTTAACGCAACAGTTCCAGCAGTGTTCTTACCAAAAAAAGGTACAGTCTTGTGGTTGTCGATGCGCCGTGATCGTTGCTTTGTTTTTCCAATAAGCTAAAAGATATATAATTAATTTACTTTTAGGGCTTTTAGCTTTAGGTTTTTACTCTTAAATACAATTAGCTAATGAATGTTTTTGGCAGATTTATGCTTTAGGGAGATTATAATGCTTAATAATATAGGTATACCAGGAATTCTATTGATCGCAGTTGTGGTCTTAGTTCTATTTGGGCGGGGTAAAGTATCCTCATTGATGGGTGAGGTTGGAAAAGGAATTACAGCTTTTAAAAAAGGTGTAAGTGATGGCAAGAAAGAAATTGAAACAGAAAGTGCAGAAGAAGCAAAAGACGTCACGCCTGAGACTGAAGAAGATAAGACCTAAATAAACTCTTAATTAATAGTTAATTTTTTCGAGGAATATATTAATGTTTGATCTAGGTTGGACTGAGTTATTATTGATAGGCATCGTAGCTTTAATTGTAGTTGGGCCTAAAGATCTACCTGGAATGTTTCGTACATTTGGAAAAATGATGGCCAGAGTTCGTGCAATGGCGAAAGAATTCCAAAGGTCAATGGAAGACGCGGCTGATGAAGCTGGTGTAAAAGACATTGCCAGTGATTTGAAAAATATCACTTCACCAAAATCTATGGGTATTGATGCTATGAAGAATATGGGCTCTTCCTTAGATTTAGACCCTCAACAAGATGAGAAATTGGAAAAAACGAAGTCAGAAATAGCAAAAGTTCAAGAAAAACATACTGCTGATATTGCAAAAAAAAATGCATTAGCTTCTAAAACAATACGAGAATTTAGTGATAAGTCTGATAAAAACAAAAATGAACCTAAAGCAAAACAAAAATCTAAAAAAAATATAGGGAATAAAACAAAATGAATGATGAGGTTGGATCTAATGCAGCGCCTCTCATAGAGCATTTAACTGAATTGAGATCGCGCCTAATAAGATCTGTTTTAGCTTTTCTAGTTGGTATGATTATCTGTTTTACTGTATGGAATTCCATATTTAATTTTCTCACATATCCTCTTTGCTCAGCCATGATGGAGAGGGGACAAGAAGATTGTGGTTTGATTTTAATCAAGCTTCAGGAAGGATTTTTTGTAGCTATTTCTATTTCATTTTTGGGTGGATTTATTTTAGCTTTTCCTTATATCGCTTTTCAATTATGGCGGTTTGTAGCTCCAGGTTTATATAAAACGGAAAAGGGAGCCTTTTTGCCTTTTCTTTTAGCTTCACCTTTTATGTTTTTTTTGGGGGCATCTTTCGCTTTCTGGATTGTTACTCCTTTAGCATTTGATTTCTTCCTAGGATTCCAACAACCTGGCTCTCTTGGTGAGTTGGAGGAAGGTGAAGGGGGTATTGCTGCGGTAGCTTTTCAAGGCTCAGCTCAAGAATACTTATCCTTAACAATCAAATTTATTGTGGCATTTGGGTTATGTTTTCAACTTCCAGTACTGTTGACACTGATGGGTAAGGTTGGATTGGTAAGTTCTGATGGTTTGAAGACAGTTAGAAAATATGCTGTTGTTGGAATTCTGGTTATGGCAGCTATCGTTACACCTCCAGATATAATTACACAGGTGATCTTGTTTGTCGTCGTCTATGGACTTTATGAAGTGTCTATTTATTTGGTTCGTAGAGTAGAAACGAAACGTGCTAAAGATATTGATACCGCTGAGCCTACTGATGCCGATAAGTAAGTCTTTAACATGAATGATTATTTAGCTAGGATCGCTGAGGCAATTGAAAGATTAGCTCCGATACCTAGTGCTGATCCAAGCTTTTCGAAAAACAACATATTTTTGTGGAAGGTTTCGCCAGAACAACTAGATCCCATAGGAAATGTTAACACAATAGATATAGAATTATTGCTTGGTATCGATAATGCCAAACGAACATTATTGAAAAATACGGAGCAGTTTGCAAAAGGTTTCCCAGCAAACAATGCGTTATTATGGGGTGCGCGNGGAATGGGAAANTCGTCNCTANTAAAAGCAGTATATAACAAAATATCAAAGCATGAAAAAAATCTAAAATTAATAGAGATACAACGAGAAGATTTATCATCAATCNACAACCTNTTGTCTAAATTAAAAAATGNTAAGCATAGGTTTNTTTTATTTTGTGATGACTTGAGTTTTAATNANGACGATACATCTTATAAATCTTTNAAGGCAGTTCTAGATGGNGGCNTAGGTGGNAAACCAGAGAATGTAATATTNTATGCAACGTCAAATCGTCGNCATCTTATGCCACGTGATATGATCGAAAATGAGCGCAGTTCTGCAATNGATCCNGGAGAAGCGATTGAGGAAAAAGTTTCTTTATCAGATAGGTTTGGANTATGGTTNGGATTTCATTCTTGTGANCAAGACACATTCTTAGATATTATTTATGGTTATTGTAANGCTTACAAGCTNGATTTTGAGGAAGCTGAAATTCGAGCAGANGCNATAGAGTGGCAAGCTACAAGAGGATCAAGGTCGGGAAGNGTTGCTTGGCAATACTTTTTGGATNTAGCGGGTCGTAAAGGACTNAAATTCCGATAATTATTCAAAAAATTGGATTGGATCAACTCGNTGATTATCTTTGATCATTTCAAAGTGCAAAAAGTCTTTNCCAGGAGCAACNGATCCTATAATTTGACCTCTTTTTACTATATCTCCTTTNAGTAAGTTTACNTCAGAAATATTCGTGTAAGCAGATANNATATTATCANTATGTTTTATAAAAATTATNGTAACCNGGTTNTCACCTCTAGAGACNAANGCAATAGAGCCATCATTTGANGCNTTNATTGGGGTACCNTCTGGTGCCATAATATTTATTCCTTGGTTGCCACTAGTGTCATANGAAAATGGTGNNGAAATCTCTCCTTCTATAGGCTTTANAAATGGTTTGTTTGTTNTCTGTTNTTCACTTNNGCNCGNTTGCTCTTCAGAAGNATCNANTGNCTTGCTTGCNTCATTTGNTTCTTCAGANNGNTCTGTNGATTTTTCAACGAGTGTNTCTTCTTTAGTTTGCACTCGATCGATNGCATNAGATGCAACNTTTGCAATATTTACNGNTTTATTTTNATTNGNTTTTTTTGNNTTATTAGGNANTGCTAATATTTCGCCTTGNTTGAGTTTATAATTTTCGGANAANCCGTTATACACTGCNAGTTCTTTTGAGGATACATTTATTCTGTCCGCNACTTGAAATACTCTTTCACCNTTTTTTGCNCTNACNATNGAATANGTTGAAAAATTTATTATNCCTGTTTCTTTAGGTNNGTTTTCAGTTNAGCTTTCNAATTTATATAAATTTGTTGGCAAANTTATTTCTGGCAAAGTAAGATACTGNGAGTAATCNAAATTTNNTTCACATCCAGAAATAAAAATAGNGGTAGNNNCAAAAACAAATTTACNTAGTANATGCTNTTTNAATAATTTTTTTACCTGTATCATTTNAGTCTCATTTNTTATTTGTTATAACNCTTGTTTTTATATTTCNGCAATACCTTCTATNAATGGGACNAATCTAACCTCTCCCATATCATGATATGTTAAACCATCNTCTGTTTTAGTTATTTTTATCATTGTTTGGACAGTATCTGATTGGCCAACTGGTAGTACCATGATNCCATTAATCTTNAGTTGNTCTAAGAGNGGNGCTGGAGGNTCTTCAGCTGCCGCAGTTAATAAAATTCNGTCAAAGGGCGCTTGAGCAGGTACTCCACGNGAACCATCNGAACGCATAGCNGTTATATTATTTAAATTGAGNTCNTCAAAAATATTTTGNGCTTGAATCATGAGTTCTGAGTGCCGCTCTAATGTGTAAACACGTCTTGCNAGACGCGACAAAATGGCTGCTTGNTACCCTGANCCAGTTCCNATTTCNAGNACNTTGCATCTGGAAGTCACCTCAAGACTTTGTGTCATTAGAGCTACAATCGAAGGTTGGCTTATTGTTTGCCCACACGCTATCGGGAGTGGTATATCATGATAGGCTTTGCTCTCAAAAATACCTTTTAGAAATTTTTTTCTATCAATTTTTTCCATTGCGTTCAGAACTCTAGAGTCAGTTATACCCCGACTTCGAATCGCATATAAAAACTGCATTTTTTCTTCAGGTGTCATTTGTCTCAAACATATTCTGTAAGCGGTTCAGGGTTTGGTGATCTGTAAGATCAGTCTTCATAGGTGTGATAGAAATATAGCCATCTAAGTTTGCAGCTACGTCTGTATTTTCTGCAGTTGGTATATTTTGTGGTCCTCCTTTGATCCATAGAAATTTCCGTCCACTGGGAGATATATGAGGTTCAATTCCAAATGATGTATCTTTCCGAAAACCTTGTGAGGAAATCTTGCTTCCCTTTACATCCTTCCAACGCTCAGGNGGAAAATTAACATTGTAAAACAATCGGTAATCTCCAGTCCCCCACTCGCCATACTTGAGTAGTTTCTGGATAACAGAAACACCATTTTTACCTGCAGCCTCAAATGGATTTTCAATTGTCAAGTTATTAGGGCCTAAATATTGTGAAAGTGCTATTGATTTTATTTTATGGATTGTTCCTTCTATAGCGGCACCAATTGTTCCAGAATACAGAGCATTTTCAGCAGAGTTATTACCNCGGTTTATACCTGACAATATTAACTCNGGCTTGTTCTCTTTCATTACATCGTAAATGCCTGCAAGCACACAATCCGCAGGCGACCCGTCTACGGAAAATTTCCGTTNAGATATCTTTGAAATCATCATGGGTTTTGTGAATGTTATACAGTGTGCAACCCCTGATTGCTCAGTAGCTGGAGCTACGACCCAAACTTCACCTTTTGCNCCTGCAATTTCCATNGCAATTTCTTCTAAAATTCTTAAGCCNGGAGCATTTATTCCATCGTCATTGGTGACTAAAATTCGCATTACTTACCCTATTTTTTTGGTAGGTTACTAAAGAACGATTACGTTCTCGTCTAGCTGGATTATACTATAAACTATCCTAACTCTCCATTTGAGTCGATTTTTGATTTACCTCCTAAGTAAGTGCTTAAAACCTCAGGTAATTTAATAGAACCATCTTCTTGCTGTCCATTCTCAAGAACAGCAATTAAACATCGACCAACTGCTAAACCTGAACCGTTTAATGTATGAACAAATTCAAGTTNTTTGCTTTCAATTGGTTTAAAACGGGCATTCATTCTCCNTGCCTGGAAATCTCCACAGGTTGAACATGAACTTATTTCACGATATTGGCCTTGGCCTGGTAACCATACTTCAATGTCATGTGTTCTTTTAGCAGATGCTCCCATATCACCAGTGCANAAAACAACAGTACGATAACTTAAATTTAATGCTTCTAAAATGCTCTCTGCGCACCTAGTCATTCGATCAAGTTCAGTCCTTGATTCATCTGGGTGCGCAATCGAAACCATTTCGACTTTTTCAAATTGATGCTGCCTTAGCATACCTGTAGTATCTCTTCCCGCACTGCCTGCTTCAGATCTAAAGCACAGAGAGTGAGAGGTCATTCTTATTGGTAAATCTTCTTCATTAACGATCGTNCTAGCAACTGTATTAGTTAGTGTTACCTCTGATGTTGGAATTAACCATCTTCCGTCAGTGGTCTTATAACTATCGTCAGCAAATTTGGGTAGTTGTCCTGTTCCTAGCATTGCCTCATCTCGAACCAGTACTGGTGTGTTCATTTCTAAAAGTTTATGTTTTTCAATATGTGTGTCCAGCATAAACTGTGCCAGGGCTCTGTGAACTCGGGCCAATGCCCCTTTGAGTATTACGAATCGTGATCCAGATAAATTCCTTGCCGTTTCAAAGTCCATATTCTTTATGGATCCCGAAAGCTCGAAATGTTCTTTTGGTTTAAAGTTAAAGTTTGGCTTCTCACCCCAATTATTTATTTCTATGTTATCATCTTCACTGTTTCCAATTGGCACGTCAGACATAGGAGCATTCGGTAATGCCATCAGATAATCATTTAAAACTTTATCTTGTTTTTTCGCATCTTCTTCCAAAGTGCTAATTTCTATTTTCTTTTTACTAATTATAGAGCGTAAATTTTCAAACTCTTCAGTATTGTTGCTAGCTTTTGCTGCGCCAATCTTTTTACTTGCATTATTTCNTTCTGCTAATGCAATTTCAGCATCACGTATTTTTTTTCNTCGAACTTCATCCAGTTTTAAAACCTCAGCTGAAATATCTGATAAATTACGCAACCTCATTTTGGCATCAAATTTTTCTGGGTTATCGCGGATTAAACGAATATCATGCATAGCTTTGTCCAATTTGTTAACTACTTGGCGCTTTATGCCTTATTTTTTTGTTAAGGTTAAGTATCGAATTTTAATATTTAAATTTTTATAAATCAATTTAGTAATAATTTAGGAAAAAGTATAAGTTAATACTTTGTATTATCATAAAGTCTATTCAGTGCGTTCTAACAATAACTTAACTCTAAGTAGGACAAATATTTTTACTAACGCTCTGATTTAATATTAATAATTAATTATTGCATCAAAATATAAGCCATTTAGTTAAAAAGTGGTACGGAGAATGCTTGCAAAGCTGAGTATGCAAGGTTAGGGTCGCGCTCGTTCAGTTGTGGTATTATTCACAATTTATAAAAGGAAAAATCATGGGTGACATAACACAAATCTTACCGTTTATACTAATTTTCGCTATAATGTACTTTTTATTGATTAGGCCGCAACAGAAAAAAGTAAAAGAGCATAAGGCTTTAGTGGAAGCCATTAAAAAAGGAGACGAAGTAGTAACCCAGGGTGGCTTGATTGGAAAAGTTACCAAGGTAAAGGGCGAGGGTAGGATAGAGGTGGAGATTGCTTCTAGTGTTAAAGTGCAAGTAGTGCAAGCTACCATCGCACAGGTTATCAATAAGACTGAAACAAAGAAATCATAAGTAAGGACTTCTTAAAATGCTTCAGTTTTCCCTCTGGCAAAAAATACTCATTTGGAGTGTCTGTGCTCTTGGAATTTTGTTTGCTTTGCCAAATGCCTTTTATACCCGTGTAGAAATAAAAAATGACATTGCTGAAGCTTTATCAAAAGGTTTACAAATCTCTTCAGATGATATTACCAACTCAAAAAAATGGCCCAGTTTCTTACCCTCTAACTTAGTAAATTTGGGATTAGACTTGCGGGGTGGTGCTCATTTGTTAGCGGAAGTTAAAGTAGAAGATGTTTATGCACAAAGATTGGATGCTATGTGGCAAGAGGTTCGAGATATTCTTCGAGCTGAAAGAAACGATATAGGTACTATTCGCCGACAGGGTGGTAGGGATGATCAATTACGAGTGAAAATTTCAAAAATTGCTGGAATGGATAAAGCAATTTCAGCGGTTGAAACACTTGCGCGTCCCGTAGCTTCATTATCAGGAGTTGGAAGTAAGGATATAGAAGTTTCGTCTGACCAAGAAATATTGATTATCGAATTTTCAGAAGCTGAAAAGCTCGCATTGAATACACGAACAATGGAACAATCTTTAGAGATAATAAGGCGCCGAGTTGATGAGGTTGGCACCCGAGAACCAACTATTCAGAAACAGGGAGAACGCCGCATTTTAATACAGGTTCCTGGAATTGGATCTGCCAGTGAACTAAAAACTTTGATAGGAACAACTGCAAAACTTGGTTTCTACAAAGTTATAAGACAAACCTCAAATGCTAATGAACTCGGTAACGCAAGGACGCAAACACTTCCCGCCAGGGATGAAGAAGGAGTATTTTACGTTTTAGACAAAACGGCGGTGGTAACCGGTGAGGAACTTGTTGATGCGCAGCCGAGTTTTAATCAAAATGGACAGCCATCTGTAAGTTTCAGGTTTAATCCAGGGGGAGCGAGAAAGTTTGGTAATTACACATCAGATAATGTAGGGTCCCTTTTTGCAATTGTGTTGGATAATGAAGTTATTTCGGCTCCTCAAATACGAGAGGCTATAACCGGTGGCAGTGGTCAGATAACTGGTAATTTTTCAGTTCAAGAGTCTTCAGACCTGTCTATTTTATTAAGAGCTGGTGCCTTACCAGCTCCTATGCGCTTCGAGGAAGAAAGAACTATTGGGCCAGAATTGGGACAAGATAGTATAGATGCAGGCAAGATCGCTTGTATGATCGCATTCGCTGCTATTTTAATCTTTATGTTTCTAAGTTACGGGCTTTTTGGTTTGTTTGCAAATATAGCACTCATTATAAATGTATCTTTACTTTTTGGCCTGTTGTCTATTATCGGCGCAACACTTACTCTTCCTGGTATTGCTGGTATTGTTTTAACGGTTGGTATGGCAGTTGATGCAAATGTGCTGATTTTTGAGCGGATTAAAGAAGAACTAAAGGTAGCAAAAACCCCTTACCGAGCAATTGAGTTGGGGTACGAACGTGCCTTTAGTGCGATACTTGACGCCAATATTACTACTTTCATAGCAGCATTGATCTTATTTCTCATGGGTTCGGGTCCTGTGAGAGGCTTTTCGATTACGCTTGGATTGGGTATCATTACTTCCGTATTTACGGCCATTTATGTAACAAGATTGCTGATAGCTGTTTGGTTCGACTGGCAGCGTCCAAAGAAAATAATTGTTTAAAGGTCCATTATGAGATTAAAACTTGTACCATCTGAAACAAATGTAGATTTTTTTAGGTTATCCAAAATAACTTTTGGTTCGTCTATAGTTGCTATGATTTTGGCCTTAGCTCTCTTTGTATTTATAGGATTAAACTTTGGAATTGATTTCAGAGGTGGAACAACAATTAGGACAGATGCTTCAATAGCAATTGAAGTGAGTAAATATAGATCTGCTTTGTCTAATCTTGCGCTTGGTGACATCTCGATTACTGAGGTTTTTGATCCTACTAAACCTGACCAAAATGTAGCTCAAATAAGAATTGAACAGCAGGAAAAAGAAGGTAGTGCAACCGTTGAAACGATAAAGGCTGTCCAAGAGGTATTATTAACCTTAGACGATAAAATGACTTTTCCCTCAGTTGAGAGCGTAGGTCCTAAAGTTTCAGGTGAACTCATTAGAACGGCTGTGATTGCAGTAATTACTGCAATATTTGCAGTGTTATTTTATATATGGTTAAGATTTGAATGGCAATTTTCTGTTGGAGCGGTAGCGGCTTTAATACATGATATTACTCTCACTATTGGAATATTTAGTTTGCTCCAAATAAAATTTGATCTCGCTATAATTGCAGCATTACTTACAATCGTTGGCTACTCGTTGAACGATACCGTTGTTGTTTTTGATCGCGTTAGAGAAAATTTACGTAAATATAAAAAACTGGAGTTACAGCAAGTTCTAAACCTATCTATAAATGAAACGCTTAGTAGAACGGTTATGACCTCAGTTACTACTTTAATAGCATTGATATCACTATTCATATTGGGTGGTGATGTGATTAGAGGATTTGTTTTTGCAATGATTTGGGGTGTAATTGTAGGTACATATAGCTCCGTATTCATTGCTTCCAATATTCTACTTCGTTTGGGTGTTAAACGGGATTGGTCCAAGCCATCAGCTGGCGCAGGTACGAAATTTTCAGACATAGATGCCTGATTTATTTTTTGAAGCTTTAAATTTTTCTGGATTATCTTGGATATTAGGTGTGGCATTTCTTTCAGGATTGGTAAGAGGTTTTACCGGGTTTGGTACAGCGTTAGTTTATATACCTCTTGTGACACAGGTTTTGTCACCTATAGAAGCTGTATTTTCGATGATTATTTTTGACTTTTTTGGGATTTTACCTATGGTCCCACGCGCGCTGAAAGATGCAAAAGTTCCTGATGTTTTGCGATTAGGTGTAGGTATGATACTCACAACTCCACTAGGCCTATTGGCCTTATATTTTATGTCACAATCTTCTTTCAAATTTCTAGCATCTGGAATGATACTTTTCTTGTTAACCTTATTGATATTTGGTGTGCGCTATCGCGGAGAGCTAACTAATCGATTGATCTATATTACTGGGGCTTTGGGTGGGTTTTTAGGAGGAAGTACTGGAATGCCTGGTCCACCAGTTATTTTGATATACATGGCTAGTAGGAGTGCCCCACGAATAATAAGAGCAAATTTATTTTTGTATGCAACTCTAGGTGATGTTTTGATTTTTACGCTCTGCCTTTTGTCTTTTACAATCGCTCCTTTGATATTTTTGTTAGGAATTATTGCGGTCATTCCCTTTGCTTTAGGAGTTGGTTTGGGAGCAAAAATTTTTAATCCAGAACGTGAGTTAATATATAGGTCAGTCGCTTATGCTGTGATTGGCCTTTCTGCCATCTATGGTCTGCCTATTTGGACATTTTAAAAAATTTTCTATTTGGCCAAGTGTCCGCAACCCTATATCCAAAAGGCCAAGGGTCAGATGGATCTCGCATAATTTGATGAGTTCCAGTGATATAGCCTCGCCCACTAATTTTTGGAATAATTACTTGCTTTTTATTTTGTAAATAGATCTCTTCTATCTTGCATTCAAAGGTACCTCCAATAATAGATTTACCCACAAATTTATCACCTTTTTTCATCTTGCCCTTTGCTGCCATCACAGCCATGCGAGCAGAGCATCCTGTTCCACATGGTGATCTATCAATCTTTCCCGGCTCTATTACGACAGCGCTTAACCCTTTTAGAGTGTTTCCCGATTTTTTAACTGGATTTGTGAACTGACAAAAAGAGATGTGATTCCAATCCTGAGATGGATGGTTGAAGCCAATTTGCTCATTTGCCGCAATTATTATTTTGCGACCAAAATCAACTATCTTTTTTCCAAACTTTGGATCTAGTTTTAAACCACAGCTAGCAGCATCTACAATTACAAAACTATCTCCCCCGAATGCGGTATCAACAAGCAACGTTTTGCTATCGTCTATCTTCAGTGGAACGTCCAATTTATCAGCAAAACTTTCAATATTTTTAATTTCAATTTTTCTTGCTTCACCATTGAAACAAGTCGCTTTGACTTCTATCAAGCCTGCTGGTGTTTCTAAATTAAATGTAGTCAAAGGTTCTTGAATTTCTATCATGCCAGTTTCCAGTAAAACAGTAGCGACGCATATAGCGTTAGATCCAGACATAGGAGGAGTATGAACTGGTTCCATTATTAAGAATCCAAAATTTGCCAGTGGATTTTTTGCTGGGACAATTAAGTTTATATGCTTGAAGACGCCTCCACGGGGTTCGTTCAAAAGTAAATTACGTAGTTTTTTATCCGTCTCAAGAAATTCCCTCATCTCCCAAAGACTCTCTCCAGGTGGTGGGGCGACGCCGCCAACTATGACGTTTCCAACCTCACCTTCGGCATGTGCTGAAACCATATTTATCAATATGTTACTTTTCATTTTTAAGTCTTTTTTGTACTTTTCTAATTGCTATCGCAAAGTTAAGTTAATTGCGATCTGTTTATTTTCATTGTATTGTTTTTATCAACACAAATGCCTAGCTGATCAGGAGCTTAATTAATGAACAAAATCTTGCGAGAGTTAGAAAAAAGACGAGAACAGGCGCGACTTGGTGGTGGGCAAAAGCGAATTCAAGCTCAACATGATAAAGGTAAGCTTACAGCCAGAGAAAGAATTGAGCTTTTACTAGATAATGATAGCTTTGAAGAATTAGACATGTTTGTTAAACATCGATGTGTTGATTTTGGAATGGAAGAAACGCAAATCTCTGGAGATGGAGTGGTAACCGGGTGGGGTACAATAAACGGTCGCCAGGTTTATGTTTACTCTCAAGACTTTACTGTTTTTGGGGGATCACTTTCTGAAACGCATGCACAAAAAATATGCAAAGTGATGGATATGGCCATGCGAAATGGTGCTCCAATCATTGGTCTAAACGATAGTGGCGGTGCGAGAATACAAGAAGGTGTGGCTTCCTTAGCAGGTTATGCGGATGTTTTTCAGAAAAATGTGTTGGCTTCAGGTGTTGTTCCACAAATTAGTGTTATTATGGGCCCTTGTGCTGGAGGAGCCGTATATTCGCCAGCAATGACAGATTTTATCTTCATGATAAAAGATAGCAGCTACATGTTTGTCACTGGCCCAGACGTAGTCAAAACAGTTACTAATGAAATAATTAGTGCTGAAGAACTTGGAGGTGCAAAAACGCATACTACAAAATCGTCTGTGGCGGATGGCGCTTTCGAAAATGATGTGGAAGCATTAGGACAAATACGGCGTTTATTCGATTTTCTACCCTTAAGTAATCGGGAGAAGCCTCCTCAACGACCTTTTTATGATGACACATCACGTATTGAAGCTTCACTAGATACTTTGGTGCCAGAAAACCCAAATCAACCTTATGATATTAAAGAATTAATCCTTAAATTATCAGATGAAGGTGATTTCTTTGAAATTCAAAAAGAATTTGCGGCAAATATAGTAACTGGTTTTATACGACTTGAAGGACGAACTATCGGTGTCGTTGCTAATCAACCACTTGTTTTGGCAGGCGTATTAGATATTGATAGTAGTAGAAAGGCTGCAAGATTTGTGCGATTTTGTGATGCTTTTGAGATACCTATACTTACTTTAGTTGACGTGCCAGGGTTTTTGCCTGGGACGTCTCAAGAATATGGTGGTGTTATCAAACATGGTGCTAAACTTCTTTTCGCCTACGGTGAGGCCACTGTGCCAAAAGTTACCTTAATTACTAGGAAAGCATATGGTGGAGCGTATGATGTAATGGCATCAAAGCATTTAAGAGGAGACTTTAATTATGCTTGGCCCACTGCTGAAATAGCTGTAATGGGTGCTAAAGGAGCAGTAGAGATTTTATACAGACAAGAACTTGGTGATAAGAAGAAAATTGAACAGCGAACAAAAGAATATGAAAAACGCTTCGCTAACCCATTTGTAGCTGCTGAAAAGGGTTTCATTGACGAGGTGATAGCACCTAGTTCAACTAGAAAAAGAATTTGTCGAGCCTTCGCCGCATTACAGGGAAAGAAATTAACCAATCCTTGGAAAAAGCACGATAACATTCCATTATAGATCTTAAAGTTTTTAAATCTGAAGAATCTATATTTTATCTAAGGATTAAGTAAATGATAAAGCATCGAGGGTTTCCCAGTAGATTACCTGGTACAGATTATCAATTTACAATTAGGCGTGCGTCAAAAAGTAAAGTGACTAAAGTAATTCAACGTGAACGTTACGCGGATAGAAAACTTTCAGACAAAATAGCAGATGAAGCTTTTATTCAAGCTATTTGGCAATATTTTGGGGAAAATGAATTTGAAAGAGGTAATCTCGATGCTGGTCGGTTAAGTTGGGTTTTTGGGCGTGAAATAAAACCAGTCGGGATAACATTTGATCCAATGTCTTACGAAGCGGTTCTGAGATTAGATAAGTCAGTCTCAATTGACTCTTTTCCTAGAATTTTTGAAACTTTAGATGTCTAAAAATAATCTTCAGTGGTTTTGCTGATGTATCAATTATGCAAAAGCAACATATTGTCTAATGATTTTGATAAGTACTTCCATTATCATTTTATTTTGGATTTTTGATAAAGCTGCAAATATGATTATTTGAGCTTAATTTATTTACTAAACTGTTAAAATATCATATTTAAAATTATCATTATAGAATAAGTATTAGTATGCTAATACGGTTTGGTTGGGTAACAAAGGCAATTAAATATGTTTCAGAAAATACTAATAGCGAATAGAGGTGAGATTGCTTGCAGAGTCATAAAAACTGCCAAGCGGATGGGTATTAAAACTGTAGCAGTTTACTCCGATGCTGATCAGGATTCTCTTCATGTAAAAATGGCTGATGAATCGGTGCATATTGGACCTTCAGAAGCGAATAAATCTTATATCTCTATTGATAATATCTTGCGCGCAATCAAAGAAACCAAAGCCGATGCCGTTCATCCCGGTTATGGGTTTCTATCAGAAAATAAACTTTTTGCAGAAGCATTAGAAAAAAATAAAGTTACTTTTATTGGACCACCATCTGCAGCTATTGAATCCATGGGTGATAAAATAACATCTAAGAAATTGGCAAAAAATGCTGGAGTTTCAACAGTTCCTGGGTATTTGGGTGAGATTGAGAGCGTGGAAGAAGTGATCAAGATATCCAATGAAATTGGCTACCCTGTTATGATAAAGGCAAGTGCTGGTGGCGGTGGAAAAGGAATGCGCGTTGCCCGGAATGATGCTGAGGCAATCGAAGGATTTAACTTATCAAAAAGTGAGGCGGTCAGTAGTTTTGGTGATGATAGAATATTTATTGAAAAGTTTATTACACAACCTAGGCACATAGAAATTCAGGTTTTAGGTGACAAACATGGCAATACTATTTTTCTAAACGAAAGAGAATGCTCAATTCAAAGAAGAAATCAGAAAGTTATAGAGGAAGCACCTTCACCGTTTATTGATGAAAAAACTCGAAAAGCAATGGGAGAACAAAGTTGTGCTTTAGCAGATGCGGTTTCATACTGCTCTGCGGGCACGGTAGAATTCATTGTTGATTCAAAAAAGAATTTTTATTTTCTGGAAATGAATACGAGATTACAAGTTGAGCACCCTGTAACAGAACTAATAACTGGCATAGATCTTGTGGAACAAATGATACGCATAGCGTGGGGTGAGAAATTATCTATTTCCCAAAATAATGTGACCATTAATGGATGGGCTATTGAAAGCCGAATTTATGCAGAAGATCCCTACAGAAATTTCCTACCTTCTATAGGAAGATTGGTAAAATATCGTCCCCCAACTGAATTAAGCAATGACAAAATTGCTATAAGAAATGATACAGGAGTTGATGAAGGTGGTGAAATTAGCATTCATTATGATCCCATGATAGCAAAGCTATGTTCTTGGGCTAGTTC
>NYTF01000079.1 GCA_002683355.1 Paracoccaceae bacterium | reverse complement strand
GGTCTCATGTATTGAATCTAAAGGTGCTCCTGACAGCTCCAACTGACCGCCAGGTTCTAAACTAACATTCGCGCCATCTTTTGTGAGCCCAATTATGTTGTTTTCTTCTAGTATCTCAGACCAATTATATTTGTCTCTGAGCCCCTCTAACATAGCTTTGATAGAGCATTGGCCATCATAGGGAAGTGGCGAAAAGTTATCAGTCACGAATCCAAATTTTTCATGTTCAGTTCCGATTTTCCAATCTTTTATTGGTTTGCAGCCTGCACTTAGATATTCTGCTAATTGCCCATAACTCTCAATTAGTCCGCCTCCAGATTGTGGGATAGACATTTTTGAACCTCAATTAATTTCGTTTTATAGATTGGTGAACTTAAGTAATAACCAAGTCAAGTATCTATTTTGTCCAAATTTTTTGCATTGTTTTATTGGGGTTGTTTACTGCCTTTATTAGCTCAGCGGGGTCTATGCCTGGTAAGGTCAGGAATACATCAAACAGTTTCTCGTTTCCTAAGGCATTTAATGGTATATTTACCACTGATTTATCTTCAGTGCTTAGTTTCCAAGTTGACTGTGATGTATCTGATCCAATTATTTCAATAGAAACAAGATTTTCTGCAGAAAATGCTAGGCCTCCAGAGGGATCGTAATAAATAATTTGTTTTTCTTTTACTTCTATTAAGCCCAACCCACCTGGAAATTGATAGAATGATACTCTTTTATATGCTGCAAACGTAATACATAATCCAACAACTCCAATAATGCCTCCTAAGGACTGCAAAATAATATTGTATTTAGTTATTCCGTTAAGAATTAACCAAAAGCCAAACACGGTAATGATTATACTTATTAAGCATTCTCGCCATTTATATAGCCATATTTTTATATCTGGCCGTACAAAGCTCATTACCAATCACCAAAATTAATTTGAAAAAATGTAAGGGCAGCAACCACAGCAGTGTCTGCTCTCAGTATTCTTGGTCCAAGACTGATTGGAAAAACTTGTTTTTNACTATTCAACATAGCTCTTTCTCTTTCTGAGAAACCTCCTTCAGGCCCAACTAAAATAGCCCAGCTGGAAAATATCNAATTTGGTTTTTGCACTCTTTTTTCATGTAAAAACTCATCACAATATAATATGCCCCTATCTTCTGGCCAGTTTTTAAGCACTGTCTCAAGATCAGACAACTCGTCTACCGACGGTACAAATGTTCTGTTACATTGTTCTGCTGCTNCAATAGCATGTGCCTTTAAGCTTTGTCTTTTAATGCGTTCCGCATTGGTAAACTGGGTCTTTACTGGTAATATTCTTGCGATACCCATTTCTGTTGCTTTTTCAATAATTAGGCCTGTTCTGTTCTTTTTAATTGGAGCAAAAAGCAACCANACATCTGGTGGGTTAAGTTGAATCTGTGTTTGTTCTATCGCTATACCCAAGGTAAATTTTTTATTGGCTTCAGTAATTTTAACTTTCCATGCTCCCTCACGCCCATTGAAAACGTTTATTGTATCACCAATTTTTAGACGCATGACCTTTTGCAGATAATGACTTTGATCTTTATTAAAGAGTGTCTCTTGCCCTTTTGATAGAGAAACGTCTAAATAAAGGCGTATTTTNGAGTTTTTAATTGACATATTAAGTATTTATGATGCCAGCTGATCAAAATCCAGAGAAAGTTTCTTTTGTTGCAAAAGGNCGTGTTTCTGATGCCAAAGAAAGAAACTGGGTTGATAATTTTTGCCCAGAATGGTCNCAACCTTTTCTTCGGCTCTCGCGCATGGACCGCCCAATTGGTACTTGGCTTTTATTAATTCCTTGTTGGTGGGGCCTTTTAGTTGCAATTCTGCAAAGCGGAGGAACTTTAATATCCTTAAAGGTGCTATGGATTGCGATAGTTTGTATTTTGGGCGCTATATTAATGCGCGGGGCTGGCTGTACATGGAATGATATCACTGATCGAAATCTGGATGCAAAGGTAGCTCGATCTAAATCCCGACCTTTGCCATCTGGTCNAATTTCTTTAAAATNNGCAGTGATTTGGATGATANTTCAATTAATTTTATCTGCGATTTTGTTACTAACATTAAATTGGTTTGCGGTATTTGTGGGAGTTCTTTCACTTGTGGTTGTGGTGATTTATCCATTTGCAAAAAGATTTACTTGGTGGCCTCAGTTATTTTTAGGATTTGCATTTAATTGGGGGGTGCTACTGAGTTGGTCAGCTTATCAAAACAGTTTAAGTATTACTCCATTATTTCTCTATATTGCTGGAATTTTTTGGACTTTATTTTATGACACAATTTATGCGCATCAAGACAAAGAAGATGATGTGCGAATTGGCATAAAATCTACCGCTCTAAGATTAGGTAGTAAGACTATTAGGTGGTTACATTTCTTTTTAATTGGTATTGTTGTTTTTTACATTCTTACTATTTCAACAATTTATTTTGAAGGTTCTAGATTTTTCTCCTTATTATTTTGCGTCGTGGGTATTTTGCTAATGTCTTGTCATTTATTTGTTCAAATCAAAAAACTGGATATTAATGATGCAGAAAAATGTTTAACTCTTTTCCGTTCTAATCGCGATTCAGGGCTTCTACTTGTTGCATCATTGTGTCTAGCAGTCTTCGTTTGATTTAATTAGCTTTTTTTTGTATATGGTCACTGGTAATTGATTTAGGCGGATATGAATAACCTTACATATTTAAAACTACTTTTTGTGGGACTAATTTTGTCTATACTAGTAGCTGTGGCCTCATTTTCTCTGGTAAAGTTTTTTGAGAACAAAACCTTAGGCCTGATCTATCAGAATACTTTAGATACTGAGCTAAATTGGCTTGATGTTTCAGTGGATGGGACAAAAGTAATTGCTCANGGTATTGCTCCAGATGAATCAAGTCGATATGTCGCAATAGCTATTATTTCTTCAATTATNAATCCAAAAAGATTGGTTGATGAAATAATTGTAAANAAACAAATAATACCATTNGAACANCGCTATTTTTTGGAATTTTCAAGAGATGATAGTTATNTTACTGCNATAGGTTTTGTCCCTTCAATACAATATTCTGATGATTTAATCCTCAGACTCGAATCTATAATTGAAAANGCNAAAGTGACTAATCTACTCGATTCTTCAACATTTCAGCTCAACTCAGCTTGGTACGAAACTGTAGATTTTGCAATTCAANGTATGAAGGCTTTACCAAATTCGAAGATTACAATAACCAACAATGAGATATCAGTGTTTGCACTGAGTGCAGGTGTTGAAGATAAGATTAGGATTCAAAATAAACTCCAAGATCTGGACCCAGGTCATTTCAAGTTAAACTTGGAGATAAAAGCACCAAGATCCTTGATTCAACCCTTTACCCTAGCTTTAACTAAGAATTCAATCCGTACTTATCTATCTAAATGTTCAGCTTCAGATGAGCTTTCAAAGGCACTAATTTTAGATGCTGTGGCAAAATTAGGTGTTGAAGATCTTGGTGAATGTAAAGTCGGCATTGGTGCGCCGTCTGAAAACTGGTCACAAGCTGCAATAATATCAATAAATTATGTTAAAAAATTTGAAAACGCGTTATTAAAACTGGAAAATAATGTTATTGATATTGTGGTATCTGAAAATACTGGTGGCTTAAATTTGAAGGAAAGCATCGGTGTTCTGAAAAAACAATTACCTAGTGAATTTATAGTTAATGCCACCATTGAAGCAGTTTCAAAAAATGATCGTGCGACTAATGATGATTTTATCGCAAATTTAAATACTGATGGCGTTGTTCAGATGAAAGGTTTTTTGCCAGATCAAAACTCAAGAATTGCAGTTACAAGTTATGCAAGGTCTATTTTTGGTTTGGAAAGTGTAAGGAGCTCAGTAGGCCTAAATGNTGAATTACCGAAAAATTTGTCAATGAAGGTTTTAGCCGGATTAGAGGTTTTGGGNGCCTTGCATGATGGAATCTTAATCGTAAAAGATAATAAAATCTATTTGGAAGGGCAGTCAGCCAATCCAGAAATTAATGAAATCGCCACAGATATGTTATCTAAAAAATTAGCAAGTAATATTTTGCCTACATTAAACTTAAAATATGATGAAAGCTTATTACCAAAACCAAAAGGACCAAATCCTCAAGAATGTGTTTTAGAAATAAACAATATAATAAAAACTTATGGGATTGAATTTGCTCCTGGAGAGATCGTTTTACAAAAATCTTCAAGTGAAACTTTAGACAGAGTAGCNGAAGTAATGCAGAATTGTTATATCTTCCCCATGGAAATTGGAGGCCATACTGACAGTCAGGGCCGAAAAAGTTTGAACTTATCTATCAGTCAGGCAAGAGCTGAAGCAGTGATGGATTCATTATTAAGTTATGATATTTTAACTGGGAATTTAGTTGCAAAGGGCTTTGGTGAAAGCACACCAATTGCTGATAATAAGACGGTTGAGGGTAGAAATAGAAATCGAAGGATTGAGTTTACATTAATAAATAGCAACAANTAAAATTATTTTATAGAAAGATACCATGGGTCAATTAGAACTAACATTNGTAGTAGCACTAGCATTTTTTTTATGCTTTTTGATTGGCTGGGTTTTATCTCGAATAACGACGAGAATTAGCCATGTAAATGGTATGGATGAAAAAGGTATATCTGATCTTACAGACACTTTACTTGAGACTGAAGAGGAAAGAGATAATACAATCGCTTACGTGCAAAATAGAGAAAAAGAATTANTGAACCAATTGGGACAAGTTAAAGCCGAACTAAGTGCCGCAATGGATGGCTTGGGTGCAGCGAGAAGAGAGGTGGCAGAATTAAAAGACAAGTTAAAGAGATTGGAATAAAATTTACCAACGTTTTAGTGCTAATTCATCAACTTCTTTGCTATCAACCCAATTGCCACCACTCTCGGTATATTCTTTNTTCCAAAAGGGTGCTCTACTTTTTAAATAGTCCATTAAGAATTCTGCAGCTTGAAATGCTTCGATCCTATGATTTGATGCGGTNATCACCATCATTATTATTTCATTAACATAAAGATCGCCGTATCGGTGAATAACCAAGCTTTTGGAAAGTTNCCAACGTTGCATCGCNTTGGCAATCAGCTCATTTATCGCCACTTCAGTCATCCCAGGATAATGTTCGATATGTAATTTTTTTAGGTCTGATTGTTTGTTGTTTCTAACCACACCGGTAAAACTTATGATTGCACCACAATTTTTTACCTCACTTTGGAATTTGTTAAGTGCTTTACCTGGATCGAAGGTTTTTGATTGTAAAATAAGTGTCATTCTACCCACCAGTCATTGGAGGGAAAAAAGCAATTTCGGTTGGATTTTTTATATCCGCTTTAAAATTTACAAACCTTTGATCCATAGCAACTTTTACATTATCTAAATTTGTAAATGCTAATTTATATCGATCGCTTTTTAATTTTAATTCTTCAACTAGTTCTTCTATGGATTTTGCTGATGTTTCCACTATTTCTTCGGATACCCCGATATTTTCTCTCAACCATGAAAAATATAGTATCTTAATCATATTTATTTTCATTTTTTATAAACCTCAAAGTCTTAGAGAGATAATCAAAACCACTCAGAAATGTTAAAACTGATGCAATCCATAAAAGTATAATGCTGCCAAATGATAAAAATGATAAAAGATCACTAAAGTCAAAATGCATTAAGTTACTGTGTCCCTCAAAGACACCATGATTAAATTGCGTAATTAAAGAAAGAAACAGGCAGGAAATTGCAATTATCTGCACAGAGGTTTTCCATTTAGCAATTCTCGTGACAGAAAGGATCTTAGCATTTTCCCCCAAAAATTCCCTTAATCCAGATACTAGTATCTCACGAAATATAATTATAAGTGTTGGACCAACTATTGCTGGATGAAAATTAAAAGGAAGCAACAAAACCATTAAGGCCATGATCACCATGGCTTTATCGGCAATAGGATCCATCATTTTTCCAAATGCTGTCTCTTGTTTCCATAATCTTGCCAAATAACCATCTATAAAGTCTGTCATTCCAGCCAGGACAAATATTGCAAGTGCAATTAAATAAGATAAAGGTTGTTGAAAATATAAAATAATAATTGGAACGCTAGGTGCTGCAGCTAGTCTCAAGAGGGTGAGAATATTAGGTAATGTCCATTTCATTATATTTTTGTACTCTTTTACTTCCCCTCATGAAAGAAGTCATGAAGATTTTTTGCTAATTTATTTGAAATTCCATCTACAGCCTGCAAATCCTTCAAATCCGCTCTTAAAACTGCTTTAGCAGATCCAAAGTGCGAAAGTAATGCTCTTTTACGAGATTGCCCAACACCCTTTATCTGATCAAGTGGAGACATAAAGTTTGATTTTTTTCTTTTTGCCCTGTGGGCTCCAATAGCAAATCGATGTGCTTCGTCACGCAAGCGTTGTACAAAGTATAGTACTGGGTCAGTATGTCGAAGGCTAAAAGGTTTTTCTTTGTATCTATAAAACAATTCTTTGCCTGCATCTCTTTGCTCACCCTTAGCAACGCCTACTAAGTTTAAGTCGTTTAAGCCCAATTCTTTTAATGTCTCAGCAGTTGCAGATACCTGTCCCACACCACCATCAATAATAATCAAGTCGGGCCAATTTCCATTTTTTCGCCCTGGATCTTCTATAAGAAGTTTGGAGAACCGTCTATTAATTACCTCTTTCATCATAGCTAAATCATCACCAGTTTGCCCAGCAGCTTCTTTGATGTTAAATTTTCGATATGCCGATTTCTCTAAGCCTTCTGGACCAGAAACGACCATTCCACCAATGGCATTAGTACCTTGAATATGTGAATTATCATAAACTTCAATTCGGTTCAGCTTATCTTTTATATCAAGGGCATTAGCTAAACCTTTTAATAGCTTAGCTTGATTGGCTGACTCTGAATTCCTCCGCGCCAAAGCCTCTTCCGCATTTCTGCGCGCATTTTCCACCAAAACAGCCTTTTCGCCATATTTAGGATTTGAAATCTTTATTTTATATTTTGTGCTCTTAGATAATAAATGCTCTACTAATTCAGGATTTTCAATGGAATTTGACAACAATATATTTCGTGGAACTGATTTATTATAATAGAATTGAACAATGAAAGCTTCCAGAATTTCTGAGGGGCCAGCTCCACTGCCAGTTTGTGGAAAATAAGCTCGATTCCCCCAATTTTGATTGGCTCTTATAAAGAATACCTGAACACACGCATTATTTCCTTCNCTNTGAATTGCAATAATATCNGCTTCACTTACCTTGCTTGGATTTATTCCCTGATGNTGCTGTATCTGTGTTAANGCATGGATTCGATCTCTAATTANTGCGGCATTTTCAAAATCCATTTTCTGGCTTGCATCGTGCATTTNAAGTGCTAGCTTTTCTTGGATTTGTTTATTTTTACCTTTNAAGAAANTTTCTGCATCCTCCACGGAGGNGTTATATTTACTTTCTGANATTTTNCCTACGCATGGTGCGGAACATTTTTTAATTTGATAAAGAAGGCAAGGNCGGGTTCTATTTTTAAATTGAGCATCAGTGCAATTCCTTAGCATAAAAATNCTNTGTAATTGATTTAAGGTTCTATTGACCGCACCGGCCGATGCAAAAGGACCNTAATAATTTCCTTTTTCAGACTTTTTACCACGGTGTTTTTTGATTTGTGAAAAAATATGTGNTTTTGAAACGAGTATATTTGGAAANCTCTTNTCATCTCTTAAAAGAACATTGTACTTAGGCTTCAATTGTTTAATTAGGTTTTGCTCCAATAACAGCGCTTCAGTCTCAGTTCTNGTTGTTAGAAACATCATTGAAGCTGTATTTTGAATCATTTTGTTTGTTCTGACAGAATGCCCTGATAATTTTGAGTAGCTCGCAACGCGTTTTTTCAAATTTACTGCCTTACCAACATACAAAACCAAACCGGTTCTATCTAACATCCGGTAAACACCAGGTTTTTCAGATAGATTTTTTAGATAACTTTCAATTATCTTATAACCGGCAACTTCAGATTTTGTTGATGTATTTATCTCTGTCATCCTAAATTATTACATGATTCTGTAGTTTCTACTTTTAAAATGGCATATCATTAATTTTTTCTCCACTTATTCTGTGGATAAGTCTGACTATAACTTTCATATATTACTCATTTTCCCTTAAATTATTGGTGTTTTAACTAATTGCCTAAATTTTAGGCANAAATGTAAGTTATTGAAATATAACAAAAAAATAAAGATTTATTTACAAATTCTTGAATTCATTGGTTTTTTTCTAAATTATTTTAAATTTTTTTCGTTTAAGTGGACAACTAACGCTGGGGAAACTTGCTAGTCCATTGATTTTCTTACTCTATTCCTACTGCATCAGGGGTTTTCCAAGCTAAGTGTTGTCCTCCATCGAGGCAAATCAACTGCCCTGTAACAGAGTAAGCACTTAAAATATAATTCATTGCATTTGTTACATCCANTTCGTTAGCACCTCTCATAAGTGGCGTTGACTTTCGTTGTTGTTCAAAATTTTCTTTGCTTTGACGGCTNCCTTGTAAGGTTGGCCCGGGACCTATAGCATTTACTCTAATATTTGGTGCTAGAAACTGTGCTGCTGATTGCGTGAATGCCCATAATCCCATCTTAGCTGTAGTNTAAGACATAAATTCAGGTGTTATCTTNCGAACTCTTTGATCAATCATATTGATTACATTTGAATCTGTGCAGGGAAGTTCGTCATTAGNATTATTCATTTGAGGAGCTTGNTCAGCAAATTTTTGGGTCAAAAACACAGCTGCGCGTAAATTAGAATTAATATGCCGCTCCCAGCTTTCTAAATCNACAGAGCTTAAATTGTCATATTCAAATATTGAAGCATTGTTTATTAATGTATCAAAAGCGCCACTGATCAGTGATTTTGCTTTTCCAATAAGTTCTATTGTATCAGACATTTCAAGCAAATCAGCTTTTATAATTTCAGCTCTGACACCTTTTTGCCGCGCCAAATCACGGGTCTCTTCTGCATCTTCAACTCCAGTATTACAGTGGATTATTATATCTGTGCCCTGGCTTGCGAGCTCTAGGGCCATAGCTCTTCCCAGTCTTCTGGCTCCACCTGTAATAATAGCTTTTTTCGACATTAATTATCTCTTTATTCGTCACAAATACACTTTAGGTTATTGATCAAAGGCGCCCCACATTTTTTACATTTTTTATTGCTTTTAAACTTTAACTTGGGTAGTTTTAAACGCCCTAATATTGCCAAGATGACCATTCCGATAAGAAAAAGAGATATAATTTTAATTATCATTTATAATCCAAATTTTGACCAATTAGCATGATTTTCAATCCCGCCAATGGTTTCATTGGCTATTTTTACGCCAAAACGGGAGATTAGGCCTTTCTTTTTCTCCTGAACATAAAACTCAGTTTTGTCACCATACAGTTTTTTCATGGTGGGAATTAGGTGCCCAATATCATCGATCAAACCAAGGCTTTTTGCTGTTTCACCTACCCAAAACTCACCCGTAAATATATTCTTGTCTAAAATTTGTTCCCCACGGCTGCCTTCTACCTGTTTCACAAATGCCATGTGAATCTCTTTTTGTAAATTTAGCAACCGATCAATATCTTCAGGGTTTTCTTTCTTGAAGGGATCCAGAAAACTTTTTTCCTTCCCTGCTGTATGAATTCGTCGTTCTATTCCGTAACTTTCAATTAGTTTATCAAAACCAAACCCTGAATAAATAACACCAATAGAACCCACAATAGAACTTGCATCAGCATATATTTTATCAGCAGCTGTTGCCAGCCAGTAACCGCCAGATGCGGCTACATCCTCAACAAAGGCATAGACAGGTATTTTTTTATCATCAGCTAAACGTCTTATTCTTGCTGCGATTAGGCTTGATTGTACTGGACTGCCACCTGGTGAATTAATTACAATCGCTACAGCAGACAATCCTTTTCGTCTAAACGCTTTTTCAATTATATTTTTTGTTGAATGATCACTTATTGCTGAAGATCCAAATCTACCATCTGCTGCAATAGTTCCACTCAAGCGTATTACAGCAACTAACGGTTTTTTTTTCCTAAAGGGCATCCAAATTTTCATAAATATCACTTAAAGATTTGGTATTAGAGACACAACCATTTGTTTTAACTTTTCTTATAAAATTATTTTTATCTATAATTTGGTTACATTGTCACTGGATGTCTTTAATTTGTTGGCATTTGGAAACAAATTAAACTCGCAATGCTTGTTAATTAGTGCTAAGAGTTCGGTCTATCTGTTCTGAGTTGCTGTAACGTAACTTTTTTTTTACAGAGTAATGAAAGATTTATTAATCCTGAGGGGGAAAATATGAAGAATATAATAAGAAAAGGATCTGCAATTGCAGTAAGT
>NYTF01000078.1 GCA_002683355.1 Paracoccaceae bacterium | reverse complement strand
CTGATCCTGGATTGACACGAAACCCGAGGAACTTGGCGCATTCACCTGGAGGCTCTTCTAGCGGCTCTGCTGCTGCGGTAGCGGCAGGATTTTGCGATATAGCCATTGGAACACAGACTAGCGGATCAGTAATAAGACCCGCAGGATTTTGTGGGGTTGTTGGTTACAAACCCACTTTCAATCGTATTCCAACTGACGGTATCATCCCTTTTTCTAGATCCATGGATCATTTGGGAGTTTTAGCTTCAGAGATTGATATTTTAGAAGAAACGATAAAAGTAATCACTAAAGGCTGGTCCCAAGAGCGTTTTCAGAAAAAAGGTGGTTTTAAGATAGCAGTTCCCACAGGATCTTATATGGAATTAGCAGATTCTGAGATAAATTCACAATTTTCCGATTTCTTGAAGAAAATTAATTCAACCTCATATACAGTGGAAAATTTTCATTTGGTTGACGATATTTTCACCTACAATGATGAACTAGATGAGTTGATTCACGCAGAACTTTATGAAGTGCACGCAAATTGGTTTAAACATTACAAGGATTATTATCAGCCGCTATCTCGTAGAAGTATAGAGGCTGGTAAAAAAATAAAAAGTGAAAGACTTTATCAACTTAGATCAAAAGCGCATGCATACAGCCGTTGGCTTAATAAATTTATGGTAGATAACGATATTGATTTATGGTTAGCACCAACTGCACCGACGGTAGCTCCCCGAGGTCTTGAATACACTGGAGACTTTAAAATGGCATCAATATGGACCTATACCGGCTTACCAGTTATATGCCTTCCTACTGGGGTGAACCAGGATAATTTACCTTACAGTATTCAACTGATTGGTAGGTCCGGTGAAGACGAGTTACTACTTACTCATGCAAAAAATATGAAAGCTGTTATTGGAAAATTAAAACTTAAAAATTTTTGGGAGTTATAGATTTAATTTAACTGAATATAGACTTTAAGTTATGAGCCAACTCAATATTTCTCAAATTCTCGTAAAGTTTTTCCACACTCTTGCCTGTCTCAGCATACGTCACGCAGTCATAAAATTTTTTATAAAGTAACCCTTCGGGTAGTGTTCTCTTTGAAGAGCCGATCGGTGAGTTTACAAAAGTTTTATAAACAATACCATCGTTCATTATGATTTCTATATCTGCCCATTCTGGACAAATATTCTTGTTATTTGACTGTTCTAATGGCAGACTATCAACGTTCATAACAATCTTTTTTTGAATAAATTTTAAACTAGCAGAATTTATAAACTTGTCTGTTAAATGAGATAAATTGAGTGAACCATCTTTAATTATAGTTGCTACAGCGAATTCCAGACTAAACTGTGCTTCTGAAATATTTTTTGGATGAGAAAAAGTTAAATTTGATCCTACTACAGGAGGGACAGTGCAGATTACTTTTTTAATCATAGTCGAATTTAGATTATTACCTTCTAAGATGCTTTTTACTCCGTCTATTGCTGCGTGGCTGGCATAACAGACGGGATACTTTTTGATATCAACACCAGGCTCTATAATACTAAAATCTTTTCCAATGTTATCAATTTTGGCTGGATCAAACTTACTGTCGTTGAGAACCCTGGTTAGTCCGTTGACGTCTTCAAATGCATTCAAAGGCCCAATAGCACCATTTTTTGCTAACTTTGCCGCTATAATCCCACGCTCAGCTGCCAGCCCACAATAAAAATGTTTTGCATGTGTCCCTCGAACTGCACGAGTTGCACCTGCTCCCACTGCTGCTAATGCTAATGCATTTGATGTAGCCTGAGTATCAAGATCCAATAATTTTGAGGCGCTGGCTGCACTTCCGAGAACCCCTAATATAGAAGTCGTCCACCAACCTCGATCATATATGCCATTGGAAAATGCTTTTGCGATCCCAAACTGTATTTCAAGGCCTGCTATAAAACTAATTAACAACTTTTGACCATTTAAGGAATTTTCCTGTGCTAATGCTAAAACAGTAGGTAAAACTACAGCTGAACCATGAACTATTCCCGCATAGCAATTATCATCAAAATCCAGTGCATGAGCTGCTGCTCCGTTTGTTAACGCGGCTCCTGCAGCATTAAGAGTTTTATCACTTCCCAAGATCGTACAATTACCATCCTTATAAGTTTCATTGGCAGAGAAATAGATTTTCTTTGCAGATGGTGTCACCGAACCTGCTATTGTTACTCCAACAGTATCGATTATACAATTTTTCCCAATTTCTATCACATTCGCTGGGATTGAATTTTTATTAACTTTTTGTAAACTATTAGCTAAGCGGTTGATCACGTTATTTTTTGACATAAGTAAACCTAATATTCATAATACTGGTTAATACACAATTTAACTTCATCAACCATATAGCTGTGTAAAAGCATTTATTTATTCTCAAAATATCCAGCTCTAACAGCAGTCCCAATTAAATTACAAATAAATCGACCAGCAGTAACAGCAGTAATCCCATTAAGGTCGCGACTAGGAGTTATTTCGACTACATCCATACCTACAACCTTACCTTTATTTACGAGACCTTGTATTAGAGTTCGCATTTGAGGATAATTTACGCCACCGGGAGCTGGACCAGCGACGGCTGGCATAATAGTAGGATCGACACCATCTGCATCGATCGTCAAATAATACTGACCGCCGTCTGGAATTCGGTCCAAAACAGATTTCATACCAATCTCTTGAAGTTCAATATCAGGAATAAGATGTGCTCCATATTTTAGAGCCGCATCCACTTCTTCGGGCCTTCCGCTACCGGCGGCTCTTAATCCAATTTGATATATTTCATTGATGTGATCCATTTCAGATGCTCGTCTAATTACGCTTGACAGCCCATCTCTAACACCATGAAAAATATCTCGCCAATCAATATGTGCATCAACTTGAATTAAGGTGATTGGCCCACGGCCTTCATAAGCTCGAAAAACAGGTATCGGAATAGCGTGATCACCTCCCAAAATAATCGGTAATGCGCCTGCTGCTAATATTTTTTTAACCGCTGCTTCTGAACGAGCATGATTACCTGCAACATCCTTGGCTACTCCGATAACATCTCCACAATCGACAACTTTTATATCTCTGCCATCGAGAAGAGTTCCGCCAATATCAAAATCATATCTATCAAGACCGCGTAGCGCTCTACCGCAATGTCGACGGATGTGTGTAGGAGCAAATGCCTGATCATTGCTAGCTTCTCCCATAGAGTAAGGGTCCCCGAATGGAATTCCTAGAATTGCAACATCTGCGTTTAAATTGTCTAGGTCAGTTTCGATTGGGAAATTATGAAAACTATTAAATTGCTGTTCCAAGTAATAATGCAAACCTGATCTCATAGGAGCGACAGTAAGCGAAGTAACCATAGTATTTTCCTTATTTAATTAAGCGATTTATTGGTTGGTAAAAGCGGTGATATTAAGTTTATCTAAAAAAAGACGTAATCTTTGAGTTTTAGGTGTTTTCAGTATCTCGTTTGGTGGGCCTTCTTCTATAATTTTTCCATTTTCCATAAAGGCCACCCTATCTGCAACTTGAGAAGCAAACCCTAGTTCATGCGTCACTATAATCATCGTCATACCATCGTCAGCCAGACGTCTTAACACATTTAAAACTTCAGAGACTAATTCTGGATCTAACGCAGAAGTAGGTTCATCAAATAACATTAAAACTGGGTCCATCGCTAGAGCTCTAGCTATTGCTAGTCGTTGCATTTGACCTCCAGACAAATTATCAGGCCAGTCATAAATTTTGTCTTCTAAACCAACATCATGAAGCATTCTTGTTGCTTTATCCTCAGCTTCCTTACGTGATCTTTTAGCTACCACTAGTTGAGCTCTTACCACATTTTCAAGAGCATTTAAGTGAGGCCAAACATTAAACTGTTGAAAGACCATGCCCATTCTGGCCCGCACTCCATTTAGGGCGGTCATTTCTTTTCGGCTCATATTCTTTGATCTTTTTGAGCCAATTGAAAAACCATCTAAAGTTACTGAACCCTTATCTGGTGGTGTTAGCCAATTAGCAGTCCTCAAAAGGGTGCTCTTACCACAGCCGCTTGGTCCAATTAAGCATACTACTTCCCCTTTTTTGATTTTGAAACTGATATTATCCAAAGCAGTAATCGAGCCAAAAGTAGTAGTAATATTTTTTAGGTTGAGAAAAACATCATTCTCCATATTATCTCTGGTCATCGTTCTGCACCCTCTTTCCTGAGAGTTTCAGCACTGTCTTGGTTCGATATACGTCCCTTTTTTGACCATTTTTCAAGTTTACGCATTAGAATTGCTATAGTCTCATTTAATCCCCAGTATAACAAAGCAACCATGATAAATACTTCAAAGGGTCTAAATATTTCACCCTGAACCCGCATCCCACTCATTGTTAATTCATGAACTGTAATTGTGGATAGTATCGCAGATTCTTTAATCAATGACAGTGTTTGGTTAGTCAGCGGTGGAAGAATTATTGATAAAGTTTGTGGTAACACAATGTTTTTCATAGCTTGCCAATCAGACATTCCTATAGCTCTTGCGCTTTCAAGCTGACCTTTTGAAACAGCATCAATGCCACCTCGAATTATTTCTGAAAAATATGCACTACCAAACGCTGCTAAAGCTAATGTTCCAACATATTCTGCTGGAAATCGGATTCCATAAAAAGGTAGTACATAGTAAAATAGAAATACTTGAATAATGAAGGGTGTGTTTCGAAATATTTCAACAAAGCTTGTTGCTGCGAGTCGAGGAATTAAGAAGCGAGATCTGCGTCCAAGCGCAAGTACCAGCCCCCAAGGCATTCCTAAAATAATTGCTGCAATAACAATTTTTATTGTTAGCCAGAAGCCCATCAAAAGGCGGGGCCCGTATTCTACAAATATAGAGAAATCTATAGTCATTTAATATCCTTAAGCACGCCTTACTCGCCAGTAATTCTCTAACAGCACTGAGCCACGGCTAACAAAAAAACAAAGTAGAAAATAAATAATAAAAGCCCCTGATAGAATTTCGACAGGATGATAATTGCTACTGTAAATTTGCTGTGAAACCCTGAGTAACTCTACAACAGTAATAATAGAGAGCAGAGCAGTAGCTTTCAAAACTTGAGTGAATTCATTAACCAACGGTGGGATTGAAGCAATAAATGTTTGAGGTAATATAATTCTCCCCCACAAGGCAAAGCCGGATACTCCTAAGGATTTTGCGGCTTCAAATTGGCCTTTGGGAACTGATGTTAAGCCGCCTCTTAGTATTTCGCTTACAAACGCTGCACTATTCAGCGTTATTGCGAGTATTCCTGAATTAAAAGCCCCTAGATTTAATCCAGTAACCGGAAGCACGTAATAAACTAAGAAAATTTGGATCATCAAGGGAGTTCCGCGGATAAAGCTTATATATATAGCTATTATGCCATTAAGAATTCTCCAATTTAAGGTAGTCCGAGTTAAAACTATAATAGTTCCAAGCGTAATACTAAATGCAAAAGCCAGTAAGGCTACTTGAACGGTTACTGTTGCACCTTCCAACAGCCGTGGAAGCGCATCAATCGTATAGCTTAGATCGAACTTCACCTAGTTTTCCTTTATTCCACGGATTTGTTATTGCCAGAAAATTTTTCCAGCAATAACATTTTTATAATCTATTTATTAAAGAGCGCCTTCGGGCAAATAACCTTCGCTTGGTATAGGCATCTTGAATCCAAACCATTTGTCTTGACTCTCGTAAAGCTTACCATTGTCCCGCATCTCAAGTATAATAGAGCTTAGGTAATCTCGTAAGTCAGTATCTTCTGGACGGGTTACCCAACCCATATAACTTGGGTCTCTGATTGGGCCTACTAGCTCAAAGGTTCCTTCAGATTTCTTTGACGCTACAGCAAGAGTTGGTAAAGGACCAGCAACTACGTCGGCTGTACCATTAGCTACTGCCATGAATAGTTCTGGATACGCNGTAAAGAGTTTTAGTTCNCCAAAAGAGCCTACGCCTCTAGCTTGCATGTCTTTTTCCCAATCTTCTGCTGCTGCTTGACCACCTGAGCCCAGCTGCGCAGCAATTATCTTACCAGCCACATCATCGACGCTCATGATACTGGTATCACCTTTTCGTTTCATAAGCCAACTTGTACCTTCAGCTATTGGAACAGTGAAAGCATAGGTTTTTGCGCGTTTCGGTCTTACACTTACTGTTGTTGCTACAAAGTCAAACTTTCCTGCCAAAACACCAGGAAGGATTCCTTGCCATGGTAGATCTAATTGAACGAGCTCCACACCTAAATCTGCGATGATGTAGTCTAATATATCTTTTCCATAACCAACAATTTTTCCATTCTCAACAAATTCAAACGGTGGAAATGCTGCTTCTGTTCCCACTGTGACTTTTCCAGTTCTTTTTATTTTTTCAAGTGTTGTCTCAGCGTTTGCACCAAATGTTACAAAAGTTATTGCCATTATTAATATTACTTTAAGAAATGTTATAGCTTTCATTTTATCCCCCTTTTAAAATCAGCTTTCGAAGAAGCTAACGGTTGAAATTTAAGCTTGTGGCTTGATTCGCCACAGCCGGTCATTGTATATCTATTTACTATACCAAGATAATATTCGACAAAAAGCATGTAGCAACTAGAATAATTATTGGGGTATCATAAGAAAAAATGGAGTCTCTATGTCCGAACATTTACCCCTGAATGCATTGCGATCCTTTGAGTGCGCCGCAAGATGTGGTGGGTTTGTTTTAGCGGGCAAGGAACTTGGGGTGAGTTCGGCCGCTGTCAGTCTGCAAGTGAAAAACCTTGAATCCTATTATGGCAAGAAGCTTTTCTTGAGGCTTGGCAACAAGATTTCCCTGACGGACGCAGGCGAGACGATTTATCTCGATGTTGCAGCCGCTTTGCAGGAATTGTCCCGAACAGCTGAGAAGTTAAATAAAAGCCGAAAACCTGGTCATTTCGTGATCAGTGTACTGCCAGATTTATCAGAGCTGTGGCTGCTTCCAAAATTGCAGCAGTTGATTGAGGCGCTGGGCGTTTCTCTTGATATTCGGGTTGAGAACGATCCGATTGAATTTGAACAAGGCGCCGTCGATTTACGGCTGACCTATGACGCCAGATATTATAAAGAATACTATCAAACCAAGATTTTTACCGATGTTGCCACGCCAACATGCAGCCCAGCTTTTTGGGACCGCTATGGCAGCGAAGATGGAACATTTGACGGCGTTCCGGCAAAGTACTTTTTGCAAAATCGCTGGGGTGCAGCCTATGCATCTGAACCAACTTGGGATGATTGGTTTGCCTCAACCAAAAGCCCCAAAGGATTTCGAGATGCATCAACAATTTCTTTTAACGATATGTCCCTTGTGATTGCAGCAGCCCGGCGTGGGCTTGGGATTGCTTTAGCCCCTAAGGTTTTGTTGCGAGATGATATCAACGATGGGCGTCTGATCCTACCATCCGATATTAGTCTCCCGATGAAGTATTCCTATGTCGCAATATGTCCACATGAAAAACTCAAAAAAACAACAACTCAAAGAATTTTGGGGCTGTTGGAAGATACAAGAGATACAAAAACAGCTTTGCAAGAATGGGCGCAATCTTTGAAATACGCTACCCCAATCTATACGGAGCTTTCTAGAAGTGGACCAGATCATGGGCCTATATTTACAATTGAAGTGCGTATAGACTCTGGTGAGACTGCGATAGCATCATCTTCTTCAAAAGAGAGTGCGCAGCAAGCCGCAGCTAAAGCTCTTTTGGAAAAAGTATTAAATGGATGATGTAACTATTCATTCTTTGTAAAATTTTATTTCTTAAGAAAACGACCTTTAGGCTGACTACCTGACTACCAAGTATATGCCAAAAACAGGGTCAGAATAAGAAAGCCCACAAGGATTATCATAGTGCTTCGGAAGGTTTTCTGGTAGCGTTCAGCCCTTGCTTTTTTAGCATCTTCTTCTGGTTTCTTCATAACCGCGCTCCTTAATTACCTGACTACTTTATCGGGAAGTAAGTATAACCGATTATCCAAATCACACCTATCAGAATTAGAGCAACCAAAACTTTATTCTTGTCAGACATTGCCAAATCTTCTCCAATACTTCTCTCATCGTTGCGAGGTTTTATCCAGAACCATACCGAGAGGCAACACTATCCTTGTTCGCGTTTCGTGGTGTAAATAAGAAATTTCATTGAACCTTTTTGGAAAAA
>NYTF01000077.1 GCA_002683355.1 Paracoccaceae bacterium | reverse complement strand
TTTAAATTCCAAGGATTTTTTGTGCGCCCTCCATACCAAATATCATTATACGCCAGTGCCCCAACTGCCGTTTTCCCAAGCAACACGGCGCCAGCAGCGCGAAGACGCTTTACTATCTCAGCATCTTCCAATGGTAATCTATTTTGATAAGGTTCCGCTCCCCACGCAGTCTCAATATCTTTAGTGTCAAATAAATCTTTCAATCCATATGGAATGCCATGTAAGGGACCAAGGGAAACATAATCTTCTGTCAATAAATCCATAGCATCTGCTTCAGCCAGTGCTAATTCACCTGTTACATTAGCGTAACAGTTTAATTGACCTTGAAATTTATTTATTCGGTCTAAATAAATTTCAGTAAGTCTTCGGCTTGTTATTTGTTTTGTTTTAATCCAATGCCCCTGCGCAGCAACAGAAGCAAAAGCAATATCTTCATCAGAGCTTGGACATTTATATGTTTTTTCTGAAATTTTTAAACCCGTTAGGTTTGACATTTCAAAACCTGGCAATCGAGGATCAAATTTAGAGGCCGTCGGTACATTATTATCAAATTTACTTTTGCGACGTGTTTTGGCTGAAATGATCTGATCTTCAAGATCATTCATCATCTGCTCTCTTTCCTGTTTTGAATACTCAATACCCAAAATCTTCTCAGCACTTATAATGTCAGAAACCGTGATTTTGCCCTTATTCATCGTTCAAAATATCCATTTCAACTAATGATCAAATTATTATTATAAAATTGCTTACTCTTTTAAACTTCGTTCATTATTTTTTCAAAATAATGAAGTATCATGTCAACTCCTTCTGCATCAATTGTAAGCGGTGGTCTTATCTTAAGAACATTATCTTTTGGACCTTCACTCCCAATTAAAATTCTAGAATCTCTCATACGATTTTTAATATAAGTGCAAAGATCCTTATCCTCGTCTTGGGTGATGTTATTTTTGACCAAATCAATACCCAGAAAAAGACCCATTCCTCGTACGTCACCAATTTGATGAAATTTATTTTTTATTTCCCTTAATCCAGTTAACAACCTCTCTCCCATTTGTTTAGCATTTGCTTGCAAACTTTCATCATCTACAATTTCCAAAACTTCTTTTCCAATCATACAGGATAATGTTGACCCACCAAATGTCGAAAAGAACTCAGGACCATCCGCAAAACTATTGGCAATTTCTCTTGAAGTTACTACAACACCAATGGGATGGCCGTTTCCAATTGGCTTCCCTAATACCACAATATCTGGCTCAACTCCTTGTTGCTCAAAGCCAAAATAATGTTTACCCAATCGGCCAAGACCTGTTTGAACCTCATCAGCTATACAAAGCCCTCCAGCATTTCTAATATTTTTATAAACTTCCTTTAAGTAACCATTTGGAGGTATGATTTGACCTGCAACAGATGGAAAAGTTTCTGCTATAAAGGCACCAACCTTTTTTTGTTTTGCCTCAAGACGCTCAATTGCGGCATTTACTAAATTTCCAAATTTTCTACCAGAATCAGTATTATCACGTTTGAATTTGCCCCGAAAATCATCTGGTAAATCAATCAACTCAACCCAATCAACCTGGCCTACTCCTCCTCGAGCATTAAATTTATACGCTGAAATATCTATCGCACCAGTTGTGTTCCCATGATAGCCATGATCAAGGGTAACGATACCTTTTGATTTTGTATGTGCCCGCGCCAAGCGGAGTGCTAATTCATTCGCCTCAGAGCCAGAATTTACAAAAAAGCATACATCAAATTTTTTAGTAAATTTTGATAAAACCTTTTTAGCAAAAGCGGTTTGAATCGGATGAAGGTAACGAGTATTTGTGTTCACTCTTTTCATCTGTTTAGCGGCGATTTCTTGAATACGTGGATGTGAATGACCAACATGAGGAACATTATTATATGCATCCAAATAAGGACGACCCCATTCATCAAATAAATGATGCTTCCAAGCTCGCGTTACCAGTATCGGATCATTATAAGAAATCGATAGATTGTTGCTAAAGCAAGATTTTCGGTCACGTAAGACCTGATCCTTTAAGACTGGTTCGTAATTAGTCATTGAATCTGGTAAATTTAATAAAGCTGCTGGATTTGGACATAATGCATTCCAAAGATACATTTCATCTGGATCGCCCACACCCGGCCAATCTTTTTCGATACCATCTGTCATAAGTGCTAATTGGAAATGTAGATGTGGTGCCCAACCACCATTATGTTTATTGTCACCTAAAGTGCAAAAAACTGCTCCCGATTGAATTGTATCCCCGACCTTTAATTCCTTAAGAAACTTAGGGTCTAGATGCCCATAAAGAGTATAAAATAGATCACCTGAAGGAATCTCATGTTCAAGAATGATTACTCCGCCATAATCTAAATGTTGCTTTCTGTTTTCAGCAACGATGACTTTACCCTCAATAGGAGCTCGAATTTTAAGGTGAGCTGGGCCAAAAATATCTATACCAAGATGTACCGTTCTACGATCAGACGCTTTCCATGGTCCGTTTCGAAATGCTGGTTCGGTATAAATCAATCTTGGCTCGTTATAATATCCCATCCAAAAGCCNTCTTTTGNNATTATATCTGAACCAACCTNCAAAGCTTCATCTANNGGCANNGANAANGGNTTTTGNGGCCAAGAAGAGTTTTCAACTGATAGNGANCCCATTGGCAATGAATTTAAATCAAAATCAAAAATCTGNGCAAAANACCCACGNCCNTCTTCTAAATAACTTAACACACGATCTGCGCCNTCAACTACCGGCTTACCACACTTACTTCGNAGTCGAGCNGCAATAAATTTTGAGTTTTGGGAATTNTGCTCCAAAAACCTCCAGGCTGGNGCTTGTGAAACAGTAATATATGGATCATCTGGATCCTCATTTGACATTAAGGTCGAATTAACNACGCTNACGGCCAATCTCATTGTTAACAAAGGCCAAATCAAATCAAATTCAGCCACGGTAAGTGGAGAACTAATATTATAAGCAGATACTAACGAAGTTAAGGCTGCTTCAGGTTGATCATGATCTAACACAACATAAGCAGCAGCTATAGCTAGATTGCAGACCCGAGGGCAGTNGCACATATCTCCAAAATCTAAAATTCCTGAAATATGTGGTTGATCCTTTAATCCACCAGCTACTAGGATATTATGGTCGTTGATATCCCCATGTATTGCTTGAAATGGTTGTTCTCTTAATTTGGGTAAAATATTTTTATATTCTTTTATAATATTTTGAACNATTANTTTTCGAGAGGGATCTTCAATCAAATCAATATGCTTTTCTACCCAACCGGCCTCAATCAAGTTCCATTTTAAAGATCTAGTTAGAAAACCATGCTCAAAAGACTCCAATGATCTGTCGCATTTAGCGATCATATGACCCAATTCTTTAACCACGTTTAGATTGTTTCNTTNGTATTCTACATATTTTTGTCCAGGNAGTTTNTTAATTAACCATAATAAACGAGTACGTCCTAAATTATCCTCACATTGAATAAACTTTTTTCCTGAAATAGTTTCAATAATATCAGGAAAAGGTAATTCTGGTTCTATTGATTTTAAATGGCTTATCGCTTGAATTTGCATATCAACAAAGTCTTGCAAACAATCTTCTCTCATTATTTTAAGTACATATTGTTTATCGTCAGTTGACCTTACTAATATATTTAAATCAAACTCCCCATCCAACAAGCTCAGTTTGGAACTTATACCCCAATATTTTTCCAAAATACTCTGCCAAAATACAAAATTCATTATAAGTTCTTTTTACAATATACATGAGCGCTTACGTATTTAGCAGAAATCTAAAATGATCAAGGCTCTTAATTTATTTAATAAATTTCAGTTACGAGTTATTAATTTGACGACTTTAGCCATTCCGATAATTATACTGTTTCCTACCCATTTCTTTTATGTTTTCAGATTGTTCGTTTGTGCATTTCACGTTTCCTACGTCTCGTAATCTCTAAACCTTCATCAGTCCCATCATGAAATGTTCCAAATAACTTATCCCAGTGCGTTTCAATAGAACCATAGTTACACTCATAATACCTATGATGAAGTTGATGAAAAAAATCACCCATAGCTAATCTACTTTTATCACGAACCATAATACTCTCAAAACCAGAATGATTAGTTATTGCGCTAATGACTTGTGACAATTGAAAAAACAAAACATGTATTGGGTGTGATGCTATCACCAAATGAATCAAAACAGAGCTCAGCCAAAGTATATGCTCTACCGGATGCATCGAATTACCCGACCATGGTCCTATGTTCGTGTTACGGTGATGGACCACGTGAGCTATTCTATAAAGTGGAGGCCAATGCAGTGCTCGATGAATCCAGTAAAAAGCGAATGCCTGCCAAAATGGTAGTAGAAAAAATAAGGCTACAAACCAGNCACGATTATCGGAGAAATCAAACATAAAACCATAACCGTTGGCAAAACCCCACATTATAATAATTTCATAAAAAGACCAAACTGTAACACCGCTTGCTAAGCTCCAAAACATATTATCCCAAACTTGGTTTTTGAAGCTAAATAGACTGTTATTTTTTTTTAGATCTTTAGCGTCAAACTTTAATAATTTTTGTTGTTTAGAAAAAGTATATAAATAAAGATGGGCACCNCCTGCTACTAAGCACATAATCAAAAAATTTCTAAAATATATTTCTGCNATCCATCCAATCTCNAGTGTTTTACAACGTTCAAGCGCAGGGGTTGCAAAAACCCAAATAAAAATAGCAAGACAGACGAGCAATCCTCTCTCAGTAATGGGAAACCATCTTTCTATAAGCCAACTAATGATATGCTTTGGATTAGGNGGCCAATTGAAATACGGAGCCGTCTTAATAGGTAAGTCAGGCGCATAATTCCAGGTTGGATTACTGNTTTGTGATCCTGGCTCTTTACCTTTTTCCATCTAAAAAAACTCTCAATCATAAGTAAATTATTTTTATGAAGAGTGTTAAATTAAAAATAAATGAAATCAATAAATAAAAATAAAAATTATTAAACCTTAACCCNGCTTAAACTTTGACAATCGTAGATATTCATTGTTAATGACCAGTAACCTATTAATGGTGTTGCAAACACATTGGAAAAAAAATGAGTAGTAAAATTAATAATTTAGACATACCAGAAAATGCTAAAATATCACATGAAATTGTAAAATTNCTTGANGAAAAAGATCCTTTAGCAAATCAAGCCGACAAATTCAAATTACCAAAGGACCTAATATACTTAGATGGCAATTCATTAGGTGCTATGCCAAAAGCAGTTCCAAGTTATGTGGAAGATGCCCTATTAGATGGATGGGCAACACAGCTAATTCGAAGTTGGAATAATAAAGGGTGGCATAATTTACCATTCACACTCGCAGATCGCCTAGCACCCATTATGGGTGCAAAAAAAGGTGAAGTATTATTGGTAGATTCTACTTCATTAAACTTGTTTAAAACGCTTGTAGCTGCAATTAAAATGCGGGCTAACCGAATAAATATTGTATCAGAGAAAGCCAATTTTCCNTCTGATATTCACATCATACAGGGTGTCTTAGATAATTTCTTCCCAGATAAAAAACTAAAACTATCAGGTTCAAGTGATGAGGATATTATATCTTTAATTGATAGCAAAACTGCAGTCGTAACGCTAACACACGTAGATTATAAAACTGGTCAAATAAGAGATATGAAAAAAATTACAAAGGCAGCTCATNATAATGGTGCATTAATAATTTGGGACTTATCTCACTCTGTTGGTGCACTTCCAATAGACCTAAACTATTGCAAAGCAGACTTCGCGGTGGGCTGTTCATATAAATATTTAAATGGTGGCCACGGCGCTCCAGCATATCTATTTGTCGCTCAAAGGCATTTAGAAGAATCAAAAAATACTCTTACGGGTTGGATGGGACATGCCTCGCCGTTTGGATTCGACATAAATTACGAACCCTCAGAAACTATTGAAAAATTTCGATGTGGCACACCCGCAATATTATCCTATCTAGCACTGGAAAAAAGTTTGGATATATTTGAAACAATAGACTTTGGGCAGCTAAGAAAAAAATCTCAAAATTTAACCCAATTATTCATGCGGCTTTTAGAAGAAAATTGTAGCGGCCATGGAATAAAAATTATAACGCCAAGAGATCCAGAAGAGAGAGGCAGTCAAGTTTCCGTAACAAATGAAAATAGTTGGGAAATAATGCAAGCACTCATTGCGCATAATGTAGTGGGAGATTTTAGAGCTCCAAATATTATGAGATTTGGGTTTACCCCACTATATACTTCATATGATAATGTTTGGAACGCCGTAAAGATTTTACAAAAAATACTAGACACAGGCATCTGGAAAGAAGAAAAATATGCCGTAAGGAAGTTAGTAACCTGATTACATTAAACCAAGTTTGCCTGATGGGTATAGTAGAGGTCTTATGAGCGCCCCAGAAAAAATCTTAGAAGGGAAAGGTCGACCATTCACGGGTAAAGAATATGTTAAATCACTTCAAGATGATCGTGAAATCTACATTTATGGAAAACGAGTTAATGATGTCACTCAACATCCTGCCTTCCGTAACTCGATACATTCTATTTCAAGATTATACGACGCACTTCATGATAAAAAAACCAAAAGCCTCCTCACGACAAAAACTGATACTGGTTCAAACGGATACACACATAAATTTTTTAAATATGCCAGAAGCGGAGAGGACTTATTCAAACAGCGTGATGCTATCGCTGAGTGGGCAAAAATGTCTTTTGGTTGGATGGGTAGAACACCTGATTATAAAGCAAGTTTTACAAATACTCTTGGTGCCAATGCTGAGTTTTATGGAAAATTCTCCCAAAACGCTCGCGACTGGTATAAAAGGACGCAAGAATCTGTCGCATTTGTTAATCATGCACTAGTTAACCCACCGATCGACCGGCATAAAATAGCTGATGATGTCAAGGATGTTTACATCTCTGTGGATAGAGAAACTGATGCCGGCATTTATGTTTCTGGTGCTAAAGTTGTGGCTACATCTTCTGCTCTAACGCACTATAATTTTTTAGGGCAAAATATGGCTGCAGATATAAATGATAAATCAATGGCGGTCATGTTCATGGCAGATATGAGAACGCCAGGCATCAAATTAATCTGTAGGCCTTCTTATGAATTAAACGCTGCTGCAACAGGTTCTCCTTTTGACTATCCGTTAACAAGTCGCTTTGATGAAAATGATGCTATATTCATATTTGATAATGCATTTATTCCATGGGAAAATGTATTTGTTTATCGAGATATTGAAATGCTTAAGGCTTTTTACCCTAAATCAGGCTTTGTGAATGGTTACACTTTTCAAGGTGCTACACGCATGTCAGTTAAGCTAGATTTTATGGTTGGACTTCTTAGTAAAGCACTAAAGGCAACTGGCAATGACACCTTCAGAGGTGTTCAGGTTTTATTAGGTGAAGTAGTAGGATGGCGAAACCTTTTTTGGTCAATGACTAATGCAATGGCCGGAGCACCAGATAAATGGTCGGGAGACGCGGTATTGCCAAACTCTCAAGCTGCCTCTGCGTATCGTATTTTTTCTACTGAAGCTTATCCACAAATCAAAGCAATTATTGAAAAGATTGTAGCTTCAGGTCTCATCTACTTACCGTCCAGCAAAAAAGATTTTGAAAACCCTGAAATAGACAAATATTTAAGCCGTTACGTACGAGGGTCAAATGGTATAGGCCATCGTGAAAGAATAAAACTCATGAAGCTTTTATGGGACGCTATTGGAACAGAGTTTGGTGGCAGGCACGAACTTTATGAGCGGAATTATGCAGGAAATCATGAGCTAATAAGAATGTCCGCATTGTTTGCAGCCAATAATTCTGGTGATATGGGCAAAATGGAAGCCTTTGCACAAGCATGCATGGATGAATATGATGAATCAGGTTGGAAAGATCCAGGATATTTTAACGGGGATGACATCTCTATTATTAAGGATGATAACAAATGGTAACGACCTCAAAAACTTTAAGTGATAAGGCAAAACCAAGAGGAAAATATCCCCATATAAAGCGTGCTGGCAATTTCCTTTTTGTTTCTGGTGTGTCTTCCCGTCGAAAAGATGGTAGTTTTCGTGGTGCTGAGCAAGACGAAATGGGCAACGTAAACTTAGATATCAAAGAACAAACACGAGCGGTTATTGAAAATATCTCTGATATATTAAAATCCGAGGGATCGAGTTTAGAAGACGTTGTAGATTTGACAACTTTCCTTATTAATATGAATGATTTCAAAGGATACAATGAAACCTATGCTGAGTATTTTACTGAAGGTGGCCCAGCGCGTACTACAGTAGCTGCACATCAACTGCCACATCCATTAATTTTAATTGAAATAAAAGTCACAGCATTCGTAACAAGTTAACTTCTACAGCACAGTTAGGAGACCAATTTTATGTTAGCGCCCTTCAACCTTCAAAAGTGGGTAAAAGAAAATACAGATAAATTCACACCACCAATTGGCAATCACCAATTGTATAAGGAGCAATGGGAAAATCTTTTAATAATGGTCATTGGGGGTGAAAATTATCGACCCGATTATCATGATGACCCAGGAGAAGAATTATTTTATCAAATTACAGGTGACCTAACATTAAAAATAATTGATCCCCATACAAAGATACGGAGTGAAGTTTTAGTGCGAGAGGGTGAATTGTTTTTACTACCTTCACATATTCGCCACTCTCCTCAACGTGCAAAGGGTACGGTTGGTCTAGTTGTTGAACGATTTAGACAGCCAGGTGAAGTTGATGCCCTTGAGTGGTATGATGATGATGGCTTGTTAGAATTCCGAGGAGAGTTCAAAATTGAAAATATTGAAACTGATTTAAAAAAAGTACAAACTGCATGGCAGAAATGGAAAGAAAAGGAAGATAAAAAAATACCCACACTATGGCAAGTAGGAGAGCCTATTTGATAATTTACACTTTTCTAATAACAAAATTAGCAAGATTATGAAATTCGATAAGCGAACAAACTGGAAATCTCTAAATAGCGAAGAGTTGGAAAGAGAATATAATCCCAGCTCAGTTATTGGAGGTGATTACCTTCCATACGTGCAAGAATATATAAAACAAAGCCAATTTTCAAAAAAAAACCTCAAGAGCATTAATTGCCAATATGGCCCAAAACCTAGTAACACCTTAGATCTTTTTATTCCGAAAAGTGCGTCTCCAACAGCACCCTGCCCGTTAATGATTTTTATTCATGGTGGCTATTGGCAAGAATTAACAAAAAACGAATCTGAATTTTCAGCATTAGATTTTATTAAAAATGATGTTGCATTTGCTGCAATCGATTACACATTATGTCCAAAAGCCAGCATTGACGAGATAATAAATGAATGTAAAAGCGCAGTAAATTGGCTAGTACATTCTTATGTAAAATATAACTATGATCCAAAAAAAATATATATTTCTGGCAGCTCGGCTGGAGCACATTTAGCAGCAATGTGTTGTACAAAAAATCATAGCCAAAATAAATTTAATATATCTGATATCGCTGGTTTGGTTTTAGTATCGGGTATTTATGATCTTGAGCCCCTAGTAACCACTTCTATCAATAAAGCGATTGGAATGGACCGAAAGGCCGCTGTAGGTGCGAGCCCTTTATTTGAGAATCTCAGTGGATTTCCAAATACAATTATTAGCTGGGGCGAATATGAAACTAATGAATTCAAAGAACAAAGTATCATATTTTCTGAAGCATTGATCAAAAATGACATAGATATACGCACACTAGAAATACTCGATCGCAATCATTTTGATATTATTCTAGATTTGGGTAAACCTGATGAAGAATTAGGAAGAAATGTGATAAAAATGATTANAGATGAAAGTAGCTAAATGCCAAAGTATAAACCATTTAACACACAAATTGTGGATCCTTCAGGAGTAAACACATCAATTGCTGCAAGGCCCATGACAATGGGTTCAGACNAAAGCAGAAATAAAATCGTNAAAGAAACTAGCGGAGANCCNATTGTAGACTATCAAGGGAAAACCAACCCTTACATTGATTATCAAAGCATCGATATACTTCTATCTCTGCAGCATCCACGAAGTGATGGTTATGATGAACACTGTTTTATCATAATGGGTCAGATAAAAGAAATGCTCTTTAAAGGCTTCCACTTTGAGTTAGTGAATGCACAAATGCAAATTCGAAATGACAAAATCAATAATGCNATGGAAATCTTAACTCGGGCAATNGCTTACGCTAAGTATATAGCAGATACNTGGAATGTATTATCTACAATTTCAACCGAAGGTTTTAGTGAGTTTCGAAATAACTTGGGAACAGCTTCTGGACAGCTTTCATTTATGTATAGGCACGTAGAATTTGTCTTAGGTAACAAAAGTAAAAAACTAGCAACAGCACATAAGAACGTGGCACATGTATGGCCAGAAATTGAAAAATCCTTGAATGCGCCAAGTCTATACGACGATGTTATTGCTCTTTTATATCGCCGCGGACACAAAATCGACCAAAAGATGTTAAAGAGGGATTGGAGCCAATCGTATAAAGCTAATAAATCAGTGGAGGCGGCTTGGCTTGATATTTACCAAGAAGCATCCCTTGAGAATGACCTGTACAATTTAGGTGAGAAGTTAACCTCTTTGGATGAAAATTTTTCTATCTACAGATGGCGCCATTTTTTAACTGTTCAAAAAATTATTGGCTATAAACCGGGTACAGGCGGTTCTGCTGGTGTTAGTTGGCTTGAAAATGTGACGAGCCATCGATTCTTTCCTGAATTATGGTCTATTAGAACAAACCTCTAGAACTGAANAAATAATTNCATCAGTTGGCTTGACTCATTCAATAGATAATTCAAGACTAAGAAAGCAATTTACCTAAGCCCAAGAATTATCAATCAAGACCTAGGACATCCCGTTTAAATGGTCTCATTAGAAGGAAACTATTGATGAATTTTTATTTAAAAAAAATAGCTNCTACGAGCGCTATATTGTTAAGTACCGCGATGTTATCTCATGCAGCACAAACAGATATTACTATTGGAATGCAACTCGAACCACCTAATCTTGATCCGACAGGNGGTGCCGCAGGTGCCATTGATCAAGTTGTTTATGCAAACATTTTTGAAGGGTTAACCCGCTATCAAGCAGACGGTTCTATAGCACCAGCTTTAGCAAAAAGTTGGGATATNTCTAGCGATGGATTGACCTATACATTTCATTTAAATGAAGGTGTTAAGTTTCACGATGGCACAGCCATGGATGCAGAAGATGTTAAATTTTCTTTAGACCGAGCTCGAAGTGAAGATAGTACAAATGCTCAAAAAGCCTTATTTGCAGGGATTGCGTCTGTGGACGTTGTTGATGCTTCAACGGTAAAAGTTACTTTATCNAGTCCAAATGGTGGCTTTATAACAAATATGGCATGGGGTGATGCAGTAATAGTTGCNCCAGAATCAATTGCTAACGCCGCTACNANTCCTNTTGGCACAGGACCATTTGTATTCTCAAACTGGGTACAAGGCGACAGAATTGAAATGTCAAAAAATGATAACTATTGGGGTGCTCCCATAGCACTTAAGAAAGCTACATTCAAATTCATATCAGACCCAACAGCTGCATTTGCAGCAATGATGGCAGGTGATCTTGATGCGTTTCCTGGCTATCCAGCTCCAGAAACACTTCCTCAATTTGCTGCAGACCCAAGATTCACAGTAATTGGTGGGAATACAGAGGGTGAAACTATTTTATCTACAAACAATAAAGACGAACATTTTAGTAATTTAAAAGTACGTAAAGCACTTGCTCACGCGATTAATAGACAAGAAATAATTGATGGTGCAATGTTTGGGTATGGTAAACCAATTGGCACTCATTTCGCCCCACACCATCCAGATTATGTGGACTTAACAGCAAATTCAAATTATGATCCCGANCTTTCCAAAAAACTCTTAGCTGAAGCTGGTTATCCTAATGGCTTTGACACCACTTTAAAATTACCACCACCGTCCTACGCGCGCAGAGGTGGAGAAATTATTGCGGCTCAACTAAGAGCAGTCGGAATAAATGCTGAAATAAGCAATNTAGAGTGGGCTGATTGGCTAAAGCAAGTGTTCAAAGGAAAGGATTATGGGTTAACAATTGTCTCACATACAGAACCTATGGATATAGGAATATATGCAAGACCAGCATACTATTTCCAATATGATAATCCTGATTTTCAGCAATTGATGAAGGATCTTACAGCCGAGAGTGATCCAGCTGCACGCTCAANTATGCTCAAGAAAGCTCAAAGGATTATTTCAGACGANTATGTTAATGGATATCTTTTTCAGCTAGCAAGAACATCCGTAATCAACTCAAAAATTAACGGAATGTGGGAAAACTCTCCTACACAAGCTACAGATCTTACAGGAGTAAGTTGGTCTGACTAAAACATAAAACTAAAAGAAAGCACGTCATGGGAAGCACTCATGACGTGCTATTCTAACAATAATAATATTAAANATTTTAATTAATATTGGCACAATCACATGCTTCATTTTGCATTCACGCGTCTTGTTTCGTTATCGCTTAGCCTAATTGCTGCAAGTGTAGTTATATTTTCGGTTATCGAAATCATTCCAGGTGATCCGGCATCTTTTATGCTTGGAATAAATGCACAACCAGATACGATAGCTGCTCTTCGAGACCAACTTGGTCTGAACGGCTCTATTATTTCAAGATATTTTAATTGGATTTCTGGTATGTTAACAGGGGATTTTGGGATTTCGTATACATATCGTGTGCCTGTTTCTGAGCTTATCATGGCCAGGGTTTGGATAAGTTTNCCACTGGCCATCTATGCTCTTGCCATCTCAACCTTAATTGCATTTCCTGTTGGATTAATCGCTGCTGCAAATCGCGGAAGACCAGTTGACCTAACCATTATGGGAACGACTCAACTTGGAGTAGCAATACCAAATTTTTGGTTTGCTATGATCCTTGTATTAATTTTTGCAATAAATTTACGATGGTTCTCAGCTGGAGGCTTTCCAGGTTGGGATCAAGGAGTTTTACTATCTATAAAGTCCTTAACCTTGCCAGCAATTGCTCTAGCATTGCCGCAAGCTAGTATCTTGGCTCGAATAATGCGTTCAAGCATTTTAGACACATTGGATCAAGATTATGTCAGAACTGCTAGGGCAAAAGGACTTACCCGAAGTCAGGCAATTTGGCGGCATGCATTAAAAAATGCAATGATCCCCGTTNTGACAATAATNGGAATGCAATTTTCTTTTCTCATGGCTGGAGCNATAATCATAGAAAACGTATTCTTTCTTCCAGGCCTNGGTAGNCTTATTTTTCAAGGAATAACTCANCGTGATCTGATTGTAGTTGAAAGTGTNGTAATGCTNCTAGTTTTTGCTGTNATAACCGTAACATTTATTGTCGACATTACATATGCCGCTGTAGACCCTAGGCTAAGAAGAAAACAATGAAACTTCCACGTACACTTATTTTTGGTGGAATACTATTTGCTACATTTCTATTCGCCGCTTTGGTGTCATTTTTTTGGACACCTGAAAATGTTGAAGTTCTAAAGATCACATCTAGATTTAAACTGCCATCAGTTATTAATTGGTTTGGAACTGATCATTTTGGGCGGGATATATTTTCGATGATAATGGTTGGTGCCAGAACATCGATCGCCGTCGCCGTTGTCGCTGTTGGAATTGGAATTATNATCGGAGTACCACTTGGTTTATGGGCAGCATCTCGTCATGGGCATTGGTTAGATGACCTAATCATGAGAGGCAATGATCTTGTATTTGCATTCCCATCATTGATTATTGCTATTTTAATTACTGCCGTGTTTGGCCCTTCTGCATTTAATGCAATAATCGCAATTGGAATTTTCAATGTCCCAGTTTTTGCGAGAATATCTAGGGGTGGAGCTCTGTCTATCTGGAATTTAGACTACATATTATCTGCTAGAGTCGCTGGGAAAGGTACATTTCGAATTTCNGCTGAACATATTTTGCCCAANATTGCTAATCTTTTAATAGTTCAGGGTACCATTCAATTTAGNTTAGGGATTTTGGCAGAAGCAGCGTTAAGTTANGTTGGCTTGGGTGTTCAGCCACCGACTCCAAGTTGGGGTAGGATGTTAGCAGATAGTCAAACAATGATCTCNTTTGCCCCTCACTTGGCTCTNTTTCCAGGCTTTGCAATTATTTTAACAGTCCTTGGCTTNAACTTAATGGGAGATGGTTTGCGTGATATTCTAGACCCAAGNATAAGGCGAGCACAAAAATGACCCTTCTGAATGTCGAAAATTTAACANTATCTATTCATGANACAAAAATTTTGGATAACATTTCATTTTCAGTAAACGAGGGTGAAATTTTTGGTATAGTTGGAGAAAGTGGATCTGGAAAGTCTATGACTGCTCTCGGTTTAATGANATTATTACCAGATGGCGCAAAAATGACAGGCGCAGTGACCCTGTCTGAAATAGACTTGTCAAAAATCTCAGAAGAAAAAATGTGCTCCTTGAGAGGAAATGCAATCAGTATGATTTTTCAGGAGCCGATGACAGCACTTAACCCTGTCCAAACAATTGGGAATCAGGTTGCAGAAACGTTAATTATTCATGGTCAAGCAAAACGAAGTGAAGCATTGAGAGTCGCTCGCGAAAAAT
>NYTF01000076.1 GCA_002683355.1 Paracoccaceae bacterium | reverse complement strand
GTTTTTGCTGAAAGTTAATTCTAAGAATAAGATTGAACTGCGTGATGCATCTGAAGTCATGAAATTGTCACGGATGGGTAGTTTTCACCAATCTAGGTTATCTTTCATGCGTATTCTCATGCGACAGCTAAAGGATGAAAAGTGGACTTTTAAAAAAGTAGAGTTTGCTATTAATGAAAAAGGAATAGGGCACGCAGTTTACAGTGCCATAGGACCTCACAATACCTATTCGTTGGTCGCTTTTGCCCATGAGTTGTCAGATGATAAACGCTCTGACCGCGTTATTGCAGATGCTTGGGATGCAACTTTTACATTATTTGATGGTATTCCAACAATTCAGGATATTAAGAGACTTCAAAAAAATGTTCCATTTCAGGAAGTTGGTAGGATTTCTGAAAAAGAGCTAAGCTTAAGTAGAGCAAATAAATCAGTTAGATTATGGGAGCATGTAATTTCTTCTCTTTCAAATGGATCCCAGCCTGATGTTAATCAAATAGACTCTGTAGGATATTTGATGAGAACAACTGCAGTTTATGGTTCGGGAAAATTTGGTGCAATTGATAGAGATTTTGTTTTGGATAGAAAAGAATTTGCAGCACCTTTTCAATCTGAACTCCTATCGGTCTTCATGATAAGGTGGTTTGTTTTAGATCTAGTAAATTTTATGGCGAAGGTTCGAAACCCTGAAAAGTTTGTGCCGCTTCAACCTGATATTGCACATAGACTAGGCATTGGAAATTCCACAGGATTGGGAATGGCACCATTTCTATTAAACCATCCCATCCTTTTAAATAACTGGATTTTAGCTAGAGAAACAGCTCTTTCTCGGGTCCGCTCTATTCAACAAGCAACCGATAGAGAGGTTAAGCTTTTTCTAGAATTATTCAAAAGGTCATGTTCCCTGATATCGCTTTGGCGTTCAGATCATGAATTGCAAATTCAAAAATTAAAGGAATTAGGCAACGATCTTGAGTTACTCACAGTACATTTAACGGAATTCACGCTAAAGTCTCAATATCCATGGGATAAACTGCATAATTGGTCTAGTAAAAATTTAAGCATAGAGGGCCAGGAGTTGATTGTTTCGTTGATGATGGAACCATATGGTCACATTATAGATGATTTATCAGCAACAATGTCTGATAATACACAATCATATGAAAAGATTGATGGTTTGAAAACGGTTGGAGAGATTAAAGCACAGTTGCAGGATGTATATTCTTGGATTTTCAAAATTGATTGGAAAAGAAATGATACCAAGGCCAGAGCTTGGTACGTATCTCAAGAAAAATTGGAACCAAGACTTGGCGAAAGATTTTCTGAACCTGTGGAGGATTACGAACAGCCTTTGTCGCCAGCGCGTGACGCATACCTGTTGTCATTGGCATTAAACAACTCTGATGAAAAAATGTTAATGGCGAAGTTCTTGATGAAGTATCCAGAGCACAGGCACACCATCCGCAGGTTGCAAATTATTTCAGATAATCCGTATGCTGAAATTCAGGACAATACAGTTAGCTCTGAACTTCTTCCAATAGATATGCTTCGGTGTAAACTTTCATTTTTTGGAGCCATTCATTTTGATCCTAGATCAGACCGCTGGGTTCGCATTTGTATGTTCAAAGGTGCACCATATCCTGATCAAATGTCTAACTCAGTATCTGATTATTGGAGTTATCTCGAAGGCTTCGAGAGTTAATAATGAAAGTTTCATTTAATGAATTAAAGTCAATGTCAAAAGGCGCTGCGCGTGGTTCTGGATTGTCGTGGGGTCAGGCAGAAGAAGTATCCTTTGCGACAGTTTGGTTGTTCAAAAATGGTTTTGATGTATCAAATGACTTAATTGACCTTTTAGAAAGTGATATAATTCATCCACCAAATAGTATTGACGAAAATATTTGGCAAAATAAAAGTGGTGACTTAGACCCGATTAAATCAGGCGTAGCGTTACTTGATTTGAATATTAACAAAACCGTTGTTTTGAGAAATGTCTTTTTGCCATATTTTTTAATTCCGTTTGTTGCTCAACTTTCGCAATCGATGTTGATTAAAGCAAATAATTTTAGTGCCATGTTAATTGATGGTAGGGTTAAAACAAATGTTAAAGATTTGCCCTCAAGGTCTGAAGAGGTGAAATTATCTGCAATCTCTGATAAAATTGAATTAAAGTATAGTCAGGTACCTAATAGATGTAAGGTTGCGGATGACGTATGGAACCGATTAGAAGAACTCACCTATCTAACCTATGCGCCGGCGACAGAAGAAAGCAGAGTGTTGGGTGCGGGAGCTGGATTATCAGATAATGATTAGTTTTATAGGCCTAAAATTTCTCTAGCTTGAATGTGAGTAGCTACTGGCCTCGAATACTTATCACAAAGAGACGTTGCCAACTCTACGAGCTGAGCATTTGATTTTGCAAGGTCGTCTTTGCTAATTCTGATATTATCTTCTAACCCTGTACGAGTATGGCCACCAGCGGCGATCGACCATTCATTAACCAAAATTTGACCAGCGCCAATTCCTGCACCACACCATTCTGTATTAGGTGCTAAACGTTTAACAGTTTCGATGTAATAATCAAAAACATGTTTATCAACTGGCATAGCGTTTTTTACGCCCATTACGAATTGAATATACAGCTTTCCATATAACATATTATTTTGCGACATTTTGATTGCTTGGTGAATATGGCTGAGGTCAAAAGCTTCAATTTCAGGGGTAATCTTAAAAAGCTTCATTTGTGACGCCAACCAATTTATAAGATCTGGATTATTTTCATAGACGCGCGTTGGAAAGTTATTTGACCCTACTGTTAAAGATGCCATGTCTGGCATTAGTGGTAGCATTCCTCCGCGTTCCTTACCTGTGCCAGATCTACCCCCCGTAGAGAATTGAATGATCATACCAGGACAGGCTTTTTTTAAACCCTGTTTTAATTTTTTNAACNTTAATGGGTCTGATGAGGTCGTTCCATCATCATTTCTTACATGCAAATGTGCAATCGAAGCACCAGCTTTAAATGCATTACTNGTNCTCTCGATTTGCTCATCGATTGTTATTGGAACTGCAGGGTTATCACTTTTTGTTGGCACTGATCCTGTAATTGCAACACAAATTATGCATGGTTTTTTCGTCAAACTGATTTAATGCCCGCCTCTAGTGCAGAAATTATGGTATTAACATGATCTTCTGTAACAATCAGTGGTGGTGACATCATTATATTATGCCCACCAACTCTTACAAATGCACCATTTTCATATGCTGTCTTTTGAATCTTTGCCATTGATGCATTNTCTAGGGGAGTTTTAGTTGTTTGATCAGACACAAACTCAAGAGCTGTCATCAATCCATGACCACCTCTAACATCACCAATGATGTCATATTTATTTTTTAATTGATTAACGGCATCAAAAATTTGGGCACCGCGCACCTTGGCATTTATATTTAATTCCATACGTTTTGTTTCGTTCAAACATGCAATTGCAGCTGCTGCGCCAACAGGATGAGCTGAATATGTATAGCCATGACCAATTGATGCGGCTCCAGTTTCATCATTTTCGAATACCTCTGCTACCTTTTCNCCAATCATTGTGGCTCCAAATGGGTAGTAAGCAGATGTGATTGCTTTTGCACAAGTCATCATATCNGGTTTTACTTTCCAGTGGCGAGCTCCAGACCAGTCACCCGTGCGACCAAAACCAGTAATAACNTCATCNGATATTAGTAAAATTCCATATTTATCACAAAGTGCTCGAATTCCTGGCATAAATGTTTCATGAGGTACAATTACGCCACCAGCCCCTAATACTGGCTCCATGATAAAGGCTGCTATTGTTGATGGATCTTGGAACATNATTTCATCTTCTGTCGCTTGNAAACAAAATTGTGCCAATTTAGCNGGATCAGACTCATTAAACGGATTTCTGTAGGTATAGGGTGATGGCATATGATGGCAGCCTGCCAATAAAGGCTCATAAGCGGTGCGAAAGCGTTGATTTCCATTTACTGAAGCACCACCGAAATGTGTGCCATGGTAACCTTTTTTTAAGCTGAAAAATTTTGTACGTCCAAAATCACCACGAACTTTATGATATTGGCGTGCTAGCCTCAGAGCAGTCTCCACGCTATCGGAGCCACCAGATGTAAAGAAGGCACGAACCATCCCTTCCGGTTCAAACCATTGATTTAATTCATANGATAACTCAATNGCTGCGTCATTTGATGTNCCAGCGAAAGATGAATAATACGGTAGCTTGTCTAATTGCTCTTTGATGGCAGTTTTTATTGGTTCGCAAGAGTATCCAACATTTACGCACCATAAGCCNCCAACNGCATCAATAGCNGTGTGCCCGTCGATATCTTCAATGCTNACGCCACTCGCACCCGTTATNATTTTTGGGGTGTTTCGTTGCAGTTCACCNGGATGGCCCATTGGGTGCCATATATGGCGNGCNTTATTTTCTTTTAAAAAATTACTATCTTTCATATCACACCTTTTAGTTTCTTAGTATGTTTGAGCAAAAATGTTATAGAAGGTCAACGTCTCATTGAATTGGTCTTTGTTTATTTGCTTGTTTGCCAATTTTTCCTTCACGGAAAACCACGTATAATCCAGTGCCAAAAATTAATAATATGCCAACCCAAGCAGGAGTATCTGGCCAATGCCCCCATATGAGCACACCCCAAACGACTGCAAGAGGCATATTTATATATTCAAAAGGGGCTATTTTATTTGCTTCTGCNACGCGGTACGCTTGGCTGATTAAATAACCACCAAGAGACGACGTTATCCCAATTGTACACATTATGCTTANATCAAAAGTATTGGGGAATANCCATTGNCNAAATATAAAGTCTAATGAAGGGTTGCCTGTACCATAATAACGTCCATCGCCAACGGCTAAACCAATACTGGCACTTACAAAAACAAATGTTAACTGTATGTAGAGAGACATCGTGGAAGCGGTTTCTGACAACCCTATTTTGCGGGTAAGTGTATGTAGTAATGCATAAAAAATTGCTGCGCCAGCTGGTAATAGCGCTATTAATTTTAGGCTTTCTGACCCTGGCCTTAACATAATTAAAACCCCAACTAGTCCCAAAAGAACAGCAACCCAACGTCGGATTCCTACTTTTTCACCCAAGAAAAAAACAGCAAATGCTGTGATTGCCAAGGGTGCTATAAAAAATATAGCAGTTGCCTCTGCTATGGGCATTGAAGCAAGGCCAAGAAAAAATAACATGTTAGCCATGACAACGCATAAACCTCTTAAAATATGTAGTAGAGGTCTTTTCGTTTTTAGGTTTTTAACACCTCCTTCAAGCGGTATTAGTATTGCCAAAGTAAAAACTAATCCAATTACTGATCTTGTTAAAACAACCTGATGAAGTGCATAATCACCACTCAAAAATTTTATTACAACATCATTTAAAGAAAAACAAAGAGATGCGCCAATAGCACAAAAGACGCCAAGTTGAAGATTTGTTGATTTGGACATTAAAGACTTCTTTCAAATCACATTCGATCATGGTTGGATTGGATTCGCTATACTAATAACGACACGATTGGAGAAAATTATGCAAAACCAAGCTGATGCTAGAATGATGGAAAACTTATATTGGTGGGGTATCCCAACATTATTTCGTTGTCCAAACGAAATCAATTTTGAAAATTGTGATATTGGCCTTATTGGCGTGCCTCATTCATCAGGAAATGGGACTACTGAAAAAGATCAGCATTTGGGTCCTCGCGCTGTTCGAAATGTCTCTGCATTATTGCGAAGAGTTCATTTGGAAATGGGTTTTGATCCATGGGAAACAGCAAGAATTGCGGATTTGGGTGATGTTCCTTTGCCAGAAGCAAATGACAATGAGGCAAGTGTCCAAAGGATTACAGATTATTATAAATTGATAGATAAAGCTGGTGTTAGACCGGTTTCAATAGGCGGTGATCATTCAATTACAGGTGGAATAGTGCAGGCCCTAGGATGTGGAAACTTAACTAATGGAGAAAAAGTAAGCTTTCTCCATATTGATGCCCATACTGATGTTTTTACAAAAGTACCTCATTTTTTAGGCGCAAAAAAATCAGCTGCACATTGGGGTGCATATTTGGTTGACCAAGGGCAAGTTGATGCGACCACTTCGATACAAGTGGGTATTAGAGGAAATACCAGAACGCTTGATTGGCTCGAGCCCTCGTATGAATATGGTTATGATGTTGTTACGATGAAAGAATACAGAAAAATTGGTCTTGAGGCAACGATTGCTCGAATTAAAAAACAACTTGATGGTCGGCCGGTTTATATTACGTTTGATCTTGATAGTTTAGATCCAACTGTTGCCCCTGGAGTTTCTAATCTGGAGCCTGGTGAGCAAGGATTTTTAATAGATGAAGCTATGGCTCTTTTACACTCTGTTCGTGGAATGAATATTATTGGTGGCGATGTTGTTTGCTTAATGCCCACAAGAGACTCGTCTAATATGATAACAGCGAGAACAGCATCGGCAATAATGTTTGAAATGATTGCTATGATGTCGGAGAAATACCTAAAAACTTAGCTTGGTTCATATCAAAATGTCGGTTTTGGATATTGTTTACAAAAAAAAACTGTTTAAGGATTGTTATTAGTTTTTTTTGAGATATTTGAAAGGTAATTTCAAACATCTCATGAAAAGTGAGTACTATTTGTTTTTTAACCTATTTTGGATGTAGGAGTTAGTATGTCAGATTTTCCAGGTACTGCGCGTGTTGTTATTATAGGTGGTGGAGCAGTAGGGGCTTCAGCATTGTATCATCTGGCCAAAGCTGGATGGACAGACTGTGTGTTACTTGAAAAAAATGAATTAACGGCTGGATCTACTTGGCATGCAGCCGGTAACGTACCAACATTTTCGGCTTCATGGTCGATAATGAATATGCAACGTTATTCAACCGAACTTTATAGAAAGCTTGGAAAAGAAGTAGATTATCCAATGAACTATCATGTAACAGGATCAGTTCGTCTTTCACATTCTAAAGAGCGTATGCAGGAGTTTGAACGTGCAGCTGGAATGGGTAGATATCAGGGAATGGCTCTTGATATTTGCTCTGTTGACGATTTAAAAAACCATTATCCGTTTTTGGAAACACATGATTTATCAGGAGGATTGTATGATCCAAATGATGGCGATATTGACCCAGCACAACTTACTCAAGCTTTAGCTAAAGGCGCGCGAGATCTAGGTTGTAAAATATTTAGATTTACTCCTGCTATTGGTATCCAAAGAGAAAACGATGAATGGATTGTAAATACTGAAAAAGGTGAAATTCGATGCGAATATGTGGTAAATGCTGCAGGTTATTATGCGCAAAGGGTGGCTGAGTGGTTCAAGCCTTTTGGAGGTCGTACTTTGCCAATGATGGTAATGAGCCACCAGTATTTACTGTCTGAGGAAATCCCTGAAATTGAAGCTTGGAATAAAGAAGTTGGCCATAAATTACCTTTATTACGTGATGTTGATAGCAGTTATTATTTAAGACAGGAAAAATACGGTTTAAATTTAGGTCCTTATGAAAATACTTGTAAGGCGGCTTGGTTAACTGAAGGTGATCCAATGCCTGAAGATTTTAGCTTTCAGCTTTACCCAGATGACTTAGATAGAATTGAGTGGCATATCGAGGACGCAATGGCGCGTGTCCCTTTACTTGGTAAAGCTGGTATTTCAAAAGTGATAAATGGGCCAATACCCTACACGCCTGACGGTAATCCACTCATTGGACCTATGCCAGGAGTGCCAAATGCCTTTGAGGCCTGTGTGTTTACTTTTGGGATAGCCCAAGGAGGAGGTGCTGGAAAAGTGTTAGCAGAGTGGCTAACAGAAGGACAAACAGAGTGGGATATGTGGTCATGTGATCCACGCCGTTTTACAGATTATACGGATCAAGATTACTGTAATCAAAAAGGTATGGAAGTATATGGAAATGAGTACGCGATGCATTTTCCTTACCATGAGTGGCCAGCTGGAAGAGATAAAAAAATTTCGTCAATACACAAAAAAGTTGTTGAGATTGGCGGTGTTATGGGAGCGTATAATGGTTGGGAGCGTGCGAATTGGTTTGCGAAGCCAGGAGATAATACGTCATTAGAGAGCACGCACACTTGGAATAGAAATGGGCCATGGGAGAAAAGAATAAAAGAAGAGTGTGAAGCCGTCCGTGATAACTGTGGTGTGCTGAATCTCCCTGGTTTTGCTCGATTTATTTTAAAAGGTGATGGTGCGAGTGAATTTTTGCGTGGATTTTGCACTGGGGGATTGCCAAAAATTGGGCGGATGAATTTAATATATGTGTCTGATAAGCGGGGACGAATATTAAGTGAAATGTCTTGTATTAGATTAGAAGAGGATTCATTTATACTGATCACAGCT
>NYTF01000075.1 GCA_002683355.1 Paracoccaceae bacterium | reverse complement strand
ATCAGGTGGCTTTAACTCTGATCATGTAATTTCAAGAACCGTTCGCGATAGTGCGGCCGCACTTGATCTTAGTGCTGGCCCAATGTGCGGAGCACGTTATCACGTTAAATCAAGTGTGGAATCTTACTTAAAGACACTCGATAAATCCGTACCAAAGCTTAAAATTGGTGTAACAACGGTTACTCCAAATGGTAATGCAGTTGGGTCAAATCAAGAAAAGGCAGTTCTGGAAGTTCACAATGCCCTTAAAAGTATGGGGCATGAAACGGTAGAATACGACTACCCAACAGAGCTAGGCTTGGGGAATTGGATGGAAAATCTATGGATGATTGACGTGGTATATGAAATCGAAAATCACATTAAAGAGCTTGGTCGTGAGCCAAAACGTGATGAGTTGGATGCGCTCACTCGTTACTCTCGCCAACTTGTTGGGAGCTTGAGTGCAATGGACTTATATCAGGCCCGTCAGAGCGCGCATAATGCTAGTGTTAAATTAATGCAATCAATGAGTAATATTGACATGGTCCTATCACCTGCGTTGGCAAGTGACCCTATCCCTCTTGGAACTTTGGACAGTTACTCTGATGACTTTAATATGGAGATGTGGTGTGAGGAAGGGCATAAATTCGCACCGTTTTCTTACATCTGTAACGTGACAGGTCAGCCATCTGCATCACTGCCTGTTCAACTGTCTGAAGGTGAGCATCCTTGTGCCGTTCAGCTAGCAGGTCATCACCTGCAAGATCATGTAATATTACAAGTAGCGCAAGAGCTTGAGCGATATTTTCAGTGGAGCAGTTATCGACCACCAGTGTGGGCAGGAACATAATTCATTATACCGACTACGATAGGTATATAACTCCTAATCACGTCATTAGGTTTTTGTTAAGTATTTGTTGTAGGTTCGCTTGTTAAGGCAGTACCTTTCAAAATTATGGATGGCAAAATAGTTTGAGTTCTATAATTTACATATTTACAGTTGACTTTAGTTCTAATAATTACAACACTTTCGGCTAGGATCTTAGTAATTATAAACAATTAAACAATTGTCAACGAATATGAGTATTTTATAAATACTAAAGGAGTGAAAATGCCAGAAATTGATTTAGCCTACCTTCCAGTTGTAGGTCGAGGAGAACAGATAAATATCATTTGTGCGATGCATGGGATCAAAGTGAATTCCTTAATGTCCAATCCTATGGGTGATGATTTTAATAAGGATACACAAGCGCCCTTCGGCACAGTTCCTTGGATGAAAGACCATTCGAACGGACTTGAGTTAAATGACTCGATGGCTATTGTTCAGTATTTGGTAAATAAATATGAGGGACCTTTAACTCCAAGTGATGCTGATCAAGCAGCACAAGTTGCTATGTATTGGTCCTGGTGCCAGGATTATTACTCTTTTGTATTATCGCCATTTCACGATATTATAACAGGTCACAATGAACCTTTTTGGAGAAGTCTTCGCTTAACTGATACGCTTGCCGAGGGTGGAAAAGAGCTTGGTATAAAGAATTTGACAACTCTTCACACCAACAGATCTAACATGCTTGAGAAGAATTTAGCAGCATCCAGCTCAGCCAAGCCATTCATGACAGGGTCATCATGCTCTTACGCTGATATCTTTTTATATACATGTGTTCGTACAGTACAGGAGACTGGTGGTTTTGGAATTTTACGCGATGAGTTTGGTGGTGATCCATTTAAAGACTGCCCAACTATAGCAAGCATATGTTCTGAAGTCGGTAGCATTAATGAAGTTGGGCAGACTGTAGGATCAAAGTTTTCCGAATGTCCAATTTAAATTAAGGTCCTAATAGGAGCCGTGACGTGACAAAAATTACTGAGATGCCCGCAGTGGCTCGTGGTTTTATTTCAAATCTTGATTTACCTGTTGTGGCTGAGCCAGACTGGACAGTTCCGTCCCCACCGCAAGAGCGACGTGTCTCAATAGTGACAACNGCAGCGGTATCAAGGCGTGGTGACAAACCCTTCTCTTGGCTTGCGAGGGACCATCGGGTATTTAACAAGAATGATCGCGATCTAGTTATGACACATGTTGCGGTTGAATTTGACAGATCTGCCTGGCAGCAAGATTTAAATGTGATAATTCCTCTCGATCGACTCGAAGAAATGGCGAACGATGGTGAGATTGGCTCTGTAGCGGATGAGCATTATTCATTTATGGGAGCGGCGGACCCAGTAACAATGGAGAAATCTGCTCGAGCAGTGGCGGCGAAGATGAAGCAGGAGGGCGTTGATACAGTCTTCCTGATACCCATATGACCGTTCTGTACGCGCGCCGTGTGCGGGCTTGCCCACTACTTTGAATCAGAAGGTTTGGCNACAGTTCTTGTTGGATTTGTGCGGGAACAAATGGAAGCTATAAAACCGGCACGCTCGTTGTTTTTAGATTTTCCAATGGGCCGTGGTATGGGCAAACCAAACGATCCTGCTTTTCAGAAAAAAGTAATCCGTGCTGCGTTTGACTTACTAGACGCTCCAGCAGGTCCAGTTCTTATTGATTTTCCTGAATCAATCCCTGTAAGAGATGGGCGTATGGGTTACGCCCTGCCCCCAGATCTTGTTTTAAGCACAAGTGATATTGGTGATATAGACAACCTGTTGGCAGAAATTCGTGCAGAGATGAAAGAACTNCAACCAGATTATGAGGCTGCAGTAGTCTCGCGAGGNCGAACTACAGTTGGTGCCAGTGAACTACAGATTGGTGATTTAGCACCATTTGTTGCTGAATTTCTGACAGGTGACATCCCTAAAAGCCCAAGAAAGGGACTACCCGCCATTCCACTTCTTAAACTGGTTGTGGAGGACTTAGAGGCTTACTACTCTGAGACCCGTACCCATCGTGACAATATTGATGACTTGGAATTAATGGGAAAATGGTTTTGGGAAGAGACGAAGGCAGGTCGATTACTTCTTTTACTTGAAGCGATTTCAATCTCTTCTGACAGTAAAGTCATGCGCCAAATTGTTGAGATGTCCCTNATGGCTCCTAGGTTTTGGTCAGAAGGTCCACTTCCGGGGACATCCGCAGCTGGATGGTGATNAAATTACTTGAGTTGTAATGTTTTAAAAGTTCATTCAATCAGATTGATGAAACTTCTAGGTTTGTTTTTAAATGTCACAGCTGAATTCCTAGAAGGTACATAAACATAACATAACATAACATAACATAAAACAAATCTCTTTGTGTTCTTTCATTCCAATTNAAAAGTTGGTTAACTAGGGCATGGAATTTAAAATTCTTAAGAATATATTTATTATAAATTAAGGTTTGAAAGTATGCCCAACTTACCCTCGCTGACAAGCTTGGCCAAATCTGCTGGCTGTGCAGCAAAAATTGCACAAGTAGATTTAGCCAAGGCTTTAGCCCACCTACCCCAATCTAAAGATCCCAATTTAATGGTTGATCATGCTGGTTCAGATGACGCCGCTGTTTATCGGCTTTCATCGGAACTTGCCTTAGTGGAAACCGTGGATATTTTCCCTCCAATTGTTGATGATCCATTTGTCTATGGTCAGATCGCTGCCACAAATGCTTTAAGCGATGTCTACGCCATGGGAGCAAAGCCAATTAGTGCACTCAGTTTTGTCAGTTGGCCTGTTGAGGTGCTCGGAGTAGATCAGCTTGGTGCAGTACTAAAAGGTGCTGCAGATATCTGTAGCAAAGCTGGCATTGCAATTGCCGGTGGTCACTCAATCGTAGACAGCGAACCAAAGTTTGGTTTGTTCGTAACAGGTTTGGTACATCCAGAAAAAATAATTGATAATACGGGCGCTAAAGTTGGAGATTACTTGGTCTTAACAAAGAAGATAGGAACTGGAGTTTTAACGACAGCGGTAAAACGTGGAGAGATGCCCGAGGGTAAGTTAAACGAAGCCATTCTATCAATGACTACTCTTAATGCCGACGCAGCCTCAGTGATGCAGAAATACGGTGTTAAAGCAGCTACAGACGTCACTGGATTTGGTTTATTGGGGCATCTTGGCAATATGCTGAGAGCGTCATCAGAATCTGCAAAACAGGATCTTGGCGCCCGTCTCTCTTACTCTAAAATACCCAAGTTTTCGGAGGTAGAAGCCTTTCTGGAGAAAGGTCTATGCCCGCTTGGCACACGCCGAAACTTAGAAACGGCAGCTCCATTAACTACGTTCTCGGAGGAAGTAAGTGATAACAAGCAACTTCTATTAGCTGATGCGCAGACATCTGGTGGCTTATTAATGGCAATTCCTAAGGAAAAACTGGAAAACCTACTTCAGGACTTAAGGGCAAGTAATGTTCCAATTTGTGCAGTAATTGGTCAGATCATCTCGCAAGATCAACCAGCTAGGATACACGTCGAATTATGAGCACCTAAAAAAGCTAATTAACTTATAACATCTTTGAATTTTTTTTGACGGTCTCACATGTTTAAGTGGCGGAAGAGCGTGGGAGTCGAACCCACCGGAGACGTGGTACGCCTCCCACTAGATTTGAAGTCTAGGCGCCCCACCGGGGTTCGATCCTCTTCCCTATCAGTTTTTACTTTTTACAGATTGATTATCTTCAGCACAACGCCGAATACTGCGAAAATTCCCAGTGCGTTCAGAGAATCCTACTCTGTCAAAATATTCGAGTATGGAGATGACGAAGTTTCTGCCCATATCTACCTCATCACGATACTGGACAACCGTGAATAATCCATCAACAGATTTAGAGGCAAGATGCTCTGCAGCAGCTTTAAGTTTAATAATTAGGGGTTGTGGTACGTACCGGTTTTTATCAATAAAGACAAAATCTCCTAACTTTATTCCAATTTTTAGTGTTTTTTCTAAAGATTTAATTTCTACAGCTACCTCTTGAGCAACCTGAGTTAGGTTAAGTGGAGTGCCAGATACAGGTACTAATATCTTTGCAACTTTTGCCAGTAAGATTTTATCTTTTTCTGAAACATGAAACTCATGTGAGGGTAAATGAAACTTCTTACCATTTTCGAGTACTCGTTTATCGTTAATTAATGCATTTATGGCAGCATCTATAATTGTGATTTCAACAAATGGGAAAATAGCCCCCTGCACTTCAACAATACTTGGGCCCACAAAGTTTGGTTTTAAATTGTGAAATTCTGTAATTGCTTTGATTATGTTTTCCAGTAAGGCATCCCATTTCTTATTAGAAAATACTCTCTCATGTGGATTTTTTCCAATACGGTGGAGCCCCAGAGATGTTATTAAGTTATCTGATTTAAATAGCGGTACATTATGTGATATTAAAAATTGGTCTAACGCCACACCAACGTCGCTAACCTCTGCTAAAGATCTTAAAATTTCTGCAGTGTTTTCTCCCTGCATCAAATTTAATATTTTGATCCTTTCAGGCCTTGATCGACCACGTTTTGGAGGTCGTGGATCAATTATATTGCCACCACCAATAGTCCGCTGCGCCGATTGATCCCGAAGAACAAATCGATCCCCATGAACCACGAAGACGTCCTTTGATAGTATCAACTGAGCTAATCCTCTGGATCCGACTGCAATATTTCCCCCAGATAATACTGCAACCCTGGCTGTCATGTGATCTGAACCAATGTGTAAATGAGCTGGCGTCCAGTGCTTTAAGGACTTTGTCTCACTTTTTGACACCTTTAAGGATACATCCACCCGCCGTGAGGGAACAAATAGATTAGTGTCCATCAACCAATCTCCACGTTTGATTGAATGTTCACTTATTCCACGACCAACAATATTTAAGGCGCATCGATCTCCAATCTTTGCTTCATCTGTTATATTATTTTTAGCTCTGATCTCACGTATGCGAATGGTTGAGCCATCTGAAGAAAGTATCAATTTATCGGTGGTATTAACGGCTCCCGAAAATACCATGCCTGTCACAATGAGCCCAATCCCCTTGAGACTAAAAACTCTATCAATAGCCATTCGAAAATAACCATCAGTACTTCTGCTAACTTTAGATTTTGCACATTCACCTAAAGCTAATCTAATTTCCTTAATTCCAACATTATCTGGCGCACAAACTGGATAAATAGCAAACTCATTTCGTCCAGAATCTTCAAAAAGTGTTTTGATCTCTTGCTCAACCTCTTTGGTGCGATCTAGTGAAGCCCGGTCGATTTTCGTAAGGGCAACTAAACACTGATTTATGCCAAGGGTGTCTAGGATCATCAGA
>NYTF01000016.1 GCA_002683355.1 Paracoccaceae bacterium | reverse complement strand
TAATTGGGTCACGCTGTCCCATGTGTTCAACTGCCAAGTTTTCAGTAGTATTAATCTTTTTGCCATCTGAAAGAGCCTGCATTTTTTCTGGTAGTTTTGCACTTTTAGCCAAATCTAATAAGTCACTTTGAATGTCCTTAGTTATGTGATTACGAGTATAATCAATTTTCAAATCGTTCAAATTCAATATAAATGAAGCTTTACGACTTTTGTCATTCAGCAAACTCTCAAGACTCACTTGTTGTATCGCCTCTGCTTTTTTTAATAAAGTCGATTTTATTGGATTATCAAAAAGCTGCATTAAATAACCTTCTCTCTTTAGATCAGATTATTTCCCTTAAATAAAATCAAGCACTGACCATTCTCAACTTTTTATCTCAGATTAGTTTATCTAGCTATAGAAAAATTCGTCTTATGCACTGTAATCTGACCCCAGATCCTTTGCCAAGCATTAAAACATATGGAGATTATAGGANATAATAAGTTTATCAAAGANATAATTAATTTTTGCAATACTTACGATAATTTTGCTATACCTTGTGAAATAAAAATCCCTTTATCGAAAGAAATATGACAAATGTTAAAAAAAGATCGTGTTACTTTTATTATGGAAAAGTTAAACTTTCATTATAAAAAAACACCGATTCCACTTAATCATTCTAACAAATATGAATTACTAGTGGCTGTTTTATTAAGTGCCCAATGCACAGATGAACGNGTTAATCAAGTAACTCCAGATCTATTTAAACTAGCTAATAACCCATTTGATATGCAAAAAGTTCCAGTNAANAAAATTTACAATATNATAAGGCCTTGTGGATTAGCCCCNCAAAAATCTAAGGCCATTCACAATCTCTCAATAATTTTAGTTGATCAACATAATGGTGAAGTCCCAAGAGATATTGTCAAATTAGAAACCTTACCTGGTGTGGGACATAAAACAGCAAGTGTCGTAATATCTCAGGGATTTGGAGAGCCTGCTTTTCCAGTTGATACTCATATTCACCGTTTAGCTCAGCGCTGGGGATTAACTTCTGGTAAGAATGTTAAACAGACAGAAATTGATTTAAAAAGACTTTTTCCTAAAAAGTCTTGGAATAAGTTACACTTACAAATTATTTTTTATGGACGAGAATATTGTTCAGCTAGAGGTTGTGATGGTCGCGTCTGTGATATTTGCAAGACATGTTATCCAAACCGTAAAAAATCGTTTAAAGCCATGAAAGCGTGAGAAAACTCGACCAATGTATGATTATCCAGCTAATATTATTACAGCTTTAAAAGACTTCCCAAGAGTGTCATTGCTTAGCCAAAAAACCCCTCTAGAGAAGCTGCACAATTTAACAAATTTTTTAAGTAAAGATGAAAATAATTCTACTAACTTTTTCATTAAACGTGATGANCTTACTAGTTTAGCAATGGGAGGAAATAAAACTCGACCTTTAGAATTCATTTTGGGAGAAGCCCTATCCAAAGAATGTGATCAAATAATTATTACTGGGGCGGTACAATCTAATTATTGTCGAAGTGCCGCGGCTGCATCTGCTAAATTAGGGTTGGGTTGTCATATTCAGTTAGAAAACCGGGTGTTAGATATGGACTCAACTTATCATAAAAATGGGAACGTGTTACTTTATAAATTATTTGGTGCAAAAATATCTTATTTTCCTGAAGGCGAAAATGAGAATGCCGCTGATAGCTCTCTATTNGAAATCTCTAAATATTATAAATCTATTGGTAAAAAACCTTATATTATAAATCTATCACCNGAGCATGATCCAATAGGCGCACTTGGTTATGTGGATGGCATTANAGAGATCATTATCCAGTGTAAAAACCAAAATTTAAAAATAGATGGGATTATAACTGCTTCTGGCACCGCATCAACACAAGCTGGGATATTAACTGGCCTAGCACTTGAAAACCTNAAAATCCCTGTCTTTGGAATATGTGTTCGGCGGAACAAGTACGACCAAAAAAAACGTATTAAAAAAGTGNTTGGTAAATTACTAAAAATACTACATTCAAATATATCAATTAAAGACGAAGATATACATACCGATGATCGATGGCTTGGAAAAGGATATGGTATAATGTCACCAGAAGTTTTGNATGCCATTAATTTATTAGCAAAAACAGATGGGATATTAACTGATCCAACATACTCAGGAAAATCAATTGCAGGCCTTATAGAATTAACCCGACAAAACAACTTTGAGCCCAATTCTAATATTCTTTACTTACACACCGGAGGCCATCCTAACATTTTTGCGTATGAGTCTTTGCTAAACACAAGCAGCTAAAAAGAAACTTCATGCGCGCTTTTTCAATATACCTTTGNTGTATAAAAGATTAAGTAAACTATAGATAAATTTCAGGAACCAATCTCATGATATTATATTACAGCAGACCATCACCATTTGCTAGAAAGGCTTTGGTAGCACTTATTGAAACAAAACAGCTTGATGATGTTGTATTAGAAGAAGTAAAAATAGGGCCAATGGCTCCTGGTGAAATTGTTCCAGCCGCAAATCCTTTAGGAAAAATACCTACATTGTTACTTCCAAATGGCTCATCCATTATCGATAGCAAATATATCTGCAGATATATTGATGAAGCAAACCCAAATAGCGATGGACAAAAGCTTTACCCTCGAGGTGAAGACATTTGGCCAGCATTGCGTTTAGAGGCATTAGCTGACGGTATACTAGAAGCAGCTGTTTTGCTTATNTACGAAATTAGAATTAGACCAGAAGAGCTTAGGGTCAAAGAATGGGTCGATGCGCAGTTATTAAAAATAAATCGGACTTTAGATCATCTTGAGGACAATATCNGCCAACTATTAGAAAATATTAATATGGGTTGTTTAACCATCGCAATCTCCCTGGATTATCTAGATTTTCGTCACGAATATATTGGTTGGAGAAAAAATCACCCCAAACTATCTGCATGGCACGATCGCATCAAGAGTCGACAAAGTTTAAATNAAACTTATCCAACCGATTAGAACGTNAAAAATATGAAAATCATACAAATTANATCTATGCCCGAACCTAAGATTATAAAAGAGCTTTATTCTCTTAATCAAGATAATGTTCCAGCCCTTGGAAGCCTATCTACAGAAACCGAATTAGAAGAGTTAATCAAACTCAGTGATACTAGTATGTATATATTTANTAATAATGAAATTATTGGTTTCTTNGTATGCTTTAGAGAGCGATCAAAATATCACTCACCTAATTATATATTTTTTAACAACAATGAATCAAAATTCATGTATGTTGATAGGATTGCAATAAAACAAAACAATATAAATAAAGGACTTGGTTCTCTATTATATAATAAACTTTATAAACTAGCTGCGCTAAAGCAATTACCAATATGCTGTGAAGTCAATACAATCCCAATAAATCAAATTTCATTAAATTTTCACTATAAAAATAATTTCAAACCTGTAGGTGAATATGATTTTGATGACCATTCTGTAGTCTACTTAAAAAAAGAAGATCATTACCTTAATAAGCAACAATTATAAATTTATATAGAAATTTAATGACACAAAATAATCTCNTACTAATACTGGGCAATCAATTATTCCCAATTAATGAAATTAGCAAAATTGAATGCAAAACAGTATTTATGAAAGANGATCTGGGATTAGCTACAGATTATTTTCATCATAAACTTAANATTCACATGTTTTTTGTCGCTATGCGCGAATATCGGGATGAGTTAATTAACCAAGGGTATCAGGTAATTTACCATTCCATTGATGATGATACATTTACCTTGCCTTTTCTTGACGTCTTAAGNCAGGAGATCCAAAATAATAAAATCGCTAAAATTCATTTTTTTGAAATTGCTGACAAAACATTTGCAAACAAATTTGATATTTTCAGACGACCTCTTCCAATTCAGTTCTTAGAACACACTTCACCTATGTTTCTCTTTAAGAAAGAACGTTTTAAAGACTTTTCTAGCAAAAGCGTCCTGAGAATGGGTTCATTCTACAAATCAGCACGAATAGAGCTTAAAATCTTAATTGATGGTGATAATCAACCAATAGGTGGAAAGTGGTCTTTTGATGAAGACAATAGAAAAAAGCTCCCTAAAGATATGGTCATACCGCCTGTACCAAGACTGAGCACATCAGAATACAGTGAAGATCTCATTGCCAAAATTGAGACTGTATTCAAAGCACATCCTGGATCAGCAAAAAATCTTTGGATGCCTACTAATCGAAAGAATGCTTTAATTTGGTTAGATGATTTTTTTGAAAAAAGATTTGAGAATTTTGGAAAATATGAAGATGCTGTAAAAAATGATAATAACTTTATTTTTCATAGTGCCTTGAGTGCCATCCTAAATATAGGGATATTAACACCCCAGGAAGTAATTACTAAAGCTTTGAGATTTGCAGAGCAAAACAATATTCCAATAAATTCTCTAGAAGGTTTCATAAGGCAAATTATAGGTTGGCGTGAATTCATACGTGGTGTTTATTATTCAAGAAGTGAGGAGCAAGAACAAGCTAATTTCTTTGACCACAATCGAAAGTTATCTAGCCATTGGTATGATGGAACTACAGGAATAGAGCCCCTTGATGATGCTATTAAGGATTGCACAAATTATGCCTTCACTCACCATATCCCACGATTAATGATAATTGCAAACATAATGAATCTTGCTCGAATTCATCCAAGGGAAATACACAAATGGTTTATGGAGATGTTTGTTGACTCCTCAGAATGGGTTATGGGCCCAAATATTTTTGGCATGGGCACCTTTGCTGATGGTGGAATATTTGCAACAAAACCTTATTCGTGTGGATCAAACTATATCTTAAAAATGAGCAATTATAAAAAGGCNGACTGGTGCGATACTGTTGACGGNTTATATTGGAAATTCATGAACGATAATAAAGAATTTTTTAGGAAAAACCATCGACTTTCTATTTTAACAAAAGCTCTTGATAGAATGGCACCTGATAGGAAAAATATGCTCTTTTTAAAATCAGANAAATTCATCTCNGAAAAAACATTATAAAAATGGTAACAAAAATTCCCCTATTGGTTAGATCAGAGNTTNGTCATAAAGCTGCGATTGTAATACACATTTTACCTCAAGGACTTNAAGAAAATCTATTTACTGGCAGATCCCACCAATTTATGCCTTGCTTACGAAGCTCGTTTTGACGATGCATACGGTCAAAAAGATCCACATCCATTTGTAAAAAAAGATCAATTACATCCATAGGTACCCAATTCTGAATTAAATAATCTCCCTCACGCCTATACCAATCAAAATCTCGGAGGGTCATCATTTTTTTTGTTGCAGGAATTCCCTGATATTCTCCGTTATGCAACGAATACTTAGAGTCCCAAATGCCAAGTGCACCAAACTGCCCCTCAGAATACCAACCCATGAAACGACCGCCAGATTCTTCATTTAAATCTCGATCACCAAAGCCTAGAACCCATGGCCTTTGGTGGAAATCTTTGTATTCTTCAATTGTATGAGACGAACCAATTCCAGTTGGTCCCATCCAATGAAAGTCTGAATGCCAAAAATGGTGATGTTTCATGGTATCCATATTTTCCATATCGCGACTTCTGTTGTACCAACCCATACTTGTAGCCATTGCCTCAATTAATTGCTGTGTCTTGCGGCTTTCCAGATCATCCTGTTCCNTTANCAAAATTCCATTTTCACGTGGTTTTAAAACTTTGCCACCCTCTTGACCCAGCGCNGGCGGCAGTACTTGGAACCCNGCCTGCTTCATGACACTAAGAATATCAAAAATAACGTAACTCTCTACAATTTTTTCATCACGCATGACAAAAAATTGACCNAAATTTATATTTGTTTTCTTACCCGTTGCTGGAATTCCCAACCAGTCGTTAACAAACGTTCCAGATAAATATCCATACCCAGATACCCACTCTTCATTCGCCGACATACCACCTAAAAGGATATGTGGAATACGTTGTATATCTGGAAATGCTTTTAGAAGTGGCTCCCAGAACTCTGAAATGAGCTTATCAACCCCAATTATTTGATTAAAAGGTTGCGATCCATTCCAGTTCACGTCTTTATCAAATGCCTTTCCACAAATTGATTTTATTTCAGATGGTTGGGCATTATTCATCCGTTGCCAATAGTCCCACACTATCGCTTTATTTTTCTGGTTTTTGAGAGTCCAATTCATAGTTTCATCTCCAAATATCAAGTCAATTACACCTGCCAATAACTTATGTTAACTTAATAGAATATACTGGCTAGAAACCTTATAATACGCAACAAAGTACGTCTGAAGTACAAACCTAACACTAGGCTAAATCTAACACAAGATCCTCTATTGCTAAAGAAAATATATGAAAGTAGGTTTAATAATCCTATTATCAGAAAGTTTCACCATGGATGCAAAAACACAACTACCTTCAAGATTTCAACAGGTTTTTTATAATACTGGGGTTGGCATCATGATTGTTGATAAAAACAGAAAGCTACTTGAAGTGAATCCAAAGTTTTGTGATTTGTTGGGATACTCTAGGGAAGAGCTAATAGGTAATAGCGCAGAAATGATCCATATTTCTGGTGAGACTTATAAGGAGTTTGGGGAGAAGGCCTTTAAACAAGTTCGTAACAAAAAGACGGTTAATCTTGATTGGCCAATCAAGAAAAAGGATGGCAGCAAAATTTGGTTTCGAATAGCCGGCGATCCTGTAGCCGATGAAGAAGAAGTTCTATGGACTGTTGTCGATATCACCCAGAGAGTGCATGCACACGACAAAATCGAAAAGTTAGCTGCGAAGCTTTCAAAATACTTATCTCCACAAGTATATGAGTCAATTTTCTCTGGAAAACAAAACGTAAAAATTGAAGCTTATCGAAAAAAACTTACTGTATTTTTTTCTGATATCAAGGGTTTTACTGAGCTTACTGATAGACTTGAGCCTGAGGTATTGAGCTCTCTGTTAAACAGCTATCTAAATGAAATGTCAAAAATTGCTCTTAAGCATGGTGGTACAATTGATAAATTTGTAGGAGATGCCATATTGATTTTTTTTGGCGATCCAGAGAGTAAAGGAGACATAGAAGACGCTAATGCATGCGTCCTTATGGCATTAGAAATGCAAGAACGAATGAAGTACTTGCGAAAATTATGGGAAGACCAAGGGATATCGAAACCTTTAAATATACGAATTGGTATAAATACTGGCTACTGTAATGTAGGTAATTTTGGTTCCGAAGACCGACTCGATTATACTATTATTGGCGGAGAAGTTAATTTGGCGAGTCGTCTCGAGTCAAAAGCAGATTCTGGACAAATCCTTATTTCTCATGAAACCTATGCTTTAATAAAAAAACAAATCGTGTGTGAAAAAAAAGAAGAAATCAATGTAAAGGGTATAGCGCATAAAATTCAGACATATCAGGTTATTGAAACAGAAAAAGACAAAAAAAATAAAAAGAATTCATTTCGCGAAGAATATGATGGTTTTAGTTTGGCGGTTGACCTTAGCCGTTCAGAAAAAAAGAAAGTCGTTTCTTCATTAAAAAGAGTATTGATGGATATCGAAAAGAATATAAATTAGACTGTCCCTAAAGATAGAATAAAACTAAAATATCTAAGGCAAAGATTTTATGAAAAAATTGTTAATTATATTTTTATTAATCCCTACAATCGCTATTTCTGGAACTTTTAAAAACGAAGAAGGTAAATTTGGTTTAAAGACCAAGAGAAGTGGTTTTAGGTCTCATGTAAACTTCATGGATCATAATGATCACAACTTTCAATACATTAAAGACGAGACAAAAGCTCGCGCTGGAAAGTATTTTCAGCGATTTGAGCTTAGAGATGGTGATTGCTTTGGCGATGATAGCTGGAATGATTGTGAAACTGATCGAGAAAGAGTTGAGTTTACAGCAAACCCACGACAGTA
>NYTF01000015.1 GCA_002683355.1 Paracoccaceae bacterium | reverse complement strand
GCCTGCAGGGTCGACAGCATATAATTATTCATCTCATGGTCCGATACTTCCAATTCAGTCAGATGTATTAGCTCTAACAGCAATTTCAGCATTTCGGCCACGACGTTGGCGCGGGGCACTTTTACCAAAAACTGCAAAAGTTCGCTTCGACGTGCTCGACCCTGAAAAGCGACCAGTTATGGCTGATGCNGATAGNCGACTTTCAACNCAGGTTTTAAGCGTTGAAATTAGTAGTGACAAACATACGAGACATCGAATTCTTTTTGATCCTGGACATGGTTTGGAAGAACGATTGATAAGAGAACAATTTGTGTAAATATAATCATTGTTTAAATTAGTTCATGAATACTTCTGATCGTGTCAGGTTGTAAGTGATCTGCATTATTTTTTTTCAAGATTTCTGATACTTTATTTTTTGCTGTTTCAACTATGTCAGGTGACCCAGCATCAATCCAATCTTCATAGTTTTGTCTATCGCTAATATTTGGATACAAATAATCGCTACGCATTCTATCGTAAGTTTCTGGTTGCCCTAAAAAGTGGCCATCCCCGTTTACAACATTTTTTATACTATCAAGACCTAATGTAGTTTTATTTATTTCTAGCTTTCCACAACTTCTACGAATTACTCCCAGCATATCGTTGTCTATAACTGATGCNGTAAAGGAGGTAGCCATAAGGCTAGCCAAACTTCCACATGCTTGTGTAATTAAATTAACACCCGATAGAGCAGCCATTTGAANATTNGCNGCTTTCTCAAAGCTAGCTTGAGAATCTGGTGCTTTGCTATCTGTTGCACCTGATATTGCAGAATTTGCAAAACCATAAAATTGAGCCATTTGTCCTGCCATAGCGGTNGCTATCGGTTGNTCAGCGCTACCACCTGAAATTGCTCCAGTCCTTAAATCAGTAATCATTGGTCTTGGCCCAAATATCAATGTTGCATTTTTATCAACCAACCAGCCTAGAATCATACCAGCCATCGTTTCAGCCAAAGTTTGTGCTANTGCGCCAGCTAAGGTAACAACGCTTGACGCGCCAACCTGTGCAAANGTGTTAACATTTATTGGTATGCCAGATTTTACGCCCTCAATTAAAACATCACATGANTCTGGGTCAAATCTCAAGGGTGATACAACATGGTTTGTATTTAATGAAATTAAATTTTTATTATTTTTTGCTTTTACTTCAGATTGAATGTGATCCAAAATCTTCCTTATTTCCTTAACGTNGTTTGCGTTTGATACGCTTGTCATGACATGTTTTGTGGTACCNCGCAGNGATGCAAACATAGTATTTAGATCTAAATCTCTTNGAGATTTTATATCTCTTGCAATTACTGTTCTAGAAAAAAAGTCAACATTTTCAAGTTTNTCAATTAAACGGGCGTTATCAAAAAGATCAGTTAGAGTCGTTTCTCTGAATTGATTGGTTTTATGATCTAAAATTGTTGGGGTTGCTCCACCTGTGCCAAAATATACTTCCTTACCACNTATTTGTAGGTCATTTTCANATTTTTGCCCATGTAATATAACGGGGTGTGAAAGTCCNGCAATTGCTTCTTCTATCATTGCCTTTGGAAAACACAATCTATCGTTTTGAATAAATGCTCCAGCATTTGTTGCNACTTCTTTAGTTTTTTTACTTATTTCACTTAGTCCAATTTCACTTAAAATTTGTAAAACAGTTTTATGAATNGANTCACATTCAGACTCACTCAAGACCTTTAGTGTACCACCAAAGCTTAGGAAATTATTAATTTCTGTAATTCTGTTACTATTATTTTTCCGACGCCGNGCTCTTTTGTCTTTGCCATCGGNCATCATTTAATCCTTAAAGCTTCTACTATCTTTAATCTGGTCCCATGCCCAGACTACTTCTTGAAGACGATCTTCATCTGTTCTTTCNCCACCATTCATATCTGGATGAAGATCTTTAACTAATTTTTTATATTGTTTTCGAATTTCAGCTTTTGTCATACTATCCCTAGATTCTAATATTTCAATTGCCCTTCGTTCTGTGGCGCCTAATCTTTTNGAATATATTGCACCACGTACATCTTCACGAGTTCCTTTTTCGCCTAGTACNTCTANCGGATCGTTGATGCCNAGTCTTGCCCATGCTTTCTGCTCAGATTCTCGACCTTGGTCTCTGAAAGGTTTGGTCTTTCGATTCCAAGTTTTATCTGCATTAACCTGATCATCAAATTGTTTTGGGGTATGATTTTCAAAAAAATTCCAAGTCAAATTATATTCTCGCACATGCTCCATACAAAACCAGTAAAACTCTGTGTTGTTATCAGCAGATTTGGGGGCCCGATATTTTCCAGATTTATTGCAACCTTCTTTTTCGCACACTTGTTTAGAAGTATCTACAGCGCCAGTAGATGCTTTACGCCCTTTTGTTCTACGTTTTTTATCAGATGACACTGACATATCGAACTCAAATAAAGGTTTTTTATCCATCTTTCAGACTCTTCTTTTGGAATCAGGCACCATAGTTTAGGAAGTTTGGGCGTAATGCCAACCCCAATATGGAAACAAATTTAAAAAATGTTGATAAAAAAGCAGATAATAGAAAAATTAACCTTAATTTTTGAGCCTTCTTACTTAGAAGTCGAGGATCAATCTGAATTACATCGTGGTCATGCTGGCTGGGATGAAAGCGGAGAGACTCATTTTCANATTAAGATTAAGTCAAAGCATTTTTTGGGGATGTCACGCCTAAAACAACATCGATCTGTATATGCTGCATTAACACCAAAGCTTGTTGAAAAAATCCATGCCATCTCAATGGAAATATCTATTAGTTAATACTATCCCAATATTTTTTGCGACACTAATTCGTTAACTGTAGCTGGATTAGCCTTTCCCCCAGTCGCTTTGAGTACCTGACCTACGAACCATCCTGCTAATTTTGGATTAATTTTTGCTTTTGCTACCTGATCTGGGTTCTCTGATATTATTCTGTCAACTTCTCTTTCGATTGCCGATATATCCGTGACTTGCTTCATTCCGAGTTTTTGAACTATCTCTTTTGGGTTTCCTCCCTCTTTCCATACAATTTCAAAAAGTTCTTTAGCAATCTTCCCTGAAATCTCATTTGAAGAAATTAGGTCGATAATATCTCCTAATTGTTTAGATGAAATTGGGGTATCCTCAATTGTCAATTCTTCCTTATTTAGGCGACCAAATAACTCGTTGATAATCCAGTTTGCTGCGAGCTTTCCGTCTCTATTCTTAGCTACATCTTCAAAAAAATTACTTTGAATAATGTCTGATGTGAGCACATTTGCGTCATAATCTGTTAAACCGTAACTTTTTACAAAGCGTGATTTTTTCTCATCGGGTAGCTCAGGTAAGCTTTTCTTGATTTTATCAATTAATGATGGTTCTAAATGTAAAGGAAGTAGATCTGGGCATGGAAAATACCTATAGTCGTGCGCTTCTTCTTTTGATCTCATAGATCTTGTTTCATTTTTATCCGCATCGTAAAGCCGAGTNTCTTGCCTTATCTCGCCTCCATCTTCTAATATCGCGATTTGCCGTCTTGCCTCATAATCGATAGCCATCTGTATAAATCGCATCGAATTCATATTTTTTATTTCACATCTAGTTCCCAGATGATCAAAATTGTTACTTTTTCGATAAAGTTCATACTGGCCTTTTTTACAAACCGAAACGTTTACATCAGCTCTCAAATTTCCATTTTGCATATTTCCGTCACAAGTGCCTAGGTATCTTAAAATTTGTCGCAATTTACCCACATATGCTGCAGCTTCTTCCGGTCCTCGGATATCTGGACGACTCACTATCTCCATGAGCGCAACCCCAGTTCTATTCAAATCAACAAATGACATGTTTGGATCCATGTCGTGCACAGATTTTCCAGCATCTTGTTCTAAGTGAATTCTTTCAACTCTAACTAATCTTGCTTGCCCTTTTCCCATTTCAACTAAAACTTCGCCTTCACCAACTATTGGGTGATACAGTTGGCTTATTTGATATCCTTGTGGCAGATCTGGATAGAAATAGTTTTTTCGATCAAACGCAGAGAATAAGTTTATCTCAGCTTTTAGTCCTAAGCCTGTCCTGATTGCTTGCTCAATACAGAACTTGTTTATAACGGGTAACATTCCTGGCATTGCCGCATCAACGAATGACACATTCGAGTTTGGTTCAGCTCCAAATTTTGTAGATGCTCCAGAGAATAATTTTGCTTTAGATGCAANCTGAGCATGAATTTCCATTCCAATCACGAGTTCCCATTCGCCCAGGGCACCAGAAAATACTTTTGGTGATGGCTCCGAATAATTTAATTCAAGCATCATTTTACCTTATTTATTTTAGTAATGTGTTAATTTAATATTTTAATACAAACTTTATTTAGGCTTTACTGACTATTCGGTCAATCATCTCTTTAGTGTCTCGAGAAAGATTTGCTGTTAGTAATATTCGATTTAACTGTTCTTTTGATTTATTTTGGCGATTTTTGTCATAATTTTTCCAGGATTGGAATGCGGTACAAAGTTTGGCTGCGGTTTGAGGGTTGATTTTATCAATTGTAATAATCCAATCGGCAGTAAACTTGTATCCATCTCCAGTCACATCGTGAAATCCCGCCGGATTGCCTGAGCAGAAGCTTGAAATTAGCGATCGAGCTCTATTTGGGTTTTTAAAGTCAAAATCTTTGTGAGCTGACAGTTTTTCCGCTATTTCTGTTGCATCATTTGGGTTGCAATAGATTATTTGTAATGCAAACCATTTGTCGATTACCAGTCTATCAGTCTTCCAAGCTTTATAAAATTGTCGTATAGCCTGCGATCTGAATTTAGTTGACATTAATGGAATAAATGCTGCCTGGATATCTGTCATATTTTTAGCTTCATTAAATCTTTCATATGCTAGTTTTCCACCATCTAAAAATGTATTCAATTTGAGCAAAGAAGCGTATAGAGCCCTTTCGCCAGCACCAACCTTAATTAACTCATTGTCGTTAAATGGTGTTAACTCACTCAATAGATCGTCCAAATTGGATTGAAGAGTTTGGGCTAATTCTAATTGAGTTGAATGTAATGCTTGATGAATTTTTATAGGGTCGGGGACTTTTTTTAACTTTAGGATGTCTTCGGTTAAGCTGTCGTGTGTTGGCAATTTTAATAATAGTGCTTTAAATCCACAATCTGGGTTCGTGTTATTCAGAATATCTTTAATTGAATTTGCAAATAAACTGTTAATTTTTGCACCCTTTAAAATAGTTTGTAGAACTGATGAGCGGGCNAACTTTTGTCCAAACTCCCACTGATTAAANTCGTTTGTGTCATATTTAAGCATGAAGGCGTTGTGCTCATCTGTTGTTTNATGGTTAATTATTACAGGAGCAGAAAAGTCTCTGAGTATAGANGGAAAAGGTTTAGTTTTAATATTTTCAAATTTGAATTCTTGCTCTTTTTTATGTAGTTTTAGTACTTTAGTTTGAATTATTTCTGTTCCTTGCTGATTTAAAAGTCCAAATGATATAGGAATTAGGAATGGTTTTGGGTTTTTATTTTTTTTGTTAAGTTGTTGCTGAAATTTTAACGTATANGTTTCGTTTTCAAACTTCTCATTAACAGTCACAATTGGGGTGCCAGCGTGATCATACCACAATTTAAATTGTTCTAAGTCTATTTTGTTATAATCTTCAAATACTTTTATCCATTCATCGATTGTGCAGGCTTCTCCATCATGCCTTTCAAAATATAAATTTAATGTTTCTTTATAAGCTTTAGGCCCAACCAGCTTATGGAGCATACTGATCAACTCAGCCCCTTTTTCGTATATAGTAGCAGTATAAAAATTATTTATTTCTGTATATTTTTGCGGGCGAACTGGATGGGAAAGAGGGCCACTGTCCTCAGCAAATTGTCGATTTCGCAATTGTATAACGTCTTTTATACGTTGGACGGAGTAGCTGTTTTGATCACTACTGAATTGTTGATCTCTAAAAACCGTTAATCCCTCTTTTAATGACAATTGAAACCAATCTCTGCAGGTTATCCTGTTACCTGTCCAATTATGGAAGTACTCGTGTGCGATTATTCCCTCAATAAATTGATAGTCGCTATCNGTGGCAGTTTCAGGCGAAGCTAGAACATATTTTGAATTAAAAATATTTAATCCTTTGTTTTCCATGGCTCCCATATTNAAATCATTTACTGCAACTATCTGAAATATATCCAGATCATATTCTCGCCCATAATTTACCTCATCCCATGACATGGATNTTTTTAAAGCGTCCATTGCAAAGGCACATTTATTAATATCTTCTTCACGCACCCATATTTTTAGAGCAATTTTTTTTCCAGATTTAGTAACAAAATGATCATCAAAACTTAATAATTCACCTGCAACCAATGCAAACAAATAGGACGGTTTCGGCCATGGGTCTTCCCATTCACTCCAATTCTTTGTCTCGTTGGTTTTATTTCCGTTTGAAAGTCGCACGGGCAAATCACTCTCGACCCTTACCTTGAACTTTGCCATTATATCGGGCCGGTCCTGATAGTAGGTTATTTTCCTGAAACCTTCTGCCTCACATTGTGTGCAATACATTCCATTTGAGATATATAGGCCTTCTAAGGATGTATTCTTCTCAGGATTAATTTCTGTAACTATTTCAAGAATATAAGGCTTANCTGGCAAGTCTGATGAATTAAAATACAAGCCTTGTTTTTGAATGTTTGCCTTTGATAAATAGTCTAAGCCATTNAAGCTAATTGATTTTAACTTTAATTCTGATCCATCAAGAAATAGTTTTGATTTCTTGNTAGGAGTAATCGTCATTTTTGATGTGACGATTGTTCTGGTTGGATGTAATTTAAACGTTAGAAAAATGTTATCAATTCTATGATTAGGTGGCTTGTATTGGGATAGTAAGGTAGGTTTTGGATCAGCAGTTTTCATTGAGACAAACTNTTTTTAATAATGAATTATATATATACTTTTTTTTTTATANTAGATGCTGCTTGTTGCCCAGTGTATATTAAGATATTTTGCTCTTTAATATCATTACTAAGTGTTTCAAATAATAAATTCGAAAATTAAACTATATGAGATTTTAATGACAAGATATTTGCAAAAATTTAATCTAAAAGTTGATGAAAAGCTCAATAATTTTTTAATAAATGATGTTTTGCCAGGATTACAAGTAACTGAAGAAGTATTTTGGGAATCTTTTAGTAAAACTGTGGCGCGCTTGGGACCAAAAAATCAAGAAATACTTAGGACTCGCAAGGATTTACAAAACCAGATAGATTCTTGGCATATCAATAACAGAAGTGTACCTTATAATTTAAAAGCATTTAAAGAATTTCTGATAAAAATTAATTATATTGTTCCTGAGGGTAATGATTTTTTAGTTAACACAGAAAATGTAGACCCTGAAATCGCTTTGATTTCAGGACCTCAATTGGTGGTTCCAATTACAAATGCAAGATATGCTCTTAATGCTGTAAATGCGAGATGGGGTTCGCTTTACGACGCCTTATACGGCACTGACATAATAGANGGACAAGTCCAGANCATNACATATTCCAGNGAACGTGGCAAAAAAGTTGTAACCTTGTCTAANGAATATTTAGATGAGTTTTTTGGTTTGAATGGTTTNAAATGGCAAGATATCACAAATATTGAGTCTGTAAGACAGTCTTTAATAGACTCAAAGCAATACCTNGGAAAAATTAATAATGGAATATTACTAAGAAACAATAATTTACTCGTTAAAATTAAAGTAAATAACAATGATACTATTGGAGCTGATGATCCAGCTGGAATTTGTGATGTTTTATTTGAATCAGCTATTTCTGTGATAATGGACTGCGAGGACAGCGTCGCAACTGTTGATGTCGATGATAAAATTTTGGCTTATAAAAATTGGCTAGGATTGATGAAGGGTGATCTAAGTGAAACTTTTCAAAAAGCTGGTAACGAATTTTTACGTTCAATTAATGATGACGAGTTTTATGAAAGTCCGTTGGGAAAAAAACATAAGATAAAAAACCGTTCTTTAATGCTGGTTCGAAATGTAGGGCACTTAATGACTACTTCAGCAGTCCTAAATGTTGAAAACCAAGAAATTGGAGAGGGCATTGTGGATGCATATTTCACAATTTTATGTGCTCTTCATAATGAGAANTCACNAAAAAGAAATTCTGAATTTGGATCTATTTATATAGTAAAACCAAAAATGCATGGGCCAGAAGAAGTGAAATTTGCTTGTGAAATTTTTTCTGAAGTTGAAGATGCTTTGGGCTTAAAAAGAAATACGGTAAAAATTGGAATTATGGACGAAGAACGCCGAACGAGTCTCAACTTAAAAGAATGTATTCGAGCAGCGAGATCTAGAGTAGCTTTTATCAACACTGGCTTTCTTGATAGAACAGGTGATGAAATTCATACTTCAATGGAAATGGGGCCATTTCTTCCAAAATCACGAATAAAATCAGAACCTTGGATTTCGGCATACGAAAATTTAAATGTAGATATTGGGTTATCGTGCGGATTAAAGGGAAAAGCTCAAATTGGGAAGGGTATGTGGGCTGCACCTGACCAAATGAAAAAGATGTTAGATGAAAAAGTCAATCACCCAGAAAGTGGTGCCAGCTGTGCTTGGGTTCCAAGCCCTACTGCCGCAACATTGCATGCCTTACATTATCATAAAGTCAATGTTTCTNACCGGCAGAGTGAACTGGCAACTCAAGGTTTAAGAAATTCTAAAGACGAATTGTTGCAAACTCCCATTTTTGATAGAGATAATTGGTCNACAGAAGAAGTAATNAAGGAAATTGAAAATAATGCACAGGGTATTTTAGGCTATGTNGTTAGATGGGTAAACGATGGAGTAGGGTGTTCAAAAGTTCCTGATATTGATAATATTGGTTTAATGGAGGATCGCGCAACCTGTCGAATTAGCAGTCAACATATTGCTAATTGGATCCACCATGGTGTGGTTAGCGAGAAGCAAGTTCGAACGATTATGGAAAAAATGGCTCAAATTGTAGATAAACAAAATAGTGAAGATCCNGGTTATGAACCAATGGGGCCGGAATTTAATGGATTAGCTTTTCGTGCAGCCTTAGAGTTAGTAATTTTTGGACGGNTGCAGCCATCTGGATACACAGAACCCATTTTGCACTCTAATCGAATAAAACATAAACAAGCCGAGAAAAAATTAAATTAAAGGATTAAAATATGGTTGCTCCTAAAAATAACTTCAAAGCCGCCCTAAGGAATAAAAAGCTACAAATTGGGTTCTGGCAAAGTTTGTCTTCTATAACAACAGCCGAAATTTCTGCACAAGTTGGTTTTGATTGGTTGCTAATTGATGGAGAGCATGCACCAAACAGTATTGAAAATATTGCTAATTTACTTAGGGTAATTGATCCTTCCNATAGTAACGCGGTTGTAAGAGTTGTGGCNGGTATTACACACGATATAAAGCAAACTTTAGACGTGGGAGCCCAAACTGTTTTGGTTCCTATGGTAGAAACTGCACAACAGGCTGAGGATATGGTTCGGGCAGTGCTTTACCCTCCACATGGAATTCGTGGNGCGGCTTCAATTACGCGTGCTGCTCGTTACGGCGTCACTTCAAATTATGCTGCAAGCGCTAATGAAGAAATCTGTTTGCTTGTTCAGGCCGAAAGTCAGACTGCTTTAGATAACTTAGAATCCATCTGTGCGGTAGAGGGGGTGGATGGTGTTTTTATTGGCCCCTTTGATCTCGCAGCCAGTATGGGATTTATAGATGATCCAAATAATGTAAAGGTTCANGATGCCATAGAACANGCGATTTTAAAAATAATTGCATCTGGNAAAGCGGCAGGAATATTAATGACTGATCAGGAAAGAGCAAAGAAATATATTGAAATGGGTGCCTTNTTTGTAGCAGTAGGAACCGATGTTAGTACGTTTTTAAACAGTTCAAAATCTTTGTTATCAGAATATAAGGAATTGAAAGACCACTCAGGAAAAGATGGGATTTATTAATCCTTGTCATCAAGCCAAAGNGTTGTTTCAGAAATATTAGATCTTGAAGTTCTAAAGCGATTGATTGGGTGATTAGGATNTTCATAACCAAAAGAAATTGCGCAAATAATAGTTTTATTCTCAGAAATTTTTAAGGTATTTCGGACAATGCTTGAGAAAGACGCNATAGCTGCTTGGGGAATNGTATTAATGTTTTGAGCTGCTGCTGCTAGTGTGAACGCTGTTATGTAGGCCCCACAGTCTATCATCCCGTACTCGCCTAAAAGTTTTTCACTTGTGATTATAGCTGTATGCGGAGCACCAAAAAATTTAAAATTTTCGTGCATTTGCAATTTTGCTTTATGATGGTCACCNTTCTCTATCCCAANAGAATTATAAAGTTGCAATCCACATTCCTTTCGCCTCTCTCGATATATCCCTTCATATTTCACTGGAAATGGAATATCCGAATTCGTTTTACCTTTGTCGGCAGCTTCCAGTAGTTTATTTGATAGGTTATTTAGTATTTTCCCACTACAAATTGTAACAGTCCAGGGTTGTGCATTGCACCATGACGGTATTTTTTGGGCGGTAGATAATATGTCTTCAATAATTTTGCGACTTACTGGTTTATTTGTAAAAGAACGGCAAGAAAATCTTCGATCAAGAATATTGTTTAATGCTTTTTTTTCATCCATCATGCTTTCGATCTTTCCTGTGTAAATTCTTAAATAAGGATTATAAATCCATTAGTTCTTCTGCTATTTGCCTAACAATTGGAAGGGCGATTTTGTTGTTCATGCCAGGCTTTAATCTTTTATCATATAGAATCTTTAGTAACAATTCATCATGCCGTGTTAAAAGAGCAAACTCCTCATCATCATTAAATATTGAAGGCCTGGCTGATTTGCTATCATTTGTTAGTCCTAATGATTGCGCCATTTCTTCATGAATACAAGATTTTCGCATTACTTTTGAATGTTCAGATTTTATCAGGACAAGGGCTGCAGTATACTCGTAGTTTTTTGGTGGCTCTGACAAAGAAAATGCTGAGCAAAAAGTAGACCTAGGACTTGATGTTATTGTTTTAATCATTGCTGGAGTTAGCTGTGGCATTAATTGACTTAATTTTTGTCCAAAGTCTCGACGTTCATCCAAGTCGAGAAATAGTATTATAAAATTAGCATTTACTTCACTAATACTCATTTCTAACCCAGTTATGCTAGCTAGCCGCCTTGTAAAAATAGAGATATTTTTCTTATCTATTTTAATTTGTTTGTTAGAACTATTTTCACCATGAATTATATTAATCTTTATCGCTCTGTTCCAACGTTTTAAATTGCTTTCCTTTTCTTGTGGAATAAATTCATTGTTTTTGATTATATATTCATTGTAGAGAGCTATTTTTTCAAAATTTTCAATTAAATTTTGCGTGGAGTATAAACTATCCAATCTGCCTTTATCAGTTCTAAGTAAACCCCTTGCTCTTAATCTTTGTGATGTCCTGTTATAATATTTCTCGAGCTGAATACTTTCAAATGAGCGAGAATTTGAAGCATTCATCAGATTATTATTCAAACTGGTGCAAGAAGAAATGACTATAAGAATTATTGCTAAAGAAAATTTAAATAGCCTATCCAACTAGATACTCATTCCTAATATGCCTATTATTTGTGCTTGGGAGCGCGGTTCAACTTTCGCTGATACCTAGTTTGTATAAATTCAACTATAAATAATACTGCAACTGAAAAATAAAATGTAGATTTTGACATTGGAATTAAGGGATAACCAAATAACTTCACCTGTAAATTGTCATCATGCATTGCATGCGCTGCCGCGGTTCCACTTTCACCTAGCAATACTACGCCAACAATTAAAAGTATAAATAGTCCTAACACCTCATACATTCGATTACGTTCTAAAAATTCCGTAACTCTATCTGCTAAAACTAGCATCGCGACCCCTGAGGAAAGAATAGCAATTACCAATAAGATAAATATATCAGTAATAGCAATTGCAGAAAGTATAGAATCGAAGCTAAAAATTAGATTCATAAAAACTATAAGCATAATAACTTGTAATGCAGA
>NYTF01000074.1 GCA_002683355.1 Paracoccaceae bacterium | reverse complement strand
TGAGACTAAAAACTCTATCAATAGCCATTCGAAAATAACCATCAGTACTTCTGCTAACTTTAGATTTTGCACATTCACCTAAAGCTAATCTAATTTCCTCAATTCCAACATTATCTGGAGCATTAACTGGATAAATAGCAAACCCATTTCGTCCAGAATCTTCAAAAAGTGTTTTTATCTCTTGCTCGACCTCTTTTGCGCGATCTGGTGACACCCGGTCGATCTTGGTAAGGGCAACTAGGCATTGATTGATGCCAAGGAGGTCTAGGATCATCAGATGCTCCCGCGTTTGTGGCATCACACCATCATCTGCAGCAACTACCAACAAGCCCAAATCAATACCTACTACTCCCGCTAGCATGTTTCTAATAAACCTCTCATGGCCAGGCACATCTACAAAGCCTAAAACATCTCCATTTGGAAGTGTATGATAGGCAAATCCAAGATCTATGGAGAGACCCCGTAATTTTTCTTCTGGCAGACGGTCAGTATCAACACCAGTCAGCGCTCTGATTAACTCTGTTTTACCATGATCCACATGTCCTGCGGTGGCTACAATCATGAAATAACTAAACCTTTAAGATTTTCTTTAAAGTGCTCACGGTCGTCAAGGCATCTCATGTCAAACCATAGTGCATCCTCAGAAATACGGCCAATCACGGGGATTGGAAGAACCCTGAATGCCTTTGCTAGCTTATCCAAAGACTTACTAGATTGCTTATGTTTTTCTTTAGTTAACTTTATAGCATAACTTTTCAATCTGTCAGTTGGCAGTGCGCCACTGCCAACTTGGCTATGCGTAGGTGCAACTACAACTTTAAAACCAGTACAATAGCCTTCCAAGTCGCTTATCAAGGACTGCGCTAAATCTTTTATTTCCAGCAAGTCACGAGATAACAAACGTATAGTAGGTAGCTCCTCAGCTAAGCGATCAGGGTTTAAATATAATTTTAGTACAGCATCGAGCGCGGCAAGGCTCATTTTATCAGGTCGAACTGCTCGCATCATTGGATTTTTTTTAATTTTCTCAACTAAGTCAGTTCGCCCTGCAATAATCCCTGCCTGGGGACCACCCAAAAGCTTATCAGTACTAAATGTGACTATGTCAGATCCAGCTATTAAAGCTTCATTAACCGTTGTTTCATGTGGTAACCCGTAGGTTTCGAGATCTACTAGAGTGCCACTACCAAGATCTGTTACGAGTGATAGATTATGATTGTGCGCGATACTGGAGAGCTTTAATTCCGATACGTTTTTGGTAAAGCCTTTTATCTCAAAATTACTGGTATGTACTTTCATCAGCAGCGCTGTCTTGCTACTAATGGCAGTATCAAAATCCCTACTATGCGTGCGATTTGTAGTACCAACTTCAACTAATTTGCATCCCGCTTGGGACATTATATCTGGCATGCGAAACGCACCACCAATCTCGATTAACTCACCCCGCGAAACTAAGACCTCCTTGCGTTTTGCAAGACTATTAAGCGTAAGTAATACAGCCGCAGCATTATTATTGACAACTACTGCTGCTTGCGCACCAGTTAAACGGCAGATTAACGCCTCTGTATGCTTGTGGCGATCACCACGTTTTCCCTTATCTAAATCATATTCTAAGCTACTTGGATCTCTCGCAACATCTACCATTGCTTGAATAGCAGTTTTTGGTAATTGAGCTCGGCCTAGATTAGTGTGCAGCACTGTTCCTGTTAGATTGATGACCGGTCTTAGTGAGCTTTGCATTGTGTTTAATATCTTATTTTTTATTGACTTCAATAGATTATCGTAAGTTACTGTATTATTGTGTTTTATTTTATCACGAGTCTCAGACAGTACAGTTTTCACACTCTGAGTTACTATTAAAATTCCATACTCTCTAATAAGTAAACTTAGATTACCATCGCTCAATATTTGATGTGTAGATGGAAGGTTTCTGAGTTTATCAATGATTTTCATTATACAGCCATTGGAGCTTTTATACTCTCTAACGGCTTATAGTTTTCCAGTATATATTCATGAGGTTTTGTTTCTAATAATTCCTGTAAATTTTTAAAATTTGGCATATGCAAATGAGGTAAGTTTTGCGGTTTTCGCTTAAGCTGCTCAGCTACTTGCTTATTGTGATTTCTGTATATGTGACAATCCCCACCAACCCAAACAAATGTACCTAATTGTAAGTNNCATATTTGAGCTANCATGTGNGTAAGTAAACTATAACTTGCGATGTTAAATGGCACACCCAAGAACATGTCAGCACTTCTTTGATAAAGCTGACAACTTAGCTTCCCATTCATCACTCTAAATTGTGCCAGTGTATGACAAGGTGGCAAGGCCATCTCACTTATTTGATTTGGGTTCCATGCCGAGAGTATCAGGCGTCTACTATTTGGATTCGTTGCGATTTCATCAATTAGCCAGGTTATTTGATCTGCTTTATTGTTGTTATCTTCATCAATTCCATCAAAATTTCTCCACTGATGGCCATATACTGGCCCCAATTTCTTTACTAAATCATCATTTTTATAACCAAGTGCTACGCCTTGTGCATCAGCATTTGCTGTCCAAATAGTTTTTTTACCGATGAGTTGTGAACGATCTTCTTCAAAAGTCCGCTCAGCTAATCTTCTTTCATCAGTACTGCCTTCTAAAAACCACAAAAGCTCTCCTAAAACGCTTTTCCACGCCAATTTTTTTGTGGTAACCGCGGGGAAGCCCTCATGAAGATTGAAGTGCATTTGATAGCCAAATACGCTCTTTGTCCCTACTCCAGTTCGATCACTTACTTCTTCACCATTATCTGCAATGAATTGTAAAGCATCCAGATATTGTTTCATTTCTTACACCATATATTAAAGCTTCCGTCACCAAATTTGCCACTTTCCTTTAATCGATAACGCTCTTTAATCAATTTTTCTGGTAGAAATGTGTCACAATTATAAGTACCTTTAATCTGACTTAAGTGGAATTCAGCAATTATATCAAGCAGTCCGTTTATTAATTTAGCACCACCAATAATCCAAATATCCCTTGATTGCTTTATACCTAACAATTTTTGTCTTATGTCAGGAAACTTTACAAATTCGTAATCAGACAATCCTATAATTTGATCGCTACTTGTCACTATTATATTTTCTCTTTTGGGAAGAGGCTTAAACGGCAAACTATCCCATGTTGATTTGCCCATTACGACGACCCCTTCTATTGTATTTTCTTTAAACCATTTAAGATCATTTGGATTGTGTGGCCACGGTAATTCACCGCATTTGCCAATCCCCCAATCATCGTCACACGCTAAAATTGCTTTTATCATATCGCCTTTGTCCATTATTCCGCAGATTAGCCTTACATCCTATCTTATTTAAACTTTTATTTAATACCTATTCAACAACTGTATTTTAAGAAGTTGAAAAATATCTTGTGTTAATTCATTTTTAAAATAAAAAATAAGATTACTAGAAAATTTGCAAAACGGTGAAAAAGTGACTGATTGGAATACTTTAGGATCTGACTGGAATGAACAGGAAACAATTGTTGCCATAGGGAAAATACTGACTGAATGGGGATTGCCATCAAACAGTCAAATTAAACTAATAAGTTTATCTGAGAATGCAGTCTTTCTGGTTGAAAATCCACAAGTTAATAAGAAATTAGCGCTGCGAGTGCATTTTCAAGGTTATAATACACCAATTGAAATAGACTCGGAATTGACCTGGCTTAGCGCAATTATAAACGAAACAGATTTAAAAACGGTTAAGCCAGTTCCAACGCAAAAAGGCACCCTACGCAGAACTCTTGCTGATGGTCGATCAGTTGTGGCATTCGAATATATTGATGGTATCCCCTTAAAATCAAGCACTGACATGCGAATAACTATGGAAAAGTTGGGTGCGATGACTGCGAAACTGCATGTCCATTCAATGAAATGGTGTCCGCCCAAAGGCTTCCAAAGAAAGATTTGGGATTTTCAAAATTGCGTTGGTCAGAATGCCATTTTTGGTGATTGGCGCAATTCTGTAGGGCTCTCCAATGACGGTTATAGAATGATTGCTAATGCCGTGAGTGTGCTCGAGAGGCGCTTACAGTCATGGGGTGTCGACGATAATCACTTTGGATTGATACATGGAGACTTAAAATCAGCTAATCTACTAATTGGGTCAGATGGTCCAATATTGTTAGATTTTGATGATTGCGGATTTGGCTGGTTTTTGTACGATTTTGGATGCGCTGCGACTGACTTAAAAGTTGAGGATATTGATAAGTGCGCATCGAACTGGGCCAAAGGATACCGTAGCGTAGCACCTTTGTCCGATTTAGAAGAGAAAATGCTACCCACTTTTGTTCTATTGCGCCGGATTATGACGATGGCTTGGGCGGGATCTCACAGGTTCTCACCAGTTGCTATGCAGGATTACGGCGTGGATTATACAGAGACGTCCCTGGAATTCATCTCTAACTTGTTAACCAGTGATGTGATTATTTAATTATCACTTGTTATGTATTGTGCTAATCCAGATCCTGAAGTTATAATAAAGCTTATCAGTGGTAATGATCATTAAATTGTTGATATGTTAAACGCCAGATATTAACGCAATTTTGCAAAGTAAGGATGGAAAATGGTTATAACGCTTTGCATTGGAAAAAGAAATGGTTGAGCTTTAAATGAGTGGTGATTTTAAGGTTTCTCTCTACGAGCTGTCAAAACTAAATAAAACCAAGCGTAACGTTCTTTTGCGCCGATCTGAAAATGATTTAGAGGTGTTTTTAGAGAAGGTGAAACCTATAATAGAAGATGTAAGAATAAAAGGTGACGCAGCTCTGGTGGAATACGCTGCTAAATTTGACAACGCCCATTTTGCATCTTCAGAAATTGGTGCCAGCAAAATTGAATTTGATGATGCATTTAATAAACTCGACAGTGGCGTTATTGAATCTTTAGAATATGCGGCGGATAATATTCGGCGTTATCACGAGGAACAAATGCCTGGTGAAATGTGGATGAAGGAGATACGCCCTGGTATCGTAGCTGGAGAGAGATATACACCCGTTGACTCAGCAGCAATTTATTCTCCTCGTGGGAAAGGGTCCTTCCCTTCTGTAACACTTATGGGTGCAATCCCGGCTGTAGTAGCTGGCGTGCCTGATCCGATTATATTGACCCCTGCCGGACCTGATGGAAAAATTGACCCAGCAACTCTTGTTGCAGCACGACTTTCCGGGGTTGAACAAGTATACAAAGCAGGTGGAGCTGTTGCCGTTGCTTCTGCTGCCTTTGGTACAGAAAGTATTCCTAAATGTCTTAAGATTGAGGGCCCAGGAAGTCCCTGGTTGGCCGCGGCAAAACAACTGTTGTCAAATCAAATTTCATCTCGAGTTCCTGCTGGGCCCAGTGATTCAATCGTATTTGCAGATTCCACCGTTGACCCTCGACTAGCGGCTATGGATTTATTGATCGAATCTGAGCATGGCACGGATAGTTCAGTATTTCTTGTCACGACATCCCGTGATATTGTCGACGGCGTAATCAAAGAATTACCAGGTTATTGGGCAAAAATGAGTGAACCTTGGGCTACTTACTCCTCAACGGTCCTAAGTGGTACCAATGGAGGTATTATTTTGACTGATAATTTGCAGCAAGCCTATGATTTCATGAATGATTATGCGCCTGAGCATTGCCAAGTTTTATCTTCAGAACCTTCAAAACACCTGAACCATATTCGAAACGCTTCTGAAATCCTTCTGGGTAATTGGACCGCTGGGACACTCGCAAACTACCTGTTGGGACCAAATTGTATTTTACCAACAAATGCACAAGCCAAGGTTCATTCGCCGCTAGGTGTTTTAGATTTCATGAAAAGCGCAACTATTGCGCAAGTTTCCCGCGGGGGCTTCATGGAAGCTGCCCCATTAGCGCATCAATTTGCGAAATATGAAGGCTTTGATGGTCACGCCAACGCAGTCTCAGATCTCAGAAGCCAAATACTAGATCCACATAAAAGAAATGAAGGTTAGTGTTGNAGTTCTATATTAAACNAATGTAANTAGAATTACTAATTATGACTTTATAAATAATATTAAAAATTTANTNAGATATAGANAAAACATTCAAATAAATTTTANCTTCCTTTNCATTTACTAGCCTTTACTTTCACAATTTAAACTGTCTTAAATTAGGCTCTAACTTGGGTGTAAAGGAAATTAATATTTTGTACGGTTTAGTATTTTACCCATAGATTGCATTGCATGCTTGTAAAAACTGTGTTGTCGTCAATCTAGCTATACCTACAAACTTTTTCCTTTTCAAAATAGAATAAAAGGATGAGACGATGACCAGTGCTGTATCTCTTCATGATGTACGGAAGGACTTTGGCAGTTTGACAGCGCTAAGCGATGTAACCCTCGAAATTGAAGACAATGAATTTTTTACACTCCTTGGGCCCTCAGGATGTGGAAAAACTACGCTTTTGCGAATGATAGCAGGATTTGAAGGAGCTACAGCTGGAACAATTCGTCTTTTTGGGGATGAGATTGAACATTTACCTCCTAATAAACGACCCGTGAACACTGTATTTCAAAATTATGCTATTTTTCCACATATGAATGTTGCTGAGAATATTGGTTTTTCGCTTAGAATGCTGGGGTGGACTAAATTAGAAATCCAAACACGCGTAGATGAAATGGTAGAAATGGTAAAGTTGGGTGCTTTGGTTGACCGTAAGCCAAGTCAAATCTCTGGTGGTCAACAACAACGTGTGGCTTTGGCACGGGCAATGGCGCCAAGGCCTAAGGTTCTCTTATTAGACGAACCTCTTTCGGCACTTGACCTGAAATTACGACAAGAAATGAGAACCGAGTTAAAAAGACTTCAACGTGATACCGGGATTACATTTATTTTTGTAACACACGATCAGGAAGAAGCCTTGTCAATGTCTGACAGGATCGCAGTAATGTCTGATGGAAAAGTACAACAAATAGGAACCCCATTTGAAATTTATGAACACCCTAATAACCGTTTTATAGCTGATTTTATTGGAGAAACAAACATGCTACCTTCAATAATAGATACCGTTGAGGGTTTTAATTTAGTCTGCCAACTGGAAGGTGGGCAAACGTTGGATGCTCTGGCCAATTGTGATAATATACCAGGTGCGACCGGCGTATTGTCCCTAAGACCTGAGAGATTAAGTATAACTAAAACGGAACCCACTGGTAAAATCCTTAAGGGAGAACTTGGTGATAGAGTTTACTTAGGAACTGACACCCAATTCATTGTAAAGCTTTCTGCAGAGTTAAATTTAAAAGTGCGTATGCAAAATAGTTTTTTTCAAGGCGCTAACTATAAAACAGGCGATACTGTATTTGTCACCATTGCGGATGGTGCGGCACGGTTTTTGGTAGACTAATGGCGGCAGGAACAGGAAGTGGATCAACAGTTTCCGCGATATTTTCGCCTGTACGATTCTGGTTATTGTTGCCCAGTTGGGTTGTAATTGGGTTTTTTTTGTTAGTTCCAGTTTTGTTAATGCTAACTTATTCATTCTTAACCAAGGAATTTCGGGGTGGTGTTATTTGGGAATTTTCTCTGGCATCTTACGATCAGTTTCTTTTTGATCGGGGGCTATTTGGTGATGAAGCACCAGTAATAAAGTGGACCTATATTAACATTTTTATCCGCTCTATTTTACAAGCTTTTGGGGCTACGATCTTTTGCCTACTAATCGGCTTTCCCACAGCTTATTTTATTGCAACACGTCCAATACAATCACGAACTATTTGGCTTTTCTTAATTACTGTACCTTACTGGGTAAACTTGCTGATAAGAACAGTGTCAATGAAGTTCTTAATCCGAGACAGCGGTCCGTTAAATGAACTATTGCTGTATATTGGTTTAATAGACGCTCCACTTCACGTAATAAATACTAATTTTGCTGTGCAGTTGGGTTTGTTTTACTCATACTTACCTTTTATGGTTCTACCAATTTATGCATCAGTAGAGCGTTATAATTTCACATTCTCCGAAGTAGCGTCTGACCTTTATGCTTCTAAAGTTACCATTCTTTGGGAAGTTATTTTACCAGTCGTTAAGCCAGGAATTATCGCTGGAAGTATTCTAGTATTTGTCCCTTCATTGGGTGCATTTTTAGCGCCAGACTTACTAGGGGGTGCAAAAACATTTATGATTGGTTCGCTGATTGAAGACCAATTCAAAGGGAATGCGGGTAATTGGCCATTTGGAGCGGCTGCCTCAATGATCTTACTCAGTTTAGTACTAGTTGTATTAATGTTCTACGTACGTGCTCAAAACAAGGATCAAACTTGATGGACCGAACTTTTGATATAAAACATTATCGTGGTTTTTTTAGTATTACCTGTCTTTGCCTTGTCATTCTTTATGGTCCACTAATTATTGTAATGATATATAGCTTTAATGACAGTGTATCTATCACGAACTGGGGTGGTATCTCGTTGCGCTGGTATGTTGAAATATTTACTGGACTAGAAAGTGCTAAGTTTAAAGCAGCTGCCTGGAATTCATTTAGTATCGCAATTATGGCGGCAATAGTCTCAACTGTAATTGCGACTGCAGCTGCAATAGGTATGATCCGAGGGGGAAATTTTAAAGGCAAGTTTGCCTCATTTGCGCTAATATCACTACCTATTATGGTTCCCGAAATCGTGACCGCTGTAGCAACATTAATCTTCTTCTCAACTATCGGATTTAAACTTGGCACCCTGTCAATTTTGGTGGCACACACTGTTTTTTGCATTCCATTTGCTTACCTTCCAATTTCAGCCCGACTACAGGGTATTGATGCTAGTTATGAGGAAGCGGCACAAGATCTTTTTGCAAACCGCTGGAAAACATTTCGGTACGTTTTGATGCCAATCATGTGGCCAGGAATTGTCGCTGGATTTCTACTCGCCTTTATTATCTCACTTGATGATTTTATAATAACAAACTTTATAAAAGGAGCAGGGATTGAAACCCTGCCAACAGCGATCTTCGGATCGGTTAAGCAAGGGATTAAGCCAAATATTATGGCTTTATCAACTCTTCTCTTGCTTTTTTCCATCGCTCTAGTCACCTTGTCGTACTTTATCGGTAAGCGTGGTGAAGCAAATCAAAACACACAACAATAAGGAGAAAATTATGATAATGAAAACATTTTTTAGTGCCGCCACTCTTGCATTGATTGCCAATTCTGCTGTGGCAGAAGGTAAACTGTCAGTCTACCACTGGTTTGAATATATACCTGCAGAACTTGTTGAAAAATTTTCTACAAAATACGATGTAGACGTAACAGTTGACACATTTGACAGTAATGAATCAATGCTAGCATCACTAAAAGCTGGAACTATGGGTTCATATGATGTTGCCGTTCCAGGCGATTATATGGTAGAAATAATGGTAGGCTTAGGATTGCTCGACACTATAGCAGCAGGTGAACTGACCAATATTAATAATATTGAGGAGCAATGGTTAAATGTACCATTCGACATGGGGCGCAAACATTCTATACCTTATCAGTGGGGATCAACAAGCTTTTCTGTAAACCGAGATGCATACTCAGGAAATATAAACACAACTGATATTATTTTTAACCCACCAGAACAGCTGAAGGGTAAAATAAATGTACTCGATAGTCAGGGTGAAGTGATGGCCATGGCAGCGCTGCACTTGGGCATTCCACAATGTTCGACTGATCGAGATCAACTGAAGTCATTAGATGCACTGCTACAAAGTGCCAAAGAGAACTGGGCCTCCTTTGGCTCTGACACTGCCAAAGAAGTGTTGGTTTCAGGAGACGCTGCGGTTGGAATGATTTGGAATGGTTATGGAGCAAGAGCAAGAGCAGAGGGAGCAAATATTGAATATTCCTATCCTGATCAAGGTTATGTGGTTTGGATGGACAATGTTGTATTGCTGAACGAAGCACCTAACCGAGCAAATGCCATATTATTCATGGATTTTTTATTAGAGCCAGAAAATATCGCAGCTGTAACCAATTACGCAATGTATGCTGATGGTATAAAAGGTTCGACACCCTTCTTAGACGCAGAACTTGCATCAAGTCCCGAGCACAATCCCCGTGCTGGTTCAGGCGCTGGTGTGTTTGTGTCTGTTTGTGACCAGGCAACACAAGAGGTCTATGACCAAATTTGGACTCGTTTGCGTAGTTAATAATTTCACAAGAAATGTAATTTAACCTCCTACTCGCGTATTTTTAAATAGCGAGTAGGAAATTATATCATTTTACGTTTGGTAATACTAAAATTTGCTGTTCCTTAAACTTTCAGCGGTTATAAAACCCTAATTTTGAATTACAATATGTGGAGAATTAATATGTCATTTATTATTAGAAATACTCTTTGGTTAACTTTCTTCGCAATTATTTTACTATCGTGGTGGTGGCTTTATTCAATGAGCTTATCGATGAATATGGACTTTTTTGGGCGTATGTCTATGGATAGTTCTATGTCTCAAATGGCGACAATGTCATCAAACGTATCAAACTCCAAAATGTCCGATGAACAGAATATGACAGCTATGAATTCAATGCCTGAAGACACAAGTAAGTCTTCAACTGAATCGATGTCCAGCGATCAAGGTATGGTAAATATGGGATCTATGTCCAATGGGATGAAAATGGATAATTCCATGACGCGTTTTCTTCCACTTTTTGGCATGTGGGCTGTGATGATGGCGGCGATGATGCTTCCAACAATGGTTCCAACATTAAAAAGTTATGAAGATTTAATGATAAGTGCGGATGGAACGCGGATTGGATGGATAGGACTTTTACTGGGTTATTCAATAATATGGGTAACATTTTCCGCATTAATAACTGCTTTTCAATTGAGCCTTCTTTCCCTTGGTCTTGTGGACATGATGGGTAAAGTAAAATCCATTTGGATTTCTTCGGCTCTATTAATAATTGCAGGTGCATTCCAATTTACTCGTGCAAAAGAAGTATGTCATGGTATCTGCCACAGCCCAACGTCATATTTTCTTGGAAACTGGAAAACTGGTTTAAATGGTGGTTTAAGAATGGGTCTTGGCCTTGGTGCATTTTGCGTTGGGTGTTGCTGGCTATTCATGGTGCTTGGCTTCGCGGGTGGAGTAATGAATTTTCTCTGGATGGGACTTGCTACACTTTTTATGGTTATAGAAAAATTACCCGCTATTGGTCATTATGTTATTAGACCAATGGGAGTAGTTTTGATTGCTTCTGGGGTCCTTTTGTTTTTTCTATTTTAAACATTTTCGTATAGGCTATACTATTCGTATCAATACCAAAAATGCTTCATTTCCAATTTATGATTAAGACTTTTAATAGCGCAGTGTTAAGATAGTACCTTCAGCAAATGCTTTTTAATCATCTTACTTTCCTCCAAGGTTTTCTTATGTCTTAGACAACATTTTTATTGCTTGTGTTTATATAATGACTATGGAAGTCTGCCTGAAATACGGCGTCAACAACAAAGGTGGTGCGATAATGTCAAAATGCATTCTGTCCAAGGACGGCACATATCTGACTATTGTTGAAGGAAAGACAAGGCTAAGATTTCATGCGATTTGGCTTCGAGATAACGCTTGGGACCCAGCCACACGTTCTGCCAATAA
>NYTF01000073.1 GCA_002683355.1 Paracoccaceae bacterium | reverse complement strand
TTCACATGTAGCAATCATTGTTGCTCCTAAAATCATATTATTACAAATTTTCGCAGACTGTCCGCTACCTGATGGACCACATAAAACTGATTTTTGTCCCATAATATCAAATAGTTCTTTTGCTTTATTGAAGTCTCTTTGTTCGCCGCCAACCATAAACGTTAATGTGCCCGCTTCAGCTCCTCCAACGCCTCCTGATACAGGTGCATCTAAAGCGCCAATACCCATATTTTTTGATATAATGGCCACTTCGCGTGAGCTTTCCACATCTACAGTTGAGCAGTCTAGTAATATTGATTTGTCTTTCATGCCTTTTATTGCGTCCGCTGCAACTTTTTTAAGTATTTCCCCACTGGGAAGCATGGTGATGACAATATCTGCATTGTTAACACACTTTGCGATACTGTCACATTTCACCACAGCATCTGGAATTTCTCCAGAAATATCATATCCTGACACTGAGTGAGATCCACTTGCTAAATTTTCTGCCATGGGCTTCCCCATGTTGCCCAAACCAATAAAGCCAATTTTCATGATAATTCCTCTTCGAGATTTAGTTCATTTTCGTTCAATGATTTCAACATAAAATCTATACTTTCAACAGGCACATTGACTGCATCTTTATGTTTCCATTTTGGTTTCTTATCTTTTTCGATTATTTGCGCGCGGATGCCTTCCAGAAAATCTCCGTGTTCAGTTGCTCTAAAAGTAAATCGATATTCAATATTCAAAGCATCACGAATACTATTAGTTCCCTTTAGCAAGTTTATAAGTCTAACCGTACATGCTGCCGATAGGGGGGACGAACGGTTAAGAGACATTAAACTTTTTTCTGCAAATTCATTTTTTGCACATTTTAGCTCTGAATATATTTCAGTTAGTGAATTCTTCATGAAATATTTTCTTATCAAACTTTTATTTTCTTCCAAACTACTTTTTTGAGTTTTCTCACGGTAATCGATTATTCGTTTCCAATTGCCAGTTTGAATAAGTAATTCTTTTAATTTAGGCCAATCTTTTTTAGGCACGTAAGTGTCCGCAAACCCAGCATAAATTGCCTCTGCTGGACCCATTCTTTTGCAAGTTATTCCCAGATAAATTCCAAGACCCTCAGGTGCATTAGATAAAATTAATGATCCACCGACGTCTGGCATTAATCCAATGCCACATTCTGGCATCGCAATTTGACTATCTTCAGCTACTATTCGGTAGTTTGCATGACAACCGATACCGACACCACCCCCCATGGTGAAACCATGTAAAAAACTTATGATTGGCTTAGGGTACTCATGGATTTTTGCATTAACCCTATATTCATCTCTCCAGAATTTTTGACCGAATTTAAAATTTCTTTTTTTNCCTTCTGAATATAAATCAGCGATATCTCCTCCTGAACAAAAAGCTCTTTCACCATTAGCATCAAAGATAATTAAGGAAATAGCAGGGTTAACTCTCCATTTATCAAGAGCTTCTTCTATTTGTAATATCATTTTATATGTTAGTGCATTTAAAGCCTCAGGTCGATTGAGAGTAATCTTGCCAGCTTTGCCCCTGGTTTCTATAATAATGTCTGACATCAATTATTTTCATNGATAAGCGATCGAGATATAATCATACGCATTATTTCATTTGTTCCCTCTAGGATTTGATGCACTCTTAAATCCCTCACTATTTTCTCAATACCGTATTCACTTAAGTAACCATAGCCGCCATGTAACTGCAGACATTCATTCGCAACATTAAATGATACATCAGTCACAAATCTTTTTGCCATAGCGCAATATTTTGTGGTGTCTTGTGCATTATTATCGAGTTTCCAGGCGGACTGTCTAAGGAAAGTACGTGCCGCTTGTATTTCTGTTTCTAAATCCGCTAGGCGGAACTGTAGCGCCTGAAATTGATTAAGTTTTTTTCCAAATGCGTCTCTTTCACCCATATATTTAATTGTACGATTTAATGCAGATTGCGCTCCACCCAATGCTGAAGCCGCAATATTTATNCGCCCACCATCTAAACCATTCATTGCGTAAGTAAAGCCTTCTCCTTCTTCACCTAGGAGATTGTNAAAAGGCACAACACAATCGTCCATTTGGACTTGTGCTGTTGGTTGAGCTCTCCACCCCATTTTTTCTTCTAAAGCGCCAAAACTAAGACCTTTTGACTTATCCTCTACGATAAAAGCTGAAATACCTTTTGGTCCACTTNGGCCAGTTCTTGTCATCACGATATAAGCGTCTGAATATCCTCCTCCTGAAATAAAAGATTTTGTTCCATTTAGGGAATAACCTTCATTTGTTTTTTTTGCCTTTGTTTTTAAGGCAGCGGCATCTGAGCCAGAGCCAGGCTCAGATAAGCAGTATGAGAATATAGTTTCCATTTTGCACAATTTTGGCAGCCATTTTTCTTTTAGCTCTAGAGATCCAAACTTTTCAATCATTCCTCCGCACATGTTATGAATTGTTAAAAAAGAACCAACACTTGGACAGGCCATTGCTAAAGCTTCAAAAATAAGGGTTGCACTGAATCTATCNAGGCCAGACCCACCAAACTCTTCTGATACGTAAATACCACCTAAGCCAAGTTCACCAGCCTTTGCCCATAAATCCTTTGGTATATTGCCTTCTTTTTCCCATGCTAATGCATAAGGAGCTATAAACTCTTGACCAAATTCATATGCCATATCAAAAANAGCGTTATTTTCATCTGTTAACGAAAAATCCATAAATTTTTTCCTTTGATTATCTATGCATCTTTGTGTTCAGTTTACACAGAATTCTCACCATTAATTAACGTTGATCAACTTATCTTATTTGATATTTATGTTTGAGCATAAAAAGTATATTCATGATTTATTCCATTATTGGTATAGAAAATTCTCCACCTTCTTTGATACCAGATGGCCACCTTGAAGTAACAGTTTTGGTCCGAGTGTAGAATTTAAAAGCATCTGGGCCATGTTGATTTAAATCTCCAAACGCAGATTTTTTCCACCCACCAAACGTGTGATAAGCCAGAGGCACTGGGATTGGGACATTGATACCCACCATTCCAATATTAATTCTATTTGCAAAGTCTCGGGCTGTATCTCCATCTCTTGTGAAGATGGCGGTACCGTTTCCATATTCGTGGTCCATCGCTAAGCTTAGAGCCTCCTCATAGGACTGTGCTCGAACAGTTGATAGCACTGGTCCAAATATTTCTTGTTTATAAATATCCATATCTTTTGTCACGTTATCAAAAAGATGGGCTCCAACAAAAAATCCATTTTCGTAACCTTGAAGTCCAAAATTTCGACCATCAACGACAAGTTTGGCACCCTGACTTACTCCAGTTTCGACTAAGTCTGCTATTTTTTGTGCAGCCTGCGAAGTGATCACAGGACCATAATCGACGTCGGTTCCTGATGTGTAAGGGCCTACTTTTAGTTTCTCCACTCGAGGTGCAAGTTTTTCTATCAGCCGATCCGCGGTATCGTCACCAACTGGTACAGCTACGGAGATAGCCATACATCGCTCACCGGCAGCACCATATCCAGCNCCTACTAANGCATCTGCNGCCTGATCCATATCTGCATCGGGCATGATTATCATATGGTTTTTAGCGCCNCCAAAACATTGAACACGTTTCCCGTTGGCACAACCTCTTGAGTATATATATTCTGCTATTGGTGTAGAGCCAACAAACCCAATTGATTGGATTGTTTCATTATCTAAAATGGCGTCAACCGCTTCCTTGTCACCATTGACCACTTGTAAAATACCTTTTGGCAATCCTGCTTCTTCTAACAAAGCTGCAAGCATCATGGGTACAGAGGGATCTCTCTCTGATGGCTTCAGTATAAATGCGTTTCCACATGCTATTGCCGGAGCGAACATCCACATAGGTATCATTGCAGGAAAATTAAAAGGCGTTATTCCAGCTGTTACACCTAGTGCTTGCCTCATGGAATACATATCGATTCCTGGACCGGCGCTATCCGTGTATTCGCCTTTTAGTAGCTGTGGTGCTCCAATGCAGTATTCGACTACTTCAAGACCGCGAACTACATCTCCAGCGGCGTCAGGCAGGGTCTTGCCATGTTCACGNCTTAAGCATTCGGCTAATTTATCCATATCTCTNTTTAACAAATCTACAAATTTCATTAAGACTCTAGCTCTTCGCTGTGGATTTGTTGCTGCCCAGGCTGGTTGAGCTTTTGCGGCGATTTNGACTGCTTCATTCATCTCATCGACTGTTGCTAGTGAAACTCTTGCTTGTACTTCTCCAGTGGCTGGGTTGAAGACTTCTGATGTCCTACCTGACTTTCCAGCGACAGTTGCCCCATTGATGTGATGTCCAATTTCTTGCATTTGGTTCTTGCTCCTAAAATAAATAAATTTGCTACATAATAGACATGTATACCAANTGATGAAAGCACAAACTTATTTATTTGTTCGTAATGCATTGATAAAGGTTTTTACTTATTTTTGACTATGAACAGTAATTATCAATTGTTAAATATTATATTTTTGGTTAAATGCACATTATAATTATTCAGTGCGATCTTATTACTTCACGTGTATCAAGTCTTAATTGGTTTTAGAAAGGTTGTTAAATGAGAGTTGCTTTGTATCCCGGAACCTTTGACCCAGTCACACTTGGACATATCGATATTTTTCAACGCGCGAGCACNCTGGTTGATAAACTGGTAATTGGCGTTGCAATAAATAGCGATAAAACTCCTCTCTTTAGCTTTGAGGAGCGCGTTGCAATGGTGGAATCAGAAATTCGTCCTATTGCTGAGAAATTCGGAACTGAAATAGTAACCCATCCATTTGAGAATCTTTTAATTGATTGTGCTCAGGAGGTCGGAGCAAGGATGATAATTCGTGGGTTACGAGCTGTTTCAGATTTTGAATATGAGTATCAGATGGTGGGGATGAACCGNGCTATGAATGATGAAATAGAGACGGTATTTTTAATGTCAGATTTAAAAAACCAGGCCATTGCATCTCGTTTGGTTAAAGAAATTGCCCGGTTGGGTGGTGATATTAGCAAATTTGTAACTAAAGATGTTAAAAACGCTCTGATTAAAAAGATCAGGTAAGGGTTTTACTTATTAGATCCTTGTAATAAGGTGTCGCGAAACAAAATGGAGAATATCGTGACAACAAATNCAAATCTTGAAAACACTATAATTATAACTCTAAAATCTGGNGAGGTTCATGTGGAGTTATTATCNGATGTTGCACCTTTGCATTCTGAACGCATGAAANTGTTAGCACGATCAGGTGCTTATGATAATGTNTGCTTTCATAGGGTNATAGAAGGTTTTATGGCGCAAACAGGTGACGTTTCTAATGGAAATATGGAAAAAGACTTTAACATAAGAATGGCNGGTACTGGTGGTTCAGAGCATCCAAACTTACCAGCAGAATTNTCAAAGCTACCACATTCTCGAGGTACAATTGGCGCAGCCCGTTCACAAAGTCCAGATTCAGCGAACTCTCAATTTTTTATAAACTTTAAAGATAATGATTTTTTGAATGGACAATACACTGTTTATGGCCGTGTGACTAAAGGAATGGAGCTGGTTGATGATATTGCAAGGGGTGAGCCTCCAATGGATCCTGATAGAATGGTTTCAGTAAGAGTAGCTGCTGATGTTGAAGTTAAATGAGATTTTTTTTAATATTAACAACCTTACTAATTTTTAATGTTAGTGCGACAGCGAAAGACATATTAACTATCGAAATTGAGGGGCAAGCTTCGGGAGTTGTTGAGATTTTGTTGTTACCTGATGTTGCTCCAAAGCATGTTGAAAGAATAAAAACACTAGCCGAATCTGGCGCTTACGATAATATTGTTTTCCATAGAGTTATAGAAGGCTTTATGGCTCAGACTGGTGATGTTCAATTTGGGATTAAAGGTTCGCCTGATATCGTTAATGCTGGGCGTGGGAGATCTAAATTGCCAAACTTGCCTGCAGAATTTAGCACTCTGGAATATACTAAAGGGGTTGTGGGGATGGCAAGATCTTCTCAGCCAGATTCTGCAAATTCTCAATTTTTTATTATGTTCAATGATGCTCCGTTCTTGAATGGAAAATACACCATATTTGGTAGAGTGATCTCAGGGCAAAATATTATCGACAGCATTAAACTGGGCACAGGTAATAATGGTGAGGTCAGTAATCCTGATTTTATGTCTAAAGTTTACATTAAAAAAGATAATTAACGTGCTAATGAATTATTATGAGCGTACTATTCTACTTTAACCAAAGAGTGTCTCTTCTTTCCTGCACTTAATTTAAGTTCTTCAACCATATCGATTTTAAAGAATATTTTTGAGGGTTCTTGAATTATGACGTCATTAATTTTTGCCCCTCCCTCTGTTATTAGTCGTTTTGCTTCTTTACCAGAATGGCAGAGCCCTGCACGCACGAATAGTTGGGCAGCACTAATTCCATTTTCAAGTTCTTTTTTGTTTATAAGCATCGTAGGCAATCCATCATTAGAGGAGCCTTCATTAAAAACATTTTGTGCAGTTTTCTCAGCGTCTGAAGCTGCTTTTTTTCCATGAGCTAAAGTTGTAATTTTGGTTGCTAGTATCTGTTTTGCGTGATTTATTTCAGATCCTTTTAAGTTTTCTAATTTTTTACACTCTTCGATTGATAATTCAGTAAACAATCTTAAGAATTTTCCAACATCTTCGTCCATAGTATTTCGCCAGAATTGCCAAAACAGATATGGTTCTAGTTTTTCACTATTTAGCCATATGGCGCCATCAGCAGATTTACCCATTTTTGATCCATCAGCTTTTGTAAGTAATGGGGTGGTTAACCCAAATACTTCAGTTTTGTTTATTCGTCTTGTAAGGTCTATTCCATTAACAATGTTTCCCCACTGATCTGAACCTCCCAATTGAAGTGTGCAATCATATCTCTTATTTAGTTCCATGAAGTCATAAGCTTGAAGAAGCATGTAATTAAATTCTAAAAATGTTAAGGGCTGCTCGCGTTCTAATCTGAGTTTGACGCTATCAAATGCTAACATCCTGTTGATAGTAAAATGACGGCCATAATCTCGCAAAAAATCTATATAGTTTAAATTTTCTAACCATTCGGAATTATTTGGTTGAACGGCATCAGTTTTCCGAATCCCGAATTGTAAATATTTGTCAAATACTTTTCTAATACCAACTATATTTTCATTTATCTCGTTTGAACTTAATAGCTGACGGCTTTGATCTTTCCCTGATGGGTCTCCAATTTTTGTTGTTCCTCCTCCCATTAAGGTTATTGGTTTATGGCCAGTCTTTTGCAACCATCTCAAGATCATAATCTGTATCAATGAGCCAACGTGTAAGCTATTAGCAGTTGCATCAAACCCTATATACGCTGAAACAGTCTTTTTACTTAATGCTTGATCAAGTCCCTCAAAATCGGAGCAATCTTGAAGATAACCTCTACTTTGCATAATGTGTAAAAAATCTGATCTAGGCTTATACGTCATATAAGTTTATCACTCTACTATGTTTTAAATCGGTTATAGCGAGTTTTCTGTCTGATGAAAGAACCAATGCATAAAAACTTTCCAATTAACGCCTTGGGATGCATGTGTGGAACTTCATTAGATGGCTTGGATTTAGCAATGATAAGGACTGATGGTAATAAAATTTTTAGTTTTGGTTCGTCCAAATTTACTGAATTTAATAACAAAGAAAGAAAAAAATTAAAATTGGCTTTAGGCAAATGGCCTGGAGAAGAATACACTGCGGAAGCTACTGAAATAATAGAAAAAATTCATATTAAAGAAATTGCTAATTTTGATATAGATTTGGTCGGCTTCCATGGGCAAACTTTGGCGCATGATCCAGAAAATATGAGAACACATCAAGTAGGATCAGGAAAAACTTTAGCGGAGGCTTTAAAGTTACCAATTGTTTGGGATTTTCGAACGTTAGACCTAGTTAATGGTGGCCAGGGCGCTCCGTTAGCACCTTTTTTTCATTTTGCTTGTGCTAAGTTTATTAATGCGACTAAGATTATAGCTTTTTTAAATTTGGGTGGTGTTGGGAACATTACTATTGTTAATCCTGCATGCGATAGGCCAGACGAGGAGGGTGCTCTTCTAGCATTTGATACTGGACCAGCAAATGCACCTATTGATGATATTATGTATCAAAAATTTAAACAAAACTATGATGCTGACGGAAGAGTCGCAGCTGAAGGAAAAGTAGACCAACATATTATTTTAAGATTTTTATCAAATAANTACTTCCGACAACCAGCGCCAAAATCTTTAGATCGCAATTCATTTTCTAATTTTATTGAAGANTTAAATAGCTTATTGCCCAAAGATGCTATTGCTACTGCAACTGCAGCTTGCATTGAGTCTGTCAAAATTAGTTTAAATTCGTTGAGTATTAAACCGGAACTTTTGTTGGTTTCNGGAGGTGGTCGAAAAAATAAAGTTATCATGGAGGGTTTGAGAAAAAACTTACCAATGAAGGTTTCTAGTATTGATGACTATGGTTTAGACGGAGATATGCTCGAAGCTCAGGCATTTGGTTATCTTGCCGTCAGAGTTTTTCGGGGTTTTAATACATCATCACCTAGCACAACCGGAGTAACTAGAGGTTTATCAGGAGGTAAGATTTCATTTCCAGCATGAGTAGTCATTATCCTACTTAAGTATTGAATTACCTGCATATTTTCCGGCCAGGCCTAAAGACTCTTCAATTCTTATCAATTGATTATATTTTGCCAATCTATCAGATCTGGCGAGCGATCCTGTTTTTATTTGGCCGCAATTAGTTGCAACTGCTAAGTCTGCAATTGTTGAATCTTCAGTTTCGCCCGATCTGTGGGACATAACACAAGTAAATTTATTTTTGTGAGCAAGATTTACTGCATCAATAGTTTCTGTGAGCGTTCCAATTTGGTTTACTTTAACTAATAGGGAGTTAGCAGCTTTTTCATCAATACCTTTGCTCAGTCTTTTAGTGTTTGTCACAAAGAGATCATCACCNACAAGTTGGCATCTTGAGCCAATTTCATGAGTTAACGTTTTCCATCCATTCCAATCATCTTCAGCCATACCATCTTCAATTGAAATAATTGGATAGTCAGAAATAAGTGATTTCAAAAACTCTACTTTTGCATCACTATCAAATACTTGATTTGATCCTGCCATAACATAAAGACCATCTTTATAGTACTCTGTAGCAGCACAATCTAAAGCTAAACAAACGTCTTCACCTGGTTTATACCCAGCTTTCTCAATCGATTTTAGAATATAATCTAAAGCCTCACGAGTAGATTTTAAATTTGGCGCAAACCCACCCTCATCTCCAATACCTGTAGATAAATTATTGTTATTTAATTCATTTTTGAGTGTATGAAAAATTTCTGATCCAACTCGAATAGCTTCTGATATTGAANACAAATTTATGGGCATAATCATGAATTCTTGTATATCAATTTGATTATTCGCATGCTGGCCACCATTTATGATATTCATCATTGGAACAGGCAGAATGTGTGCTTCAGGGCCACCAATATATTCATATAAGTTTTTTCCAATTGAGGCCGCCGCTGCTTTTGATACTGCCATTGATACGCCAAGTATAGCATTCGCACCTAATCGAGCCTTATTTGGAGTGCCATCCAATTCGCACATCAAAGTATCAACTTTTGATTGATCGAGTGCATTCATTCCAATCAAGTTATTGGATAATTCACCGTTAACGCCAGAAATAGCTTTTNGAACGCCTTTACCAAAAAACTTACTTGATTCATTGTCTCTGAGTTCTACAGCTTCGTGTGCACCAGTTGACGCTCCAGAGGGCACAGCTGCACGCCCGAACGAACCATCTTTTAATCTCACATCAACTTCAACAGTTGGGTTTCCACGACTGTCTATTATTTGTCGCCCATGTATTGAACTAATAAGAGACATTAAGATTTTCCTTACTAAATAATAAAATAAGTTAATTAACTTTTAGAGTATAGTGACGCTTTGCTCATACGTACCTCTCTCAAAAAAGCGTATAAACCAGAGATAACAATTATTCCAGCTCCTAAAAGTGTATAATTATCAGGTATTTCATTAAAAACTAAAGCCCCAAATCCCATGGCAAAAAATAGTCGAGTATATCTAATTGGTGCTATTGCTGATATTTCTCCTAATCTTACTGCAACGGTCATTGTGTGGTATGAAAAGGTTCCAGTTATTACGAGCATAATCAAATAAAAAAATTCAACAAATGTTAATGTTTTCACGCTGCCCTCTATGAACATTATAACCAACCCAATTGGTATACACATTAATGATGCATAAAATGCCATAAATTCTGATTTGATAATTTGTGGTGCTAGTCGAGAGCCGATATCTCTTAATGTCATCCCTAATACGCCCATAACTGCAAAAAGAGTGTAAAAATTAAAACTTTCAGAGCCTGGTCTCACTATAAGTATCATTCCAACTAATCCAAATAAAACTGCCATCCATCTCCGAAATCCAACTTTTTCTTTTAAAAACACGACGGCAGCGATNATTACAAAGAGTGGAAGAGCCTGCATTATTGCAGCCACAGTAGTTAGAGGAATTAATGCTAAAGAAATAAATATTCCCACAGTCCCAAGTGCGTCTCCAAAATTTCTTAAAATCATTGGAAATTCAAAGAGAGATTTATTAAAAAGAGGACCTCCTGAAAATCTGATCACAAAATAAAATATTAAGCTTGAACCAATCCCCATAAGAGCCATTGCTTCTCCAATTGGGACAGTTTCAGTTGCTAGNTTTANAAATGCGTCTCCAATAGCAAATCCAAACATCGAAAACATCATTAAGATTATACCANTTAGGTTTTCATTTTTTGAAAACATTAGCTGGAGGTATTTTTTTTAATTATTGGAACGCCGTAAAGCTCTAATTTATGCCCAAGTAACTTAAAGCCAAGCTCCTGTGCTATTTTCTCTTGTAATTTTTCAATATCACTATTTACGAATTCAATTACTTCGCCATTNTGGACATTTATAAGGTGGTCGTGATGTTCTCGATCTGCGTCTTCATATCTGGCTCTTCCATCACCAAATTCTAGTTTTTCCAATATCCCTAATTCTTCAAAAAGTTTAACGGTACGATATACAGTTGCCAATGATATTGATTTATCAACTTTATTAATCCGCCCGTAAAGTTCCTCAACATCAGGATGGTCGATTACTGAATCTAAAATTGTTGCTATTGTTCTGCGTTGATCTGTCATACGCAGTCCTTGGTCCTCGCAACGAAAAATTATTGATTTAGTATCCATTATTTGTTCTTATCTTAGCTTGTTATGCTCTAAAAGGTCTTATTTTANTTATTCTGCTTACTAACTAATTNAGCTAACGGAGCAATAGTTAAGCCTTGGATAATAATTGAAAACAAAACTACAGCGTATGTTGATGTTAGTATTATTGGTTTCCATTCACTTTCTGGTAGTGACAAAGCTAATGCCACTGAGATACCGCCCTTAAGCCCACCCCACGTCATTATTGGTACTACACCTTTAGAAAAATCTCGAAATGGTTTTAATAAAATTACTGGTATAATCACAGCAAAGAATCTTGCAAAGACACACAAAATTATAGCAAAAACTCCTGCACCGATAACACTGGTTGACCAAGTGATAGATAAAACCTTGAAACCAATTAATAGAAATAGAACTGCGTTCAAAATTTCATCTACTAATTGCCAAAACGAATTAACATACTCTCTTGTTTTCTCACTCATCCCTTTGTTGATGCCCACATGACCAATAAAAAGGCCAGCCACAACCACCATAATTGGACCAGATAAATGAAGGAATATTGCCAATTGATAACCTCCCAAAGCTAGGCCAAGNGTTAACAATACTTCTAAAGGGTAGTCATCTATCCGTTTCATTATCCAAAACGTAATATAGCCTAGTAACGCACCCATAAGTGCTCCGCCTAAAACTTCAGTNAAGAAAAGAGTCAATATGTTGTATGCAGTTGGACTNACATGATCATTTGTGGAAAATGCTATCCCCACAAGTAGAAGAAAGATAACGTATCCAACTCCATCATTAAATAAGCTTTCTCCTGCTATTTTAGTTTCTAAGCCTTTTGAAAGTTTTGCTTGTTTCAGTATTCCTATTACGGCAACTGGATCTGTTGGAGAGATTAATGCTCCAAAAATTAAAGCTAAAATCAAGGGGAGNCCAGTGAACAAACTGAACCCAAATCCTATGATTATTGTTGATAATAAAACACCAAAGGTAGCCATTAGGAAAATNGGAAAAATTTGTAATCTTAAGTCGTTTACTTTGATATGTAGCGCCCCCGCAAAAAGTAGCAGACCTAACATGCCTTCTAAAAGAGCTTTGGAAAATTCAATATTATTTACAAANAAGATAAAATCTTTTGAAATTTCTAGCTCTGGTTTTAAATAATTGACAACCATTAAACTTATGGAGGCGAGAAGGGCGACAATTAAAATTCCAATTGTTGATGGTAATTTNAAAAAAAGGTAATTAATCACGCCAAAGACGCCCGCTAAAACTATTAATGTNCTAATTACTTGAATTAGGGTCATGTACATTCCACTATATTAGGAAAGAGTTAATTTAAATTAAAAATATATCTTAAATTATTTTTTCAATGTTATCAATTTACTTGACACTATTGTTTTCTGAGCATCGAATGATTTGATGAAACGGAAAGATAAAATTGACACATTAGGGGCTGCGTCGCTCATTGTCTTCTCAGCACTAATTGGCCTTAATCAAGTGCTGATAAAAATAGTAAATGATGGTTTACAACCGGTCTTTCAGGCAGGTATGCGATCGGTATTTGCCTTTGTAATTGTATTTCTGTACGCAGCCATTCGTGGAAATAAGATTAATATTACTGATGGATCATTAAAGCCTGGTATTATCACTGGTATATTCTTTGGTTTGGAATTTGTGCTTTTATTTCTAGCTTTGGACTACACGACTGTTGGTCGAGCTAGTATCATGTTTTACTCTATGCCAGTGTGGTTAACAATTGTGGCACATTTTCTAATTCCAAATGAGAAAATAACTTTTATCCGTATATTAGGCCTCTTATGTGCGGTAGNTGGCTTAGCATGGGCATTAAGTGATAATATTTCTGGTGGATATGCCCTTTTGGGAGATCTTATGTGCATAATTGGCTCTATTCTTTGGGCAGGAATTGTGCTNTTTGCAAGACTCTCAAATCTTNGCAAGTCAACGCCAGAAATGCAGCTGATTTATCAGNTAGCTGTTTCTCCATTTATTTTGATTCCTGTCGCCTTTTTCTTTGGGCCATTCATAAGAGATTTGCAGCTCTTACATATTTTTCTGTTTGGATTTCAAGTTATTGGAATCGTTTCCATCGGTTTTGTATTGTGGTTTTGGGTTTTATCTATTTATCCAGCAAGTGACATGGCTAGCTTTAGTTTTCTCGCACCAGTTTTTGGTGTGATTTTTGGCTGGTTGGTACTAGGTGAAANTATNGGNATTACTATTGTTGGTTCGCTTTTCTTAGTTTCAGNAGGAATAATATTAATTAATTGGAAAAAAAAAATCAGGGTAATTTTGCGATCCTATCGATTAACATATTATAAAATTTATCTGAGTCGATGTGTCCTATGAATAATGCATTTTTNTTGCGATCAGTTACTCCCCACCAATCTGCAACAGTCATCCCAAGTGTGAGTTCTGATTTGGTNTCAATTTCGACATTAATGTANCGTCCTGTAAATATATCTGGATTCAGTAAATAAGCTATTACGCATGGATCATGAAGAGGCGCTCCTTCTGTTCCATANTTGTCTTTGTCAAAACGTTCAAAAAAGGCTGTCATTTCAGCAACAAAGTTTCCACATTTAGTATTTAAATTTCTAAATTTTTGGATTCTCTCTGATGTCGTCAGGGCTTTGTGAGTTACATCAAGAGGCATAACNACAATATCTAAGTTTAAATNAAAGACTAAAGATGCGGCTTCTGGATCNACAAATATATTGAACTCTGCTGCTGGNGTGATGTTCCCAACCTCAAAGTAAGCACCACCCATTAAAACAATTTGNTTNACTTTTTTAATAACATCTGGTGCTTTTTTAAATGCGGTAGCAATATTTGTTAACGGCCCTAAGGGGCATAACGTTATTGTCTGGGCGGGATTGTCTCTCAAAGTCTTAATAATAAAATCAACACCATGTTCTTTATTTTCTGTAGTACTTGGGTTTATTAATTTTGGACCATCTAATCCTGTCGATCCATGTACATGCTCTGCTGTTACTAAGGGCCTTGATATGGGCGCATCACAGCCGGCATATACACCAATATCCTGCCTTTCTGCTAATTCAGTAATTATTAAAGCATTTCGAGTNGTTAGCGCTAAAGGAACATTTCCAGCAACTGTTGTNATTCCAACGATATCTAACTCAGGGCTTGCCAAAGCTAATAAAATTGCGACAGCATCATCTTGACCTGGATCTGTGTCTATAATAATTTTTTTTGCCATTTGTATAAAAGAAACCAATTAGATCAAGAGTTCAACCGAAAAGTGCTTACTGATTTTTGTCAGTTTTTTTGCGCCTCCCATAAAGTTTCTAAGAGATCTGGATCAATTTCTTTAACCGATTTTCCTAACTTAATTAGCTCGTCTTCAATTCCATTTAAGCGATATCTAAATTTTTCATTGGTCCTGTTAAGAGCCTTTTCTGGATCTACTTTTAATTTTCTAGATAAGTTTACTATTGTGAATAATATAT
>NYTF01000014.1 GCA_002683355.1 Paracoccaceae bacterium | reverse complement strand
AATTCAGCAGAAACTATTGTTAATCAAGCTAGGGAAATTGGTTTTTCAGCATTTAAGACTCAAAAAGTTTCAGATGCGATCCTACAAATAATTAAAGCCCATCCAAATAGTAGGATTATTATTTGTGGTTCGCTGTTTTTAGCTGGTAAAATACTCCAAGATAATGCGTAAAAAAGCTTTAAATTGAACTATCTATCCAGTCTTTGAGAGCTGCCTTTGGAGCAGCACCTGTTTTATTTGACACTACTGCACCATCCTTGAACAAAAATAATGCTGGGATGCCTCGAACCCCTAATTGTGATGGAGAGTTTGGATTTTCATCAACGTTTACTTTAACAATTTTTACTTTCTCTCCATACTCTTCTGATAGTTCTTCCAAAGATGGGCCAATCATTTTGCAAGGTCCGCACCATTCAGCCCAAAAATCTACTACGACAGGAGTCACAGATTGTTTTACCTCTGACTCAAATGTTTCGTCTGTAACTGATATGGTGGCCATTTCAAAAATCCTTTTCCTTTTCTATATAACTAAGAATCGAGAACAAAAACGTCAAGTGTTAAGGACTGATTGTAAAGAATTCCTTAAGGTTGCATTATCCAGAAACATAAGATTTGATGTCTCAGTCCACAAAATGGCAATGTCGACCTTTTTTTCGGGGTAAAGTATTTCTAAAGATCTAAAATAAACTGCCATTTGTTGAAGGATACCATCAGGAACTTCTGAAACCAATTTGGGCACTAGAAAATTTGATTTAAAATCAATTGCTAATACACTTTCTTCATAATTAATTATACGATCAATTACACCTGAGAATACGGTGTTGCTTACTTCTGGAATTTTTATTTGGAACGGAACCTCTGCAACCGAATTGGAATTAAAGATAAATTTTAGATTGTCATCAGTAAGAATTTTGATAGAGGTCTTGATAGCATTTTTCCTACTTTCGAAATTTTCAAAACCACTATTTTTTAAAATATTATGACCAATTTCTTCCCAAGATTGAGGTGTGAATTGAGGCAAACACTCGATTAGCATATGAATTTGAGAGCCAAGAGCTTTGGTATTATTTTCATTATCTCTTGTTGATCCTTTTAAATGTCTAGAACCTGTTAGTTGTGATGGCGTAATTTTTTTTAGAGTTTGATCAGTTTTTCTTTTTGGTTTTTCGACCCAAGGTGGAATTTCAAATTTAATTGGTTCTATTACTTTTGTATTTTTGTGAGAAGATGTAATCCAATTTGCGCTTTTAATAGTCAATCCTAATTCATCGGATTTAGAATCTGTTTTTTTGGAAAAAGACTTCATTCCGTTTTCGATGGTATCGTACCAACAGTCGGAGTTCTTACTACGCTTACCGGCTCCACATATTATCAACCAACTTTCGGCACGAGTCATAGCTACGTATAGCAGACGCGATTCTTCTTGCCTTTGAAGGATATTTGATCTTTCAATTGAGCTTTTAAGTATGCTTGATTGATTGTCTTTGGTTTCTCGCATCGCGATTATACTATCATTTAGCTTTACAATCCTTGAATGATTTTTATTGGCTTTACTTGCTGTATCAGGCAAAATAACTATTGGAGACTCCAAGCCTTTTGCTCCGTGAATAGTCATAACTCGAATATTTGAGCTTTCTGTTTCCAATTCCCTTTTAACGAAAATGTCATCACCCTCCATCCATATTAAAAAGGAGGTTAAGTCAGGAATATTTTGTGTTTCAAAGTTCAGTGCTTGATCTAATAGAGCATTAATGCCCTCTTCAGCCTCTAAACCTAGCTTAGCTGTTAAATCGAGCCGTTTTTGGTGTTTAATTAATGCGAGCTCTAACAACTCAAAAGGCCGGCAAAAGTCTAAATTATTTCTCATGTCGATTAAGAAATTCAAAATATTTTGATGTTCATTGGATGCTTTTATTAATGATTGCCATAATGAACCTTTTCGGTTTTGTGCTAGATGATATAAATGTTGTTCTGATATGCTACATAGTGGAGATTTCAAAAGAGCAGCTAAGTTTAGATCATCATCTGGGGTTAATAAAAAATGTAGTAATGACAACAAATCTTTCACAGCTAATTCTGCTGTGATGTTTAATCTATCTGCTCCTGCCACAGGCAAACCACTACTCTTAAGCTCCTTGATTATAGCGTGGAATAAAGATTTCCTGCTCCTCAAAAGAATTAAAAAATCTCTAGGCTGAATCTCTCGCACCTCGCCTGCAGATTCGATAACCTGTTTTTTTGCTAAAATTGTTTTTATTTCGTTAGCTATTTTTTTTGCTAATATAATATTAGGGTCATTTGGTTTTATAGAATCAATAGGTTGAAACCATGGAGATGTTTCAGCCGTTTTTTCAGATTCAATAAAAGGCCAAAGATCTACGCGACCAGGCAGATTGTCTTTAAATGCTATATGTTTGTTGATTAAGTTTAGTGATAATGCGTCTTGCTTAAGTGTTTTATCTACAAGTTCTAATATCGTTGGCGCTGATCTAAATGAATATAATAAATTTTGTTCAGATAAAACTTCATTAGCCTCAATTAGTTTTTTAGAAAAATATTGTTTCATTTTCTCAAAAGCAAAAGGGTCGGCACCCTGGAATGAGTAAATAGATTGCTTTTCATCACCAACAGCAAAAATAGTCCGTGGCTTGTCTGTTTTTAGTTCAATGGTATTGAATTCTTCTGTCAGCAATTTTATCACATCCCATTGGTCCGGACTCGTATCTTGTGCTTCATCTATTAAAATATGTTCAATACCGCCATCAAGCTTATACATTACCCATTGGGCCATGCTACTTTTAGAAAGCAACTTTTTTACCAGTAGAATTTGATCATCAAAATCCAGGTAACCTTTGTTGGATTTTAGTTGGGAGTACTTTTTTAAGTACGCATTTGCAAAATTGTGAATTATTATCGTGCTATTTGCGGCTAAAAAATTTTGATACAAAATTTTAGCATTTCTTAAATCAAGACAAAACTTACTTTTGAATTCTATAAATTTATTTAAGCCACCGTCAGCTCTTTTTATTGTTTCTACGGTTGGAAATGACCTTTCTCGAAAAGGAACCTCTGAGTCATTGTTAACTAAAAAAACTTCTGAAAGCTTCAATAGTAAATTAATATCAATATATTTTAAATTCAGAAGTTTTAGCTTATCGGCGATCTTAATGTCGTTAGAACTCCCTGAGGCTAAATATTCTATTGAAGATTCTATTGTAGAAAAATCGTATTTTAAAAACCCAGTTTCAATTATTTTCTTTAAATTTAAATCTGATTTTAGTTCAAAACATTTATAAATCTCTTCCTTATTGTAAGTTTTATTAAATAGATCACGATATTTCGCTATCTCATCAAGAAATGAGTTTGTTTCATGAGTTTGTAATAAAAACGATGCTTCAGAAAATATTCCAGAAATATCATTTATAGCCATATCATCCAAAACTTCTTGCTGCAAAAGTTTGATATTTCGTTCATCCAATTCTATAAAATGGGGAGATATCCCCGCTTCTAATGGAAAACGCCTTAATATTGAGGCGCAAAAAGAGTGTATGGTTTGAATTTTTAACCCGCCAGGAGCATCCAAGGCCCTGGCAAAAAGTTGCCTAGCTTGTATAAGTTTTTCCAAATTTAGTTTTTGGCCTTCTTCTCCTAATGTTTTTAACTCAATCAATAGGTGTTGATCAGATAGCATTGACCATGCACCAAGCCTTTCAAAGAGTTTATTTTGCATATGCGATGCTGCGGCTTTAGTGTAAGTTAGGCAAAGAATATGTTGTGGCAGCGTTTGATTTAATAGTAATCTTGTGACTCTATCAATCAATACCTTAGTTTTTCCAGATCCTGCGTTTGCAGACACCCATGTTGAGCTACTAGGCTGAGCAGCTTTTATTTGAGCCATGTTTGCGTTTGAAACTGCTGTCATTCTAATATCTGTTTTACTGGAGTGCTGGTCTCATCCCATTCACCATATCGGGAGAGATGATCATAATTCGAGGTAAAGCTAACTTTTTCCATTCTGAGCCTAGCAGTAAAGCCCATTTTTTCCTCTTTATAACACTTGATAAGGTTCAAAAATTCATTTTCGGTATTTTTTATTTCTTCAGGTGATAATGTTTTTAGAACATTGTTATGTTTGCTGCTCATGCTAATATAATTGATTAATGATACATGTTTTGGGGGAATATTCTTAAATCCTCCTCTGTTAGCAATTATGGCCTCTAGCAGGAGCTGTTTATGAAACGAATTAATTTGTTTTAAGGTTGGTGTTTTGCCCGATTTATAATCGTATATTACCAGCTCGTTTGACTCTTTCTCGTCTATTCTATCGGCAATAGCTGAAAGGGAGAAATCAATCTCTGTAAAATATATTAATCCGGGATGTTCAAAGAATAGAGGCTTTGCTTGAGTTCTTCGAATGCGTTCAGATTCTAAAAATAATGGAGCAATTTTTTTGAATTGTTCTTTCCAAATTACTCTAATAGCCGGCCATGGCACTTCTTTATCAAAGATCTTTTCGATTAAAATTTCTAAAACTTTCGAATTGCTCAATATTTTGTCGTTTTTTGTTTGCTCTGAGTATTGCAAAAGTATTTTATGAATTATGTTGCCTTTTAATAATGGAGTAGCTTGTTTTTTTAGGGGTTGAAGCTCTTTCAATTGTAGTATGTGACGAGCATAAATTGAATATGGATCTCTAATCAGAGTTTCAATCTGAGTTACTGATAATTTTTTTGGCATAGCACTTAATGGTGGGATAGGAGATGGGCGTACTGACGGTGCAACCATATCTATTGGTGCCTCTATTTTTTTAAGCAAATCGATCCAAAAATCCCCTGCAGTTTTTATAGTAGATAGTGCATTTGCACCATCTTCTCCCAATCCTTTAAGTAGATTTGTAATTCTATTTAACCACCTTGAGGGTATGGCTGGTGTATCGTTAATTCTTAAACTTCTGGAAATAATAACTTCATCACCTGAAATACCTTGCTGGAAATCATGGGCTAACAAACCAATATTTCTCTCAGGTGACAATAATCCAGCTTCTTTTCTCATGGATCGGCTTAACCAAGGGTCTAATTTAGGTAATTTTGGCCAGATACCTTCATTCATTCCACCAAGAATTGTGACATTAGTAGTAGATGTACGAGCATCTATCGTTCCCCAAATTTTTATCAATGGGTGGGCAGTAACAGTTTCCCGAACTTTTTCACGATTAAGAACTGAAGTGAGAATTGTTCTAAACTCAAAACAAGATATATTTTTTATATTTTTTCCCACCGAAATAAGTTCTGAGAGTACTTTTTTTGCCATTATACCACTGTTATGTTCCCATAAGACTCCATCTTTGTCAGTTGGGCCATTTGAAAGATCTTCACTCAGCATTATTAAGTTTTCTACGAAAACATTAAGTGGTGCAGTTTTGAAACTTTCAACATCCTTAAGTGCTTTGCTAAACCACTCTATCCATGGGTATTTATCATTTTCTTGCTCGTCAAATGTTTCATTTTTCAAAAACTCAAGAACTGAAACATAACTGTTTCCCTCACGCCTCAACTTAAATTCTATCTCTCTAACATTAGAAAGGTGCTCTCCTCGCAGCTTGGCACCAGTATTCGTTAATGGATTCTTTAGCAGTGGTATAAGATTTTCTGGTGTTAAGTCTTGGCCAAAAATATTTGCAACTTGTCTTAAAAATATTCCAGTAGGAGATGAAGATAAACTTTTGCCAGAACTATCATCAGGAATTAAATTCCACCTACCTAATGCTGCTTTTACAAGGCGTTTTAAGTCCTGATCAGTAGTTATCAAAGATACGGATTTATTATCTTCAACTGCTTTTCGGATGCAGAGAGAAATAGCGCCAGCTTCTTCACGCAGTGTTGAAGCTTCTATTAAGGATAAGCCGTCTGAGAAAGATCTTAGATTCTTTAATTTTGGACCTTCTTCTAACCATTGGTCTGTTACAGGAGCTGGTCTTAAAGCTAGAGAGATAAATTTGTTTCTTAACGAAGTATTGGGTTCGGAATTATTCCAGCTTTTTACATTTTCTGGTTTTAGTTTTAGCGCGTTAATTAATTTATAATATCGGTATTGTGGATGATCCTCAAAGTTTTCAAAACCTTTAAAAATATCCCAAACTTTTTTTGTTTGATTAAAGTCATATCCAGGCAGCACGACGTAACCAACTCTTTGTTTGGCTACTAACTCCATCAATACTTTTGTTGTGCCTCGTGATCCTGTGGATCCAGCAATTATTATTGGATATTTTGGCGGATGCGTTTGCCATTTCGTTCTTAAGACTTTTAGTACTTTTGAATTTATAGATTCAATACTTGCTTTACTGGTAGCCTTGTTCCAGTACTCAAAAATTATGTTAATAAACTTCAAAGTCTGCTGCCAGTGTAATGAGGCGCTATCCTGTGAAAGGCTTTTTATTTTCTGAGGCGAAACATTTTCTGAATACATTTCATTTCTTAAATCAATGAGTTCATAAGCTAGATCGAATGAAGAAGATATAGATGCAGGGGCAGTTAATTTTTTTAAATAAACTTTTATTAAATCGTTTAACTCTAGCTGTTCTTCTAAAGGGTTTGATAGCTCTGGTAAGCTAGCCTCAATGGCGAGATGTCGAAGATCAGAGACATTATATATTTTTGGTAAAAACCCTGGTGAAATTCTTAAAAAGCTGTCTTTTATATTTTCAGACATTTTGTTTGTATTTACATATAATGTAATGTTTGAAATGTATTGTTGTTCGTAGTCTGAAAATCTTTTAACAAACCCTTCCACAAAACAGTCTGAAAAACTTTTTCCTATACTTATTCCAAATATTGTAGGTTTATTTTGATTATTAATCATAGTTTTGTATTTATTATATCCTCAGCTAGTTTTATGTTTTCTGAAGTTCCAACATCTGCCCATACTCCATCGTAAAGGACACCATATAATTTTTCTTTTTTAATGAGAGTGTCCCAAATCTCATTAAGTGAAAATATTTTCTTTTTATTGTCTAAACATATCTCATGTTTAATGATTTGAATCCCAGAATATACAAGGCTAGACTCTATATCGCGTCCTACCAGTCCAGCATCATTTATTTTGAAATCCCCTCTTCCAGAATACCCAACGCTATTTTTTATTGGTATTAGCAGTAGCAATGCATCCATCTTTTCTGCAGACCAATGTTGGCGCAGTATTTTAAAAGGGTTACAACCTTTCCATATGCAATCAACATTTGATGTAAATATTGGAGACTTTTTTAGATTTGGAGAAATGGCTTTTAATCCACCCCCAGTATCAAGAATGTGAGGACTCTCAAATTTTATGTGAACATTTTTATAAGTTTCTAAATGTTTTTCAATTTGCTTTGACAGGTAATGAGTATTGATAAAAATATGGTTTACATGTCCGTTTATAGCTAAATCTATTGAATGATCTAATAATGTCTTGCCACTTACTAAAATTAGTGGCTTGGGTTTTGTAGCGGTCAATGGTAGCATTCTTGTGCCAAAACCTGCGGCGAAAATTAGAACTGTATCTATAGTCTCTGTCATGCTTTAAATAATTTTCCCAGGTTTTCTAGCGTGGGTTGAGGTGAATTGCTTTTGATAAATTCTGATAGTTCATTAAGGCTTGGATGTTTCAGGTCATCTTGTAAGTTTTTCCAGACCCTTGGTATTAGATCTAGATAACCAGATTTATTGTCTCGAATGCTTAGCCGTGAAAAAATACCAATTATTTTCAAATTCCTTTGTGCACTTAAAATTGAATAGTCTCTTGAAAAAACAGCATGATCTAAATTTGTTTTTTTAAGAAAATATTTTATTAGTTCTTCTTGTAATTTTTTTGGGACTTCCCTCCTCGCATCTTTTAATAATGATGCTATGTCATAGGCTGGATTTCCAGCCAATGCGTCCTGGTAATCTAACAAACCCACTCTTCTATTATTTCTACGATCTGGAAGCCACATAAGGTTTTCAGCGTGATAATCCCTTAAAACTAGAGTTGTATCTTGTTTCAATGTTTCTTGCAGAGAAACTCTTAAAATTTTTAAAAGGTGACTAGATTCATATGAGGCTCTAAGTGGTGATAAGTACCATTCTGAAAATAAAACTGCCTCTTGAAGTAGTATTTTAAGATCGTATTTTCTTGTGAGGTGGGGTATTTTATTTTTTCGTATCTCAATTAATTGATTTATGGCTTCTTGATAAATATGATTTTCTAAATGGGGTTTGGATTTTAAAATATTTGCGAAAGAATCTGATCCAAGATCTTCTAGTAGAAGAAGTCCATTACAAATGTCTTGACCATAAATTTTTGGAGCAGAAAACTTCTGTTTTCTTAACTGGTTTGTAAAATAAATAAAATTTTCGATTGATTCATTAGTTGTAGGATCAGAGTCCATTAAAATTGAAGTATTTTGTTTCTTAAACAGTCTAGTATATTTCCTATTTGATGCATCACTATTAATTTTTTCAGTTTTAGCATCATCCCACCCATGATGTCTTAAAAACCGTTCTATCTTTTCAGGCCTTATCAAAATTTTATACTCTCAAATACATTTGAGAACTTTTTCCATCTTGGGCTTAAACTATGAAAAATAAGTTCTCTTTCGTCAGGATTAGAGTTGGTAATAATTTGAATATTTGCAAGCCCATTGATTTTTGCATCATCTAGCTTTTCAGGCCACTCAACAAGGCATAGCGCATTTTCAAACCCTTCTTCTAGACCTAACTCAGACAGCTCTCCACTTTTATTTATTCGATATAAGTCACAATGCCAGATTTCTGAATTATCAAACTGATAAGTCTGTATCAGTGTAAATGTAGGCGAAGGCACATCCTCATAATGATTAATTTCTAGTACCTGTTTTGCCTGTATCAAATGCCTGCAAAAGCAGGTTTTACCTGCTCCAAGTGGTCCTTTAATCAATAAGGCCCCTCTTTGTGGTAAACATGGCGCTAAAGAATATGCCAATTCTCGCATTTGATCTTCATTTGATACGCATATTTTTATTATTTTTTAATTCCCTTTTGTTGCTTACTGAAAATTTATTTTTTAAATCAGTTTATGTATAAATATCGTTTAGTAAATTTATAAGGTATTTAGAAACAATTATTTAATTAATTTATTTTCCCCAAGCGGGGCATATATATTATTTTTTTCTAACGATATTCTGTTACTTGGCCAAGACACCTCCACTAACGCTCCACTATAAACAATTTCATCCAAATTTGGTGCTTTATGATTATTTGAAAAAGATAGCGACGCGCCTGACCTTTCTAAAAGTGTTTTTGCGATAAAAACTCCTAACCCCATACCTTCATATTCAGGTCTAATTTCCATTGCAGATGAGTAGTTTCGTCTTTTAATAAATGGTTCACCCATTCTACCGAGCATATCAGCAGGAAATCCATTTCCATCATCGGCAACTCTTATTATAATTTTTGACTCTGACCAATTTAAGTCAATCCAAACATTTTCTGTGGCAAAATCAACCGCATTTTGTATTAAGTTTCTTAACCCATGAATGATCTGTGGGGATCTTGCTACAATTGGCTCATCATTTGATGTTTCATCATGTTCATCACTAAAAACAGTAAAATTTATTTTTTTTCCTCGGTCGGCGTGTGGTTCAGCCGCCTGCCTAACTAATTCTGATATTGGGGTTTGTTTTAGGTGCAAATCATCCTTTCCAGAACTGCCCATACTTTTGAGAATATCATGGCAACGATTTGCTTGCTCTCGAATTAATGCAGCATCCTCCTTTAGTTCTGGCATTTTCTTTAGTTCGTCTTCGAGTTCGGTACTGACTAGTTTAATGGTTGCTAGAGGGCTTCCCAGCTCATGAGCTGCTGCTGCCACAACGCCTCCTAAGTCAGTAAGCTTCTGCTCACGATCTAAAGCCATCTGTGTTGCAAGTAGTGCTTGATTCATTGAATGGGATTCAACACTTACTCGACGAGCATAAGAAGCCAAGAAGATAATACCAATTATCAACGCATTCCAAAAGCCCACTATAAATAATAATGGAAGCTGATAAATTGTTCCATCAAAACCCTTTAATGGTAAGTGAAATCTAGTAACGAGAGTTACTAATATCACTGCACTAATTGCCAATATCAGTGTTGAACGTAGTCTTAAGGTAGTGGCTGAGATAGTCACAGGAGCTAATATTAAAAGAGCAAAAGGGTTATTTAAACCTCCAGTAAAAAATAATAACAATATTAACTGAGCGAGGTCAAAAAGAAGGGTAAACATCGCTTCTTTATCACTTAGTCTCTTATTTTCAGGATATTGGGTTATTGCGATAATATTAGCCAATACTGAAGTGGCAATAATGACAAAGCAGGTGATAATAGAAATATCTAAGGCTAAAAAATACACTGCAACCAATACAGCAGCGGCCTGACCAATTATAGCCATCCATCTTAAAAGAATTAATGTTCGCAGACGAACCCATTCAGAACGTGCATCTGGGTTAAAAAAATGAACTGAATTATCAGACATTGATAAGCCTTCTTGTCGCAATAAGAATTTCATGTATTGAATACATGGGTATGTTTGTTCAATCAATGTGAATAATTAGAGGATAATTTTGAAATTTTTTTATTTAATCATAGGTGCTGTATGTATCGCTGTGTTTTTAATTAGCGCATCGGTGTACATTATATTTTTCAATAACAATGGTAATGGTTTTTCAAAATGTAGGGCTGGTCAAGTAGCAGGTAATATAGGGGGTTCTTTTTCATTGATAAATGAAGATGGAATTGTGGTAACTGACATAGATGTGATAAAACGGCCATCTTTGATATATTTTGGTTACACTTTTTGCCCTGACATTTGTCCGTTGGATACATATAGAAATGCTGAAGCAGTAACTCTGTTAGAAGAAGCTGGTTATGATGTTACTCCAATATTTATAACATTTGATCCAGTCAGAGATACTCCGGAAGTATTAAAACAATTTACAGATTACATGCACCCCAAAATGGTTGGCTTAACCGGCTCAATAGATGAAATTAAAAAAGTTGCAAAAAAGTATAGAGTTTATTTCAAGAAACAAAATACTGATGACTCTGAGAACTATCTTGTAGATCATACAGCTTTTACTTATCTAGTTTTACCAGAAATTGGTTTTGTAGACTTTTTTAGACGTGAGTTGACCGCAGAACAGTTGGCAGAAAAAGTAAGTTGCTTTATAAAATGATAACCATCAATTTGACCGATCATATCGATAGCACTATTATATCAAAAAAAGGCAGGATAATATAAATGGCTGAGCGCACACTTCGAGAAATAGGAAGCGATCCATCAATTCTTCTAGTTGATGATGACGAGCCGTTTTTAAAACGTCTTGGCAGAGCTATGGAAAAAAGAGGTTTTACCGTCGAGATGGCTGGATCGGTAGCAGCTGGTAAAGCGATTGCTACGGTGAGACCACCTAAATATGCAGTGGTTGATCTCAGATTAGAGGATGGAAATGGTTTAGAAGTAGTTGAAGTTATTAGGTCTAAAAGACCAGAGAGCAGAATAGTCATATTGACAGGCTATGGTGCTATTACTACTGCGGTCGCAGCAGTGAAGATAGGCGCAATTGATTACTTGGCAAAACCAGCAGATGCTAATGATGTCACTTCAGCATTATTAGCTCATGATGATGATCGGCCTCCAGCACCACAAAATCCAATGAGTGCTGACAGAGTAAGGTGGGAGCATATTCAGAGAGTTTATGAGCTGTGTGATCGAAATGTGAGTGAAACTGCTAGAAGATTAAACATGCACAGGCGAACACTTCAAAGAATTTTAGCAAAGCGATCGCCAAGATAACTTTTTAATTTTTAATTGAAACTATGCATCGGCAGCTATTGTTAGTGACAGGCGAGCTGTTTGAAGATGCTCCCGCATCATTTTTGCGGCGTTTTCGGGTTCTCTTGCCCTAATTGCAATAAGGGTATTACGATGCTGAGTATTATATTTTTTTATAATACTTTCATTTAAAGTTAAGTTCCGCATTCTAGACCATTCGTCTTGATTTCGGACTGAAGTTATTTGTTCTATCATCCATATCAAAAGACTATTTCCAGTACTTTCAGCTAAAGCTCGATGAAAAGCAGTGTCAGCATCTCCAAATATAATTGGGTTGTCAGAGTCTTTTTCCATCTCTTCCAAGTAACTTTCAAGTTTTTCAAAGTCTTTATGTCTTCCGTGTAAAACAGCTAACCTGCAGATATGTGGTTCTAACGCAAATCTAGCATCTACTAATTCTAAAGGTCTTGCATTTTGAATAACGCTGCTATTTTCCCCAGAAACTTTTTTAGAAATATAAGTGCCACTTCCAGCTCTGGTTTCTACCAGGCCTTCGTTTTCGAGCCTATTAATAGCTGCTCTAATGGTTCCGCGTGAGACATTATAATTCGATGCTAAAGAGCGCTCTGGAGGGAATCTTTCGAATCTTTGAAGGGTTCCGCTATTTATTTCCCGTCTTAATTGTGAGGCAATATCTGTGGAGTTGAGTTTTGATTTGGTTATGATTGTCATTTTTCTTACCTATATTTGGTCCAATTATGTACCAAAAAATAGTAAATGTCAATTAATTTTGTTTAATTGGCACATAAAAGGTTGATTATTTTTCCAGGTTAATTCACACTTTTTGTGGCTAAGTTTGCAAATAATCGTTTGCGGATTCGTTAGCTTGGGGAGATAGCTAAAAATTTACACGATTTTATTTACTGAAAATCAAAAATTAAGACGACGTAGAGTTGTCATATTTAACAGATTAATAGGGAGTTAAGAAAAGTGGCAGAGATGGATCTAGAAAAGTTTGTTGAGGCGGAAGGGCGTAACGACAAAATTAAAGAAGTTCGTAAGATGATAGATGAGTTGGGTATAGAATATTTATACCTACAATTTGTTTCAATTACTGGTAAAATTATGGGTAAAGGTATTCCGGCTGATCATTGGGAAAATATCGCTCAAAAAGGTTTTCAATTAGTATATGGAGCAACTGTAAATCTTTTCACTGATAGGTCTGATAATTATATAGGCTATGGTCCAGAATCTGCTGAATTGGTTGGGATCCCTGAGCCTGAAACATTCATGCAATTACCTTGGGATAAGAGAATAGGTAGATTTTATTGCACTTTGTTTCGGAATAGAGAGGAAAAAGTAAACCCAGGTGGCTTTCTAACCGCTGATGGAAGAGGTAACCTTAGAAGGTTACATGAAGAATTTAAGAAAAAACATAATGGTTTGAGTCTTCGTGTAGGAACTGAACCTGAAATGATGTGGTTAAAATTCGATGAAAATGGAAAGCCAAATGATGGGTTTTCAAAACCTTATTGCTACCATATTGATCAGTTTGAAAGCTTACGACCTGTTACGATGAAGGTAATGGAATATACTCGAAAAATGGGTCTTGATATGATTCAAGGAGATCATGAGGATGCTCCTGGCCAATTAGAATTAAATTGGATGTACGATGATGTTCTTCGCAATGCTGATAGATTAACCACATATCGTCAAATTTGTGCTCAGGTTGCTCGTGAGCATGGAATATTTGCTTGTTTCATGACAAAACCTTTCATGGGCGTGTCTGCCTCTGGTTGCCATCATAATATGTCTTTGTGGCATGGGGGCGAAGATAAATTTGTGAAATGTGGTAATGATCCAGAAAATTTGCCGGGAATGCGTGACAATTATATGTATGTAGGTGGTGGCGAGAATACATTTATGCCCGATGGATCTGACCCACAAATGCCCCAAAAAGCCGGGCTTGATGCGATTGGGGGAATTGTCCATCATTTAAGGGCATTAACAGCCATTGGTTGTTCAACTGTTAATTCATATAGAAGACTTTGGGATACAGGCTTTTGGGCGCCAGTTTTTGCAGACTGGGGTTTTCAAAATCGAACAACTGGTCTCAGAGTTTCTGCTCCAGGGAGATTTGAGTATCGATCTGTAGACTCAATGGTAAACCCCTACATTATGGGCTCAACAATATTAGCAGCTGCAGATGATGGTATCGAAAATCAACTTGATCCAGGTCAACCAGAAGAGAGAAATATTTATGAAGCTATAAAAGAGGGCAAAGACGTCAAAAAGTTACCTATGTCATTAGGGGAAGCTTTAGAAGCTTTAGAAGCTGATGAGGTGGTTCAGCGCGGAATGCCCGGTGAGATGTACAGGCTCTATCATGAATATAAGTCTGATGAATGGGCACGTTTCATGTCCACTGTTACGGACTGGGATAGTGATACTTATATGGAGTGTTTGCCTTAAGTAAAAGCATACGCTCAATCTTAAACGAGACCAAACGGGCAATTGGTTATTTGTCCAATAAATAATTCAAAAGAAAGGCACAAGAATGTGTGGAATTGCAGGACTTATTCATCGCGGTAAAAGTTCGAACGTTGGGAGTGAAATGACCTCAATGCTTCAGGCTTTAAAACACCGAGGACCCGACTCGACTGGGTATGCTGTTTATGGAGACGCTTCAACTGGTGATTATATAATGAGGTTAAAAGCTGCTGAAGCAGATGACATGAGCAAGGGCCGTGGAGTGGCTCAAATATTAGAAAACAGGATTAAAGAAGTTGATTCAATATTAGCTGAAAATGGAGCGATAGTTAAATCTAAAGAGACTATTACTCCTTATGCTCTTCGTTATGTATTGAGCCATACGGGCGATACAGGAACTATGGCAGAACATATTGAGGAAACAGAGGGCGTTGAAATATTGTCAATGGGTAGTGGTCTAGAGTTGATAAAAGATCTTGGTGACGCAACTGTTGTATCGGATCTGTATGGTTTGAAAAACTTTAATGGAACTCATGGCATTGGCCATACTAGAATGGCTACAGAGTCTGATGTTGATATTAAATCAGCGCATCCATATTGGGCCTTTCCATATAACGATGTGAGTGTTGTCCATAATGGACAGATTACAAATTACTGGATCATGCGACGGATGATGGAGAGAAAAGGGCATAGATTTGTATCGAATTGTGATAGTGAATTATTGGCAGTGTATGTAGCTCATGATTTATCAAATGGCGTGTCTTTAGAGGATAGTTTGCGAAAATCTATTGAAGAAATAGATGGAGTTTTCACTTACTTGGTAGCAACAAAAGATCAATTAGGAATGGCCAAGGATACCATGGCTGCTAAACCTCTGGTGCTTTATGAAAGTGAAGATATGATTGCTATGGCCTCTGAAGAAGTGGCAATAAGAGCAATTTTACCACAAGAAATTGATACATATGATCCGTATGATGAGGAGGTTAGGGTATGGCAAGCTTAAGCAGTACTGAGTTAAAAAAGTTATCTCAAGAAGAGCGAGTAACGGCTCTTGGAATGAGAACTGAACAGCTAACAGGTCGATCGATGTTTATTGAATTTGATGAGGATGCAGAAGAGCGTTTCACATATCCTTGGGCACCTGATGTTGACTACAATAAACGTACAGAAATTGACACTGGTGATATGACAGAAACTGAGGTTAATTCGGAAATCCGTTCATTAATGGATCAAGGCTATGGCACAATTGTTATAAAAGATCCAAGAGGAAAGCATTCACTTGGTGTTGGTATATTAAACCGTCTAAATCTCATTTTTGAAGGCTCACTGGGATATTTTGGAGTTGGGTTGATAGATGGTCCTAATGTTAGGATAAATGGTCGAGTTGGTTGGTCATGTGGTGAAAACATGATGTCTGGAACCATAGTTGTTGAAAAAAATGCCGGATCTACTTTTGGAGCAGCGATTCGAGGTGGTGACCTTGTTTGCAAAGGAAGTGTGGGCTCTCGAACAGGAATAGATATGAAGGGTGGATCAATTATTGTTGGAGGAGATACCGGTGCTTTATCAGGTTTTATGATGCAGCGTGGGAGAATGGTTGTTTGTGGGAACGCTGGGAAGAATCTGGGCGATAGCATGTATGATGGCACCATCTATATAGGAGGCGAAATTCAGTCTTTGGGGGTTGATGCAATTGAAGAGCCCTTGTCTGATTTAGATAAAGCCTGGTTGACCAGAAAACTCACTCAATATGGCTTGATGCCAGATAAGGGTGTAGATCATTTCACAAAAATAGTCGCAGGCAAGATGTTGTGGAACTACGACAATTTAGAGCCAACAGAAAAAAAGCTAATTTTATAATTCAAGGAGAAGTACTATGGCTGACGGTAATATGCCAAAAAAGAAACCATTGGATCGTGATCCATATAGGCTAGGCAATTCATTTATTTTTCCTCCCCATGTAATGGATGATATTCACATTAAATCTGAATTAGGCCGATACAGAATGAGAGGTTTCTCTCTGTTTAAAAAGATCCCCCATTGGGATGATCTTACATTTATGCCCGGCACTTTGACTAGATTTGTGATTGAGGGGTATCGAGAAAAATGTGAAACAAAAACAATTATTGGTCCTAGGGCCAAGAATCCATTGGTTCTAGACATACCAGTTTATGTTACTGGTATGAGTTTTGGCGCCTTATCATATGAGGCTAAAACAGCATTGGCTCGCGGTGCGACTATGGCTGGAACTGCTACCTGCTCTGGTGAGGGTGGAATGATACCTGATGAAAGGCGATATAGTTCTAAATGGTTTTACCAGTGTATTCAATCAAGATACGGATTTAACCCTAATCACTTAGTATTAGCTGATGGAGTAGAGTTTTTTATTGGCCAGGGTTGCAAAGTTGGCCTTGGTGGACATCTAATGGGCCAGAAAGTTACTGACCAAGTGGCTGAAATGCGATCATTGCCTGCTGGAATTGACCAGCGATCGCCTGCAAGGCATCCAGATTGGTTGGGACCAGATGATCTATCTCTAAAAATAAGAGAAATAAGAGAAGCAACTGATTGGCAAATTCCTATTCAATTAAAATTAGGCGCTGCACGAGTTTATGATGATGTTAGAATGGCGGTAAAATGTGATCCTGACAGCATATATATAGACGGCATGGAGGGTGGTACTGGTGCTGGGCCTCATTTAGCAACAGAGGACACAGGGGTTCCTGGTATGGCAGCAATCAGGCAGGCTCGAAAGGCAATTGATGATCTTGGAAAAAGAGGCGAAATCAGTTTGGTTTATGCTGGTGGTATAAGAAATGGAGCGGACGTTGCAAAGGCAATAGCTCTTGGAGCTGACGCCATAGCCTTAGGACATTCGGTAATGATGGCATTAAATTGCAATAAGGATATCCCAGAGGCAAATTACCCAGAGGAAATTGGCGCTGAACCTGGTTATTGTTATAATTGCCATACGGGTAGATGTCCTGTGGGTGTAGCCACTCAAGATCCAGAGTTACGAAAGAGGTTGGATCCTGATGAAGCAGCTGAGCGCGTATATAATTTTTTACATACCCTTACAATTGAGGCTCAACTATTTGCTAGAGCATGTGGGAAAACAAATCTTCATAGCCTTGAACCCGAGGATTTGGCCGCTTTAACTATGGAGGCTTCAGCGATGGCAGCTGTTCCGTTGGCTGGAACAAATCATACTGTTGGTGTGGAAGACTATCACCATCTTTAATGTTTAACTAGGGGTGAAAGATATGGCACCCAGTATCAAAAAAATTATGATCGATTCTGTATCATAAGTATAAGGAGAAAATCATGGCTGGAACACAGTATAGAGGCTCTGAGATTAAAGATGTTAATCAATTTATGGACGACGCCAAAAGTCTTGAGTCTGAGCGAGAACAGGAAATCGGTCAGCATATCGGGTATCGTTATGATGTTAATCTTGTTCCTGATTATAAACATATTACGCCTTATTTAAAAAAGTATATGGAAATTATGGGTTGGGATGACCTCAATTGGTTAGAGGATGTTCATATGGGATATGAAGAAGGAAATGCTGCAGTTTTTGATCGAAATGTAAACGGATGGGTAAGGGTGCCATCGGACTGGGATTTACCAGATAATCAGCAAGACCGAGATATGATGGCCAGAGAATTTTTATTGAAATTTCAAATGTCTGATCGTCACCCACTTTCCTCTTTAAGAAAGGCATATATGAAATTTTAAAATGTCAAATCTCTTAAACATAGCTTGTCTTCAAACACAGCCAAAAAGTAGTATTCGGGAAGCGTTATCAGAAGCATTGATTTTTGCTCAAGAGGCAATAAAAGGTGGCGCTGAATTTCTATTCCTGCCAGAGTACTGTGCTGGTTTGATTTCAGAGAATGGAAAATTAAATCCACCATGTTCTCGCGAAAATGAACATGAATTTTTATTAGAGATGCAAAGTTTTGCCAAAGAAAATAAAGTTTGGATTATGATTGGTTCAATTGCGGTCTCCGCTGACAATGGGAAAATATTCAATCGTGGGTTTGTATTAGATAGNTTTGGTGAAATTATATCGCGATATGATAAAATCCATATGTTTGATATCCAATTGAATCCGCAAGAGGCTATTCGTGAAAGCGCCTATGTTTCGCCTGGAAACAAAGCTATGATTATAAACTCACCTTATGGTAACATAGGGCATACCATATGTTATGACTTACGATTTCCAGAGCTTTANAGAAATATAGCAAAAGCTGGAGCTGAAATAATATGTATTCCNTCNGCATTTACAAAAAAAACAGGCGAAGCTCATTGGCATATCTTGAACAGGGCGAGAGCTATTGAAAATGGAGTTTTTGTTATCGCTCCATGTTCAACTGGAAAAGTGCCAGGTGGTGGTGAAGCATACGGCCATTCCCTTGTAGTGAGTCCCTGGGGAGAGGTGATAGCAGATGGTGGTGTTAAACCTGGCATAATACATGCAACAATTGATTTAGAAGAAGTTTTGNACGCTCGTAATAAAATACCTAGTTTATCGCATGACCGGTTATTTAAAACTGTAGTAGAGAACCAAAATAAAAGGATTGTCGCATGAGCTCGCTTGCTAAAATTATGGGCTCCTCAATTGATAATCATCCCCGAAGAACTTTATTCATGAAATGGCAATGTCAAATTCGTCAAATGTCCATCAGGCAGATGGAAGGAAAGCCAGATAGCGCAATTATGCCCAGCCTAATACTCTCTNAATCCAAAGAAAACTTAGGGAAAATAATAACCTTAATAAATAAATCAACAGACTACGATGTCACCCCAGAAATGAAACACATGGCTAAAAAGACCAATGATTCATCTCAGGTACGTCAGGATGCCTTAAAATTTTTTGCAGAAGCTTATTATCAAAAACCAGCAACATTTAGTGATATTTTAACGGCAACATTTTTGCCAAATTCATATGGTGCAGCAAAAATTTANGGAGAGAAGAGCTGTATTTTGCAGTTTGAGGCTTACTCTCAATCTTTTGAATTGAAATGTAAAGTATGGCGATTATCCAAACATCATCAATTATACCAAGCTACCTGGTGGCATAATAAGTTATTTAATCCTTCCTTGCACCCTGACACTGAAGTTTTAGGTTTTGAAGCAGATTGGGAATCATCNACGGCTAATCCTGATATCCCAAGGGGGTATTCTTGAATAAATAATAATAAATTATACAGAGGATTTTTATGAATAAGAGAATAGCAATAATAGGAGCNGGCCCATGTGGACTTGCGCAATTGAGAGCCTTTCAATCGGCAAAAGATAAGGGTGCGACAATCCCTGAAATTGTTTGCTATGAAAAACAATCTGATTGGGGAGGCTTATGGAACTATACATGGCGAACAGGAACTGATGCTACGGGAGATTCCTGTCATGGATCAATGTATAGGTATCTATGGTCAAATGGACCAAAAGAAGGCTTAGAGTTTGCAGATTATACTTTTGACGAACATTTTGGTAAACCAATAGCTAGCTTTCCACCTAGAGAAGTTTTGTTTGATTATATAAAGGGTCGAGTTGAGAAAGCTGGAATACGAGAATTAATACGTTTTAATTCAAATGTAAGAGACGTTCGCTTTGAAGCTTCAACTAGTAGGTTTGAATTAACTGCTAGAAATTCTGAAACTGATACAGAAAGCACTGAAATTTTTGATAATATAATAGTCGCTTCAGGTCATTTTTCNNCACCTAACACACCTTATTATCCNGGNTTTGAGAAGTTTGGTGGTAGAATTTTACANGCNCATGATTTTCGTGATGCTTTAGAATTNAAAGATCAAGANNTNCTTATCTTAGGTACAAGTTATTCAGCTGAGGATATTGGTTCGCAATGTTGGAAGTATGGTTGTAANTCTGTTACNGTGGCACATCGTACNGCTCCAATGGGTTTTNATTGGCCAGACAACTGGAAAGAGGTGCCTGCGCTTGAGTATGTTGATGGTGANATTGCACATTTTATTGATGGAACCTCTACNCGGGTTGACTCAATAATTCTCTGTACTGGATATAAACANCATTTTCCATATTTACCTGATGACCTTCGCCTAAAAACAACAAATCGTTTGGCAAGTGCTGATTTATATAAAGGAATTGTTTGGAACAACAATCCAAAGGTTTTTTATTTAGGCATGCAAGATCAGTGGTACACTTTTAATATGTTTGATGCTCAAGCTTGGTACGTTCGCGATATTATACTGGATAGAATTAAATTACCNAGTTTTGAGANAATGAAACAGGATGTGATTGATAGAATAGAAGCTGAAGACGCTCTAGAAGACGATTATGGGTGTATTGATTATCAGGGGGCTTATACCGCAGAGTTGATTTCTGAAACAGATTATCCATCGTTTGATATAAAGGCTGCAGATAAAGCTTTCTACGAATGGAAAAAGAATAAGAAAAAAGATATTATGGGCTTTCGAGACAATAGCCATCTCAGCCCAATGACTGGAACAATGGCGCCACTTCATCATACAAAATGGGCAGAGGCGTTAGACGATTCACTCGAGAGCTATTTGCAAACGAGTTGAATAGAGAGTGTTAAGTAGCACTCTTGGGGAGAGTGGCTTTTGCCACAAATTAGTACCGAAATAGGTGTCGATAGACATCGCAATAGGGAGAAGAAAATGAGAAAGATACTTGCTACCGTAGCGGCAGCTACATTGTTGAGCCCAGCATCACTATTCGCTGGTGACTCGAGCGATCCAATTGTTATTCCTATCCACAACTGGTCATCACAAATTGTAATGTCCAATGTTGTTGGTCAAATTTTTGAAAGTATGGGAAATAACGTGGAATACGTTACTACTGACAGTCAAGCAGTTTATGAGTCAGTTCGAATGGGTGATGTCACTCTTGAGCTGGAGGTTTGGGAAGGTGCTTTTGGAGCTTCTTTCCGCGCAGCTCTTGAAAAAGGTGGCTTACATGATGCAGGAGATCATAACGCCGTAACTCGTGAAGATTGGTGGTACCCNATGTGGACAAAAGATGCGTGTCCAGGATTGCCAAGTTGGGAAGCTTTAAATGATTGTGCTGAACTTTTTGCAACAGCGGAAACCGGTTCAAAAGGGCGTTATCTTGATGGCCCAGTTGACTGGTTGAAGCATGGTCAAGAACGTGCGGAAGCCCTTGGTATGAACTTTACAGTTATCAATGCTGGTTCTGCTGCAGCTTTATGGGCTGAAATTGGCGCTGCAGAAAAAGATAAAAAGCCAGTAGTTGTGTTTAACTGGACACCAAACTTTGCTGAAGCTGTTTGGCCTGGTGAATTTGTTGAATTTCCAGAATGGGAAACAGGATGTGATACAGATCCAACAAAAGGGCCAAACAAGGAGGCCTTATATGATTGTGGTAATCCTGCGACAGGTTNTTTGAAGAAAGCTGCATGGGATGGAATGAAAGATAAATGGCCTTCAGCATACGCCACTTTAACTAAAATATCATTNACAAACCCACAAATTGCAGAAATGGCAAAAATGGTAGATATTGATGATATGGAACCAGAAGATGCCGCTGCAGCATGGTTAGACGCAAATAAAGATGTCTGGCATGGGTGGACTCATTAAGTAGATGTGAATTATCTAAAAGCTCCGCCCAAAAATTGGGCGGAGTGAATTATTTGAGGAAGAGTATGACAACAGAAGCGCCAGTAATTTCATGTAAAAATGTATGGAAGTTATTTGGTAATAAACCAAAAGAGTATCTTGCCAGTATGCCTAAAAANCATACCTATGATGATATCAGCTCTGATGGTTATATCGCAGGCGTTAAGGATGTCACTGTAGAAGTTTACCGTGGTGAAATGTTGGTTATAATGGGTTTGTCTGGATCAGGNAAATCAACCTTGGTAAGATGTTTTTCCAGATTACACGAAATNACTGGAGGTATTGTTGAGGTAGAAGGNCAAGATATCCAGTCCTTAAGTGAAAAAGAATTAATTGATTTACGCCGTAATAAGATGGGCATGGTTTTCCAGTCATTTGGTTTATTACCGCATAGAACAANTTTAGAAAATGTTGCATTTCCTCTGGAAATGCGAGGGCAAGACAAACACACNCGGCGAGATAGAGCTTTAGAAGTAATAAAGTTAGTAGGGCTTGAAGGTCGAGAAGAATATTTTCCTAGAGAGCTATCTGGGGGCCAACAGCAAAGGGTTGGTATTGCCCGTTCATTAGCGATTGAACCAGATATTTGGTTTTTAGATGAACCCTTCAGTGCTTTAGATCCTTTAATAAGGCGAGAAATGCAGGATGAATTTTTAAGGCTACAAGANTTATTAAGCAAAACTATAGTCTTTATAACACATGATTTTGATGAAGCTTTGAGGTTGGCTGATAGGATAGCAATTATGAAAGATGGGGCTATCGAACAATGTGATACGCCAGATCAAATTGTATTAAATCCAGCAACTGAATATGTAGCAAAATTTACTCATGATGTGGAAAAGGCTGTGGTTGTAAAGGCTAAGGCATTAGTTAGGGAGATAGAGGGCTTTGAACCGATTGGAAGCTCAGTTTCAGCTAATTCTACAATTAAAGAGCTTGCTAGGACTCTAATTAATGATGATAGAGAAGTCATCCCAGTTTCAGATAACTCTGACACCAGAGATAAATTGATTGGCGGAATGTATCGTAAAGAAGCCTTGGAAGTACTCTTGGGGTCGGAGTAATGACATCTAACTATTTCAAGAATAGGCGGTTTATTTTTGGAAATGATAGATCCACGATACTCCAAATTATTTTAGTTTTGGCTCTATGCCTTGTGATTTTGAGACCTTTTTTGCCTGATTTTTTAATTAGAATACCAGAATGGGCAATTTTGACTTGGGATGTTTGGTTAAGTAGTTTTTTCAATTTTGTTAAAGATGATNTAGGGTTATTATATTTTACACGTACCTTAACTGCTGGTTTGGAGTGGCTATTAGATATTACTGGAAACCTACTATTTGGGAAAAGGCGTTGGCCCCATTTGGGGCCAATACCCTGGACGGCAATAGCTGCTGTAGCGGCAATAGTTGGTTATTGGTTGGGTGGGTGGAGAATGGCGTTACTTGCAGGAGGGACTTTTATTTGGACAGCTCTGATTGGACAATGGAAGTTAGCAATGCAAACGTTATCTGTTTTAACTGTTGCCGCACCTATGGCAGCATTTATTGGTCTTTCTTTGGGAGTTGCTGCATGGAAATACGCTTGGTTTGATAAGGCTTTGAGGCCAATATTGAGTGTACTTCAGACGTTACCTTTTTTCACGTATTTATTACCAGCGGTAATTTTTTTTAAAGTAGGCCCAACAGCAGGAGCGGTGGCAACTATTGTTTATGCTATACCTCCAATGATTTTGATGACCACTTTAGGTTTGAAAAAGGTATCTCCAGAAGTAGTGGAAGCAGGAAAGATGAGTGGTTCGTCTAAATGGCAAATGCTCCGCTATGTTTATATACCAGCAGCCAGAACAGANATTTTAGTAGGTGTAAATCAAGTTATAATGCTTTGCTTGGCGATGGTAGTACTAACAGCATTTATTGGGATGCCAGGGCTCGGGGCAAAATTATTATTAATGATGAATTCATTTAAGCTTGGTCGAAGTTTTGAAATAGGAGTTACAATAGTTTTATTAGCTGTCATGCTTGATAGATGCACAAAAGCTTGGGTTATAAAACAACCGGAACATTTTGAAAAAAATACACCGTTATGGAAGCAAAATGGATTTTTATTATGTGGGATNGGAACTTTTATCTTTTTTATCATAATTGCACAATTTGTTCAGGTTGCAGATCATATAACCAGGAAGCAAGATTTCTCTATGGGAAAAGAGATTGATGTTTTGATAAAAGGGTTCCTTGATCTTGATCCCATCCAAGCGACTACTAACTGGTTGAGATGGTTTTTAAATGTTTGGGTTTTAATACCATTTAGAAATTTTTTATTATGGATTCCGACTCCAGCATTTATTCTTTTCATCACAGCTTTTTCATTATGGTTGGGTGGAAAAAGACCTGCGATTTATTCTTTTATCTTTTTTTCAATAGTTGCTTTTACAGGTTGGTGGGATCGGGCAGTAATAACACTTTATGCAGTACTCTCTGCAGTAATTTTATCTACACTTATTGGCATTCCATTGGGGATTTCTGCTTCAAGAAGCGATAAATGGTCTAAGAGGATTTTGTTAGTTTGTGATACTGCTCAAACNTTCCCTAGCTTTATATATTTAATACCCGCAATAATGCTATTTGGAGTAAATGATGTAGCTGTGGTCTTTTCGATTTTGATTTTTGCTACCGTTCCTCTTACCCGTTATACAATTGAAGGCTTACGAGCCGTACCAAAAGAAATGATCGAAGCTGCTGATATGGCGGGAGCAACACGCCAACAGAAATTATTAAATGTGCAGCTGCCTTTGGCGCTTCCAACAATGGCGATAGGGTTTAATCAGGCTATTATGTTTGCATTTTTTATGGTGATAATAGCAGCATTTATAGGCACTCAAGATTTAGGGCAAGAGTTGCAAAGAACTTTAGCTGGAACAGATCTAGGTAAGAACTTTGTATTAGGAATATGTGTTTCATTAATGGCTTTAACATTTGATTTAACAATAATGAAATGGGCAGAGAACAGAAAGCGAGCTTTGGGATTATGAATAAATTAAACGAATTTCGAACAGTCGCAAATTTGGAAACTTTAACCTGGAACTCATTAGAAACCTCTTCTGATTGGAAGCCAGAAGATAATGTTTGGTGGTACAATTTAAGTTTTGATCAGGAAACTGGTCAAGGATCTTATTTATATAAAATGGGAGCTGGGGCACGCTCAAATCCGCATGAACACACAGGTCCAGAAGAGTTTTTTGTTCTTGAAGGTGACTTAATTGATAGTGATGGTTATGAATACACAAAAGGTGATTTTGTTTCACTGGCTGGAGGTTCGCGACACGATAGCTTCTCACCTTCTGGCTGTGTATTAGTTGTAACTCACCGAGGAGTTATCATTAATTTGGAAAAAAGCGATTTGTGATGGAAGTAAAAACTCGTTTTGAGCGCCCCACTAAATTAGGACAAGCAATTGTTCCAGGACTTCCACTTCTACCTCACGGTGTGGAGCGCTACGTCGTGCCTGGTGGTGGTAGTCGTGGAATAAAGATTGATAAGGGTGATGAAATAACAGTTGTGGATCGAGAAGGTTTACAACTGGGTGAAATGGTATTCTTTGCTCCAGATGGATCTTCAGATGCAGGTATGATTGGAGCAAAAGGTTCTGGGCAAGCAGAGCATCTAATAAACCTTCTTAACTCGGGAGATCTCTCTGGTCGTAAGGTTTTGATTGCTCTAGAGACTTCTGGTTTTGATATTAAAAATGGTGATGCAATAAGAATTTTTGAGGAAGGATCAAATTCGGGTGATAATGTTGACTTTTTTGCATCTTCAGACGGGCTTTTAATCGTATCAGCGCCAGGTGAAAAAATGCTTCCTCAAGCGCAAAATGGGTCAACTGAATTGATTGTTTATGTTCGTCGTTCAAATCCTGGTCAAGGAAAGGGAGGTTTGGCTCCACCAGATCCATTGGCAGATCCAATTTTAGATCTAAATATTCANCCTGGAAGTGCGACAGCATATGAAGTTAAAAAAGGAGAGTATATTCAAGTTCTGGACGTTCAGGGACGGGAATGTTCTGATTTTCAGGCATTTAGTTTACGAGCACTAGATAGGGGTTTAGAGCGTGATATTGATCCAACTACTACTAGAAGCTTGATGGGATCTTTGTATCCTACGCCAGGGATATTCTCAAAATACTGGACGTCAGATCAAGAAGCCTTGATTGAAATTGTTCAAGATACTTGTGGAAGGCACGATACATTTGGACTTGCTTGTACGGCGCGATANTATGAAGATTTAGGTTACCCAGGGCATGTTAATTGCTCAGATAATATGAATATAGATCTTGCGAAATTTAATATTAAACCCCGAGGTGGTTGGCCAGCGATCAATTTTTTCTTTAACACTATGCTTGATGAAACGAATGCGATCGGCATGGATGAGCCGTGGTCTAGGCCCGGTGATTATGTAATGTTAAAAGCTTTAACAGATCTTGTTTGTATCTCTACTGGATGTCCATGTGACGTTGATCCTGCAAATGGCTGGAACCCTACAGATATTCAAGTTCGAACTTATAGAGAAAATGAAGATTTTAAACGCTCAATTGGTTGGCGTAAAACTCCGGAGGCTGATGTGGAAAATACTAAACAAACGGCATTTCATGAATGTTTTGCTCGTCATACACGCGATTTTTCTGAATACAATGGTTATTGGTTGGCAAATAAAATGACAAATCAAGGTGCNATAGCTGAATATTGGGCATGTCGTGAACGAGCTGCAATAATGGATTTATCGCCTCTTCGTAAATACGAAATTACGGGGCCAGATGCAGAAGAGTTAATGCAATTTTGTGTAACTCGAAATATGAAAAAATTATCTGTTGGTGGGGTAGTTTATACTGCTATTTGTTATGATCATGGAGGGATGATTGATGATGGCACGGTCTTTCGTCTTGGTGAAACAAACTTTCGTTGGATTGGTGGAAACGATGACAGTGGGCTATGGATACGTAAAGTTGCACAAGAGCGAGGTCTAAATGCTTGGGTTCGCAGCTCAACTGATCACCACCATAATGTCGCAGTCCAGGGTCCAAAATCTGTCGATATACTATCAGATGTAATTTGGACACCACCCACACAAGCCACTGTTAGAGAGTTAGAATGGTTTCGTTTTACTATAGGTCGTTTAGGAGATTTTCATGGTCCAAGCGTTGTCGTTAGTAGGACCGGTTATTCGGGTGAGCGTGGTTATGAGGTATTTTGTCATCCAAAAGATGCTGTGGAGATATTTGATTCCATTTGGGCAGCGGGCAAAAAATATGACATGGTTCCCCTTGGATTGGAGGCTCTAGATATGTTGCGGATTGAAAGTGGACTAATATTTGCAGGTTATGAATTTAATGATCAGATTGATCCTTTTGAAGCAGGCATTGGGTTTACTGTACCATTAAAAACCCAAACAGATAATTTTGTCGGCAGAAAGGCTATTGAACAGCGTAAAGAAAACCCTCAAAGGAAATTGGTTGGCCTTGATCTGGAAGGTGGCGAAGTGCCTTCTAATGGAGACTGTATTCGTGTGGGGAAGGCTCAAGTAGGAGAGATTACGTCAGCTATGAAATCGCCTATTTTAGGAAAAGTTATAGCATTGGCGAGAGTAGATATCACGCACTCTGAAATAGGTGCTGATGTAGAAGTTGGTCAATTGGATGGTTTGCAAAAGCGGCTTAAGGCAAAAATTGTCAAATTTCCTCATTTTGATCCAATGAAGGAACGAGTTAAAGGAAATTATTTTTGAGGATATGAAATATGGAGTTGTTTGGAAACTGGTCTTATCCAACCCAAATATTATTTGGCAATGGTAGAGTAAAAGAGCTGTCAGATTTGTTGAAAAGTAATGGCTTGAAGAGACCGCTATTTGTTACTGACAAAGGTTTAATGAGCCAAAATANAACAAAAGTTACTTTAAATCACATAGTCAAAAATGGATTTGAGTATTCACTATTTAGTAATGTGGATCCTAATCCAAATGAACTCAATTTAAAAGATGGGTTGCAAGTTTTTAGAGAGGGAAACTATGACAGCGTTATCGCTTTTGGTGGCGGTTCTGCTTTAGATTTAGGAAAAATGATTGCATTTATGTGTGGGCAAGTACGAGAAATATGGGATTTTGAAGATATTGGTGATTGGTGGAAAAGAGCAATTNTGGAGAAAATTGTTCCAATTATAGCAATTCCAACTACAGCTGGCACGGGATCAGAGGTTGGTAGAGCAAGTGTAATCACAAATTCAATTACACATGAAAAGAAAATTATTTACCATCCTAAAGTTTTGCCTTCTGCCGTAATTTTAGATCCTGAATTAACAGTTGGGATGCCAAACAACATTACCAGTGGNACAGGAATGGATGCTTTGGCACATTGTGTCGAGGCTTTTTGTTCTCCTCATTATCATCCAATGGGTCAAGGGATTGCTTTGGAAGGTATGCGACTAGTAAAAGAAAATTTATTATTGGCCTTTAATAATCCAAATAATTTAACAGCTCGCGCACATATGATGAGTGCAGCAATGATGGGCGCCACTGCATTCCAAAAGGGTTTAGGAGCAATTCATGCAATTAGTCATCCAATAGGTGCTTTGTATAATACGCACCATGGAACAACTAATGCAGTAATAATGAAAGATATTTTAGATTTTAATCGAAATGAGATNGAAGTGCAGATAGCGAATGCAGCTAATTATTTGGGTATAGATCATGGGTTTGATGGATTTAAGAACTTTGTCATTGAACTTAATCAGAGTTTAGGTATCCCAAAAAATTTAAGTGAAATTGGTGTAAGTAATCCAGATATTGATAGGATAACCGATATTGCAATGCGCGATCCATCCGTTTCTGGTAACCCACGAATTATGACAAAAGAAAACACAAAGAAACTAGTAGAAACGTTATTTTAAAGTAAAAAGAGCCAAATTATATCGTATTTGGCTCTTTTCTCAGTGTTTATTATTTTTTGACTTTCTTGTAAGCATCCAATTCATGTTTGCTTCCAGCACTTAAAGCCCAGATACAGACAGCCACCGAAATTAAGGTCCAAACAACCTCCATAATCCCATTNGCGCCCATGTACATAGGACCTGTTGCTTGTGCCCAGTCAGTAAATTGAGAACCCATTTTAGTTCCTCCTATTGTTCAATTGGTGTGGATGATTGAGTTATACCTTCAGGATATGCTTGCGATGGTACTTTTGTCATATCTAAGCCTGCCTCTTCAGCCTCTGGTGAGACCCGTAATAAACCCAAAGCAGATAGAATTTTAGAGACGATCCATCCTGGCACAAATCCGACCAAGAAAAATACAACTGCACCAATTATCTGGCCATAAAGAGTTATACTTGCTGCGCCTTCACCTTGAGCAGCAGGATAGCCAGATGCCCAGATGCCAAGCATAACCACCCCGTAAAGGCCAATTGTGCCGTGTACAGTTACTGCTCCAACGGCATCATCAATACCACGATTTTCCAACCAAGTCGCGCATGGCTTTAAAATGCAACCTGCTGAGAAGGCTATGACGAAGGCCAATGGAGGCCAATAAAGATCCAATCCAGAGGCGACGGCAATGATTCCCGCAAGGGCTCCAGACATCATCCAAAATGGATCTTTTGTAATGGCCCAAGCACCAATTATTCCACCAGATATTCCCATTAAAATGTTAAAAGACAACGCTGATAGTGTTATTGGTGTACCGTAAATTGTAGCAAATTTATCACCATACCAACTCCAAGCCTCTCCTGGAACTATGAGACATGCCATCAAAAAACCCCAAAACCCAACAATAATTAGCATTAGNCCCGTCACAGTGAACGGTAAGTTATGAGGAGCGATATGATTGGCTGAACCGTCTTTATTAAACTTTCCAATGCGTGGCCCAAGGTTCATTAAAACGCCGAGAGCGAAGAAGCCTGCTACGGCGTGAACTAGTCCAGCAGCACCAAAGTCGTGCACGCCAAACCGTGTGACAAGCCAACCATCNGCATGCCATCCCCAAGCAGCAGCAATAACCCACGCAAAAGAACCAAGAACTATCGCTAATATAACAAAGCCAACGACTTGAATGCGTTCAATAACTGATCCAGACATAATTGATGCAGTGGTAGCAGCAAATAATGTGAATGCGCCCCAGAAAACGCCTGACGCATTATCTGCTATATTTGGCCCCATATACTCGACCCATGGTAGAGCTATAGCATTAGCATATGCTAATCCAGATATAGCGTTTGGTCCTTCACTTAATGTAATTCCAGTAGGAAAAGCCCAATAAACCCACCAGCCAAAGTAATAAAACGTAGGCACCATGAATGCAAATGCAAGCATATTTTTAACACCAGAGGCTAAAGCATTCTTTAATCGACTTGCCCCCATTTCATAAGCTAAAAATCCAGCATGAATAATGATCATTAGTGGAATTGTTAAATAATAGTAGGTTTCTGCAAACATAGTATTGGTAGTATTTGCCTTGGCTTCAAGCGCAGCNACTTGTGCAACCAAAGCAGCCAATTGTTCTTCCATATCTCCCTCCCTAGTTTTGATTATTAAATTTTATAAATATTCTAATATAATGATACATCTATACATGATACCAGTTATAATCCAAAATGTTTTTTTATGTACCAAAAATATACCAAAAAATGTCGTATATAATAAATTCAGCTCTGTTTAAAAATATGTGTGGCTTGTGCTATTAATTAATATCATTTTTAGTTGTAATGAATTTTATGGATACTGATGGGAAAAGAATGGATAAAAAATCTGATGTATTAATAGTAGGTGCGGGCATCGTTGGTGTTTCTTCAGCAATTTGGTTGCAAAAGGCTGGACTAACTGTGACCTTGATAGATCGGAAAGGACCAGCTTGTGAAACATCTTATGGAAATGCTGGCATTTTAGCGTCTGCATCAATTATACCGGTCCCTACTCCAGGTATTTTGTTCAAGGCCTTGGGTATGCTGTTTAATAAAAACCAACCACTATTTTTGAAATGGACATATTTACCAAAATTTGCACCCTTCTTGTACAAATATTTAAAAAATTCCAACGAAAATGCTGTCTCAAAAATCTCTAAATCGTTAAGTTATCTTTTGTATGACAGTATTGAACAACATTTACTGATCGCTGCTGGAACAGCTGCTGAGAAATACATTACCAAAGAGGATTTAATCTTTGGGTATAAAAATAAAACAGCTTATTTAAAAAATAATTCTTCTTGGGAGATTAAACGGTCAAATGGACACAAATCAGTTGAACTAAGCTATGAGGAATTGATAAATTATGACCCATCTTTAATAAATAAATTTGGGTTTGGCGTAAGATGTTTGAACCATGGTTATATCAAAGATCCGGGAATGTATATTAATGATCTGTGTAAAAGTTTTGTCGATAATGGGGGTAAAGTAATTAAGTCGGAGGTTCAGGATTTCATATTAGATGACAGTAAAAATGTTGCTGGATTGAAAACAAATCAAGGCGATTTATTTTCAGATAAAGTGGTGATAACTGCTGGGGCTTGGTCAGGAAAATTAACCAAAAAACTTGGAGTAAAAATTCCTTTAGAAGCTGAGCGAGGTTACCATATTGAATATTACGAACCAAACATTGAATTAAAGTCACCAATAGTTGTTTCTGATGGAGGCTTTATTATAAGCTCAATGCTTGGCAGGTTAAGGTGTGCAGGGCTAGTAGAATTTGGCGGACTAGCGGCAGCTGAAAGCAACAAGCCATTTCAATTATTAGAAAAGAAAGTGAAGGAACTATTTCCGGAGTTAACTTACAGTCATATCAAACGCTGGATGGGGCATAGACCTTCGACCTCAGATAGTTTGCCTGTAATTGGGGTTTCTCCAAATGCACCAAACGTTTGGTTAGCTTATGGGCATCAGCATATAGGCCTTACTGCTGGGCCTAAAACAGGAAAAATTATTTCTGAAATGATTTTATCTAAACAATCAAACCTAGATACTGATCCATTCTCAGCCACTCGAAGTGGTATAGTATGCTGATAGATTTATCAGTGGTGATAATAACTTTTGGTAGTTTAATTGCAGCATTTGTTAACGCTGCTTTTGCAACGGGAGGAGTTTATATCTTGTTAGCTTCTGGATCTGCAGTTTTTCCTATGACAATAGCTGTTCCTTTAATGCCACTTTTAGCATTTGCGTCTTTAGTTGCTCGAGTGTTCTTTTTTTGGAAACACGTCTATTGGCACATTGTTCTTGCCATTTTTATCGGCTCAAGTGTGGGTGTTTTTCTGGGCGTTAATATATTTATTATGATACCAGAAGCTTTATTGTCATTAATAATTGGTTGCTTACTTATAGTTTTAATTTGGGCAGGAAGCTTTAAACTACCAGTCGGTTCCTCAAAAATCTTTATTTTTGTTGGGATGATTCATTCATTTGTGGCAACAGTTTTTGGTGTTGGAGCATTTTTACAACCAGCTATATTACGCACTGAATTAGTTAAATTACAAATTACAGGCACACTCGCGGCTTGCATGCTGTCTATGGATATTTTTAAAATTGTTGGGTTTTCAAGCTATGGATTTGATTATTTTGCATATATACCACACATATTAGGCGCTACTATAGCAGGTTTCATAGGAACTTGGATTGGCAAAAAGGTGACAAATAGAATCTCTGAAATAACATTTAGAAATGTATTTAAGTGGTTGGTTACATTAATTGCGTTTAGATTGATAGTTAAAGGGATTTTTGGAATAATATGACTTATTTTTCTTATAATAACCCAATCAATAAAAAAATAATTACAAAATTAATTTGGTTTTACACTTAATTATTGATCCATAATGCCGAAAAATAACATCAATAAATACTAAAGATCGAAGGGAAGACCTATATATTGAGCTGCCAACGCTTGTTGTAGCGCCTCAGATTTAAGTAAGAGGTCATAATCAGATTGCCTTAACTGCTGATCAAATGGATCTTCACCAGGAAAAACATGTAACATTTTAGTTAATCGCCAGCTTAAGTTTATCGCACTCCAAACTCTTGATAAGGCAATTTTAGAATAGTTTTCTAAATGACTCGTATTTGAACTTTTGTAAGCCTCAACAATAGCTCTGCTTAAATAATAGATATCAGAAACTGCCAAATTTAAACCTTTTGCACCAGTTGGCGGAACAACATGAGCACTATCACCGGCTAAAAATAAATTATGATATTGCATTGGTTCTGATACAAAACTTCTTAAAGGNGCAATTGACTTTTCGATNGAGGGGCCAGTTTTGATATTTCTAGTNACGTGTTCGGGTAGTCGCTTTAATAATGCCTCCCAGAAACGGTCATCGGACCAATCTTCTATTTTGTCCTTTATATCTACNTGAATATAAAATCTACTTAGCATTGGGTTTCTCTGAGATGCTAGNGCAAAACCNTCNCTATGATAACCGTATAATACATCTTTGTAAGGTGGTACCTCAGCCATAATACCTAACCAACCGAAAGGATAGTTTCTTTGAAATGACCTTTGGTGATTTTGAGGAATTGCATGTCGTGAAACACCATGAAACCCATCGCATCCAGCAATATAATCACAAATTACTGTTTGTTTTTTACCATTATGTAGGAAAGTAACTTCAGGATTTTTATCGCGCAGTTTACTGATGTTTACTTCAGAAGCCTCACAAAATATTTGACCATTATCTAGTTCCCTTTGTTTATAGAGGTCTTCTGTTATTGAAGTTTGACCATAAGCCATAAAACTTTTGCCAGTATACTTTTTAACATCAATAAAAAGGCTGGGCTTTCCCTCCCATGTAATGCTGGTGCCATCATGGGGCATTCCTTCTTTGTTCATTCTATCGCCTAATCCGATATCTCGAAGAAGTTGAACAGTACCAGCCTCTAAAACGCCCGCTCTTATTCTGCTTAAGACATGGTTTTTACTTTGCCGCTCAATTATTATGCTATCTATTCCATTAATATATAAAATATGGCTTAAAAGTAAGCCTGATGGACCACCTCCAATAATAGCAACTTGAGTTTTATAGTTTACCAAAAATATTTTTCCTTAAAGTTATCTGTGATAGATTAGTTTACAAATTACGTAATGAATTTTTGCATCTTGTGCAATCATTGAGCCACTTACTCTTTTTATTACAAGATTTTTGATCTATCTAACAAATTAATGGCAAATATTGATAAGATTTTTGATTCTAATGATGTTAGGTGGCTTTCCAAAAAAAGATTACCTAATTTAATCTATGATTTTATCGAAGGTGCCACTGGACGCGAAATAGCGTTGGAAAGAAATTTAAGATCGTTTGATGAAATTAGATTACTACCAAGATCTTTAAGAGATGTCAGCAAGCGTAGCCTTGAAACAGAATTTTTGGGACAACGGTTTGACCAGCCGTTTGGCATTGCACCAATGGGATTGTGTAATTTAGCCTGTCCCAATGCTGACTTAATAATGGCTGAAGTGGCAAAAAATAGAAATTTACCTCATGGCTTATCAACAGCAACATCAACAAGTTTAGAGAAAGTCTATCGCATAAGTGAAGATAATACTTGGTTTCAACTATATGTGTTTGCCGGTGTGGATAGTGGACTTGAGCTCGTAAAAAAAGCTCAAAATGCTGGGTGTAAAACATTAATCTTAACTGTTGATGTTCCCCAAGGTTCACGCAGGATGAGAGAATTAAGAAATGGATTTCAAGTACCTTTTAAGATGGGATTAAAGCAATTTATTGATTTGTCTACTCACCCCTTATGGTCATTAAAAACGATAGCATCAGGCATACCAAAGCCTGTATTAATAAATGAAAGTGAAGATCGCTTTGATAGGAAAGCACTTAGGGTTGGTGCTACATGGGACTTTTTAGATAAGCTTAGAGATAAATGGAATGGTAAAATTATTGTCAAAGGGGTGCTATCAGTAGAAGATGCAAAGAGAGTAAAAAGTTCTGGTATGGATGCAATTTGGGTTTCCAATCATGGGGGTAGGCAACTTGATGGTGCTCCAGCAGCAATCGACGCTTTACCCAACATTCGCGCAGCTTTAGGGTCTGAATTTCCAATTGCGTTTGATAGTGGAATAAGAGACGGCAGTGATGTTGTTAAAGCTTTGGCTTCTGGTGCAAATTTTACCTTTTTAGGCAGGCCAATTTTACATTCCTTGGCAGCAGCTGGTAAACCTGGCTTGGAGAAATTTATTTCTATCATTTGTGAGGATATAAGTGTTGTTATGGCGCAAATAGGACTTAATAGCACAAAAGATATTAATAGTTTGGTGCTTTTTGGAGACCAAGGATGAATAAAGAAAAAATTAGAGGCGGTGCTTTGTTAGCCCGAGCATTAAAAGAAAAAGGTATTGATCATGTTTTTACACTTGCAGGTGGATTTTGTAATCCTGCTTTAGAGGGTATGATGGAATGTCAGATGCCTGTCATAAACTGTCCCCATGAGCAGGTGGCTGGACATTTAGCTGATGGGCATTCCAGAATTACAAGAAAGCCCTCAATTTGCCTTGTTGGTCCAGAAGGGTTTGCGAATGCAGTTCCAGCGATGTTAGAGGCNTGGGGTGAGAGAACGCCCGTTATTTTTATAACAGGATCTTCTACGCAAAAGCGACAAGGATCTGGAGGCTTTAAAGAAATAGATGATGTTTCGATTGCTGCGCCTTTAACTAAGTATTCTGTAAGTATAACTGATGGAGAAAGAATAAGTGAATTTGTTGATAGGGCCTGGACAGCAGCAACTACAGGCTATCCTGGCCCAGTGCATTTAAGTCTTCCAGTGGATATCATGTTTTCAAGTTATGATGTAGATGCTGGATTAAATGAGCGACCATTCGATAGAAGTCCTAAAACCTTGCCAAGAGCTTGGCCAGATCCATCTTCATTATCAAAAGTAATTAAAATGGTAAAGAATGCTGAAAGGCCAGTAATTATTGGAGGGCACGGGATTTGGTGGTCTGGTGCTGAAAGTTTTTTAGAGCAGGCTGGAAATAAATTAAAAATACCCATTTTCAATGTCCCTTATCACCAGAAACTATTAGGGGAAGAAAACGAAGCTTATATGGGANTAGCAGATTTTCACCAATATCATCCGTCTAAGCAGGCCATCAACGAAAGTGATCTTATTTTAATGATTGGGGCTCGTTTAGATAATCAAATGAACTTTGGTAATGCTCCTTTTTTTCNAGTTACAACAAATTTAATTTGTGTCAATGGAAGCCATGAGGAATTAGATTATAACCGTGCTGCTGATGAAATTTTATTATCTGATCCAGGAGCATTTCTTAATGAGTTGATAAAAATAGAACAGACCTGGGTTAATTGGTTTGACTTACAAAAAAATAGAAGAGCGCAGTGGGTTGCAGAATGGAGCAAGCATATTGCAGAAGAGACCGAAAAGGATGCGCGTATTCATCCATTACAACTTAGCCTTGACGTTCAAAAAGAGTTAGGTGAGAAAGATTGGCTTGTTTTCGATGGGGGAAATACGCACTTCTGGTCTGAAATAGCTGTTAATATAGCAGGCTGGTACGGTCAAAAACTCGGAGGCATTATGCATCCTGGGAATTATTCTCTGCTAGGCGTTGGTGTGAGTTTTGGAGTTTCTGCAAAGAACTTAAATCCAGATCAAAATGTTGTTGTTATAAGTGGTGATGGTGCATTTTTGTCAGGCGGTCTTTCAATAGAAGCAGCATTTCAAGAAGGTCTGCCAATAACGGTTGTCATAGATAATAATGGTGGATTGGATTGTATTAGTCAGCAACAAGAGAGGTTGTTTGCAAATGGAAAACACTTTGCAACTGATTTTAGGGATATTCCTTTTCATACGATGTTTGAGGGTCTTGGCGGGTATGGGGAATTAGTTACTAAAAGAGAAGATATTGGCCCAGCCTTACGAAGAGCAATGAAGTCTGGAAAGACGGCCTGTATAAACGTTAAATGTAAAGGCGTAATTAGTCCTATTGTGGCCGCTACATCTGATAAACGCGATAAGGCGTCGATAGAGTAATGGCTACTTTAACCTCTCATACTTTAAATGGAACTGACGGATCACATGCGGGTGCCATAAAGGTTAAATTGATTGAAGTTGGTGGACAAACTATTTTTGAAGCAAAAATGGATGATGGCGGCCGTCTTAAGCAAGAAATTGAGCCCAGTAAAATAAACCCGTCATCGATTTATGAGTTAACATTTGAAACTGGACAATATTGGTCTCATAGAGGCTTTGATCAAATTATGGATCAGATAGTTTTAAGATTCAGAATGCCAGATCCAAAAGGTAATTATCATATGCCTATCATAATAAACCCAAATTCATATTCAACTTGGTGGTCTAGTTAGTGTCAGATGGTCTTAATATGTCACGGCGAATTCGCCGTACACCATATACAGATAGTGTAGAAAANTTAGGTGTNCGAGGTTTTTCAGTTGTAAATCATATGCTTTTACCTAAAGCTTTCCAGCCAACTGTTGAAGAAGATTATTGGCACTTGAGAAGANATGTACAGATTTGGGATGTCTCTTGTCAGAGGCAGGNAGAGATAAGTGGGATAGATGCTAGTAAGTTAGTTCAACTAATGACNCCAAGGGATATTTCTAAATGCGATATTGGCCAGTGCATGTATGTTCCAATAATAGACTCTGATGCTGGCTTAATAAATGACCCAGTTCTTCTAAAGTTAGCTNAAAATCATTTTTGGCTATCGATAGCAGATTCAGATGTCTTGCTTTACGCTAAGGGTTTAGCAATAGGAAAAGGATTTGATGTATCTGTAAAAGAACCAGAAGTATTTCCCCTTGCTGTTCAGGGCCCAAAAGCTGAAAAATTACTTGTTCANATATTTGGATCTGATGTCAGCAAAATTGGGTTCTTTAGGTTTGGTTGGATAAATTTTTGTGGNACNAAACAATTGATCGCAAGGTCAGGNTATTCTAGACAAGGAGGCTTTGAAATTTATCTAAANGGTGCTCACCTTGGAAAAAAATTATGGAATACCATTTGGGAAGCAGGAAAAAACTCAAATATNCTACCAGGATGTCCCAACTTAATCGAACGTATAGAGGGTGGATTATTTAGCTACGGAAATGAGATGACTATTGCTAATAATCCTCTAGAAATAGGCTTGGAAAAGTATTGCACATTAGATGGCTCAATTGATTTTATTGGCCGGGAAAAGCTCCAAGAAATTGCAAAATCTGGAGTTAAACAAAAAATAAAAGGCATTATTTTTGATGGTGATCCCTGTCCAACCTGTTCAGTTCCTTGGCCAGTCACTGTCGGTGAAAAGCAAGTTGGCGCTATTACATCTGCTATATGGTCACCAAGATTTAAATCAAATATTGGGCTCTCGATGATAAACCATAAGTTCTGGGGGCAAGGTCAGCCAGTNAATGTACATGTGCCAAATAAAGCTGTTTATAATGGCAAGATATCTGATACACCTTTTAAAGACTAAATTTTTTTATATGGATGGGCGAGTGCCCTATTTCCCATTTTTTATATTTGTACATTATAGATAAAAATCGATTACTTTCCAAAAACGAATTCAGCCATCTATGAATATTTGGCCAAGGTTGGNTGCTAAACCAATTATTATCAACATTAGCAAACTGTCTGATAAAAGGTAAAATAGCTAGATCGCAGATTTTTGGATCATTAGCCATTAGCCAGTTATTTTTTGCGAGTTTTGAATTTAGTTCATTGAGAAACTTACAAGCTTCATCTCTGTATTTTATTTTATTGTTATCATCGTCTCTAGAATACTTATACCCATCAAGATGTATCTTAAAATTGTTATCAACTATTGAAATAAATGAATTGAAATAAGTGTCACTACTGGTACTTAGTAAATGCTCTGGGTCGTTGTTATCTAATGCCCATTTCATTATGTCCATACTTTCTTCAATTAAATCACCGGCTTTAGTAACAAGTACAGGAACCGTCCCTTTAGGAGATATTTTAAGAAAAGTAGGATGTTTATCTTTAAGAAGAATTTCTCTGTGTTCGTGCTCTATTTGCGCACTATAGAGTGCAAGACGAGCCCTCATTGCATAAGGGCAACGTCTAAATGAATAAAGAATTGTGTGTGGCAAACCAAGATCCTTTGAGGATAAATTTACACGATTAATTTATTGTTGCTTAGGCTTTGAATTTTGGCAAAAGTTATAGATCCAGCCATTTGTGGCNTTTCAAATTGAACTTCTGCNAATTGTTCTGTCCGACCTATAGTTTCACTTTCCATTAAAATAGAATGATACTTGCCTACTTGAGATTTTAGATATTTAGAAACCTGAGTAGATCCTATTTGCCTAAGTGTTTTTGCACGATCTTTTATCGTAATACCATTTACTTGCGGCATCCGAGAAGCGGGAGTACCCTTTCTAGGTGAGTAAGGAAAAATATGTAACCATGTAAGGCCACATTCCTCTACTAGTTTTACTGAATTATCAAACATAGAATCAGTCTCCGTTGGGAAGCCAGCAATTAGATCTGCACCAAACGTAGTTTCGGGGCGCACTTTGCGCACTTTTTCACAGAATAAAATGGCATCATCTCTAAGGTGGCGCCGTTTCATTCTTTTTAAAATCATATTATCTCCTGATTGAAGACTTAGATGAAAATGTGGCATTAGCCTTACCTCATTTTCTATTGCGCCCATTAAATTCTCATCAACCTCAATACTATCGATGGAGCTGATTCTTAGCCTTGCTAAATCTGGTACAAGTTTTAAAATTTTTACTACGAGATCTCCTAATTTTGGTTTAGCAGGTAAGTCCGAACCCCAACTCGTTAAATCAACACCAGTTAAAACAACTTCCTTAAAACCGTTACCAACTAAACGTTTGATTTGTTCAATTATGGTACCTGCCGCAACTGATCTTGAGTTGCCCCTACCATAGGGNATAATGCAAAATGTGCATCTATGATCACATCCATTTTGNACCTGAACATATGCACGACTTCTAGTTCCAAATCCATCAATTAAATGCCCTGCTGTTTCTTTCGCCGACATAATATCATCTACCTGAATTTTTTCAGATCTACCTATAAAATCTAATTCTTTAGATAGCTTCTGCCAAGTCGACCCTTGCATTTTCTCAATGTTCCCTAGAACGTTTGATACCTCTGACATTTTTGAGAACGTTTCAGGTTCTATTTGTGCGGCGCATCCAGTTACCACAATTTTAGTCGTTGGGTTTTTTCTATGAATTTTTCGAATTTCTTGTTTAGATTTTCGAACAGCTTGAGCCGTAACTGCGCAAGTGTTAACCACTGCTATATTTTTTAAGTTCTCATCATTAACAAGCTCTCGCATTGCTTCGGTCTCATAAGTATTTAAACGACAGCCTAATGTGACAAACTTTGGTATGCTCATATCTTTAAAAACTCTTCTGTTAAATGGCCATTAAATGAATGAGCTGTTTCTCCTGTCATCCACACACCGTCTGATTGCCAATTAATTTCTAGTTGGCCGCCGTCAAGATCCACTACAACTTTTTTCTTAGTTAAATTATTTCTTACAGCTGCTACTACTACCGCACATGAAGATGAGCCTGAAGAAAGTGTAATACCTACTCCGCGCTCCCAAACTCTTGCTCTTAGATGGCTTGACCCCAGTACACTTGCAAACTGCACATTTGTTTTTTCTGGAAAAAGGGGGTGGTTTTCAAATTTTGGCCCAAGATTCTCAAGATCGATTTGGTCAACATCGTCCACAAAAAAGGTACAATGAGGATTGCCCATACCCGTGGCAGTGGGGCTTCCCTCTATTGGCAATTTTAAAGTATCAATTTCTTCTGAAATTGGTATGTTATTCCATTCCATTTCAGGATTCCCCATATTAACTGATATTAATCCTTGTCCAAGATCCTTTGCGGTTAGTATTTTATTACCAGTGGTCAGGGTTAATTTACTTTTATGTAAGTCCTGCATCAAATGCCTGGCTATACAACGAGTGGCATTTCCACAAGTTGTAGACGTCGATCCATCAGAGTTAAAAAAAACTAATTCTGCATCTGTTTGTGGGTTTTTTAAAATGATAGCAACTTGATCACATCCAACGCCTCTTTGTCGGTTGGCAATTCGGCAGATCAACTCTTTATTCAAATTTATTTGCAATTTACGTTGGTCAATAATTACAAAATCATTACCAAGGCCATGCATTTTNAAAAATGGAAGTTCGTTCACTTTTATTACCTCTTAACTTTAAGTTTGGAACAAATTAGAGAATTTCTGAAAATTAGACACTGTTATTGCTGCAAAAGTTTCTTTATCACCAGATATTTATCAAATTTTTAATGATACTGCAATTTGATAAACATTTTGATATATCAGTTAAATAANCAACTTATTATTTAATATACTGATTTTCACTTGACCAAACATTATGTCAACGCTACGTAACCTCATTGTGTGGGCCCTTAGCTCAGTTGGTAGAGCAACTGACTTTTAATCAGTGGGTCACAGGTTCGAATCCTGTAGGGCTCACCAAATAACTTTAAGGTCTAATTCTTTCGAAGCAATGGTTGCGACTAAGACCACAAAGATATATCACAAATAANTAAAACATTTAGTTATTGGAGAGCTATATGAGTTTTCATTTGCAACCGACCCCTCCCGCAAGGCCAAACAGGTGTCAGTTATTTGGACCTGCTTCCAGAAAAGCACTTTTTGAGAAGATGGCTGGATCAAAAGCAGATGTAATTAATATTGATCTCGAAGACAGTGTTGCGCCAAGTGATAAAGAAAAGGCACGCTCCAACGCAGTTGAGGCGATAAATGAAATTGATTGGGGAAAAAAAACTTTATCAGTACGAATTAATGGACTTGATACTCCTTATTGGTATCGTGATGTTGTTGATTTAATTGAGCAAACTAATGGCCGTCTTGATCAGATTATGATTCCTAAGGCAGGAAACGCTAAGGATATTTATGCTGTTGATGCCCTAGTGACAAGTATTGAGTCTTCGAAAATGATTTCAAATAGAATAAATTTTGAAGCAATTATTGAGACGGCAGCCGGTTTAGTTAACGTAAATGAAATAGCTGCTTCCAGTTCAAGATTGCAATCGCTTTCATTGGGTGCAGCAGATTTTGCAGCATCGATGGGAATGCAAACAACTGGAATTGGTGGAACGCAAACTAATTATTATATGATTGAAAATGGTGAAGTTGAAAGTGATCGCGCGATCCATTTTCCTGATCCTTGGCACACCGTTACAACTTCGATTGTTGCTGCCTGTAGAGCCAATGGATTATTGCCAGTTGACGGGCCTTTCGGCGATTTTTCTGATGATGCCGGTTTTAAGGCGCAGGCGTTGAGATCAGCAACTTTGGGAATGGTTGGAAAATGGGCTATTCATCCAAAGCAAATAGATTTGGCTAATGAAGTATTTACACCTTCTAAAGAGGCTGTAGCTGAGGCGCGAGAAATTTTACTGGCGATGGAGAGTGCTAAAAATAGTGGTGAGGGTGCAACAGTTTATAAAGGGCGTCTTGTTGACATTGCCTCAATCAAGCAAGCGGAAGTCATTGTACGACAATCTGAGTTAATGTTAGAGTAAACTGTTACATTCATTTTATTTGTTAATACAATATTTTAAAAAGTCTTTTAAAGGCAGTTAAAGATGCAAAATTACTTGGAATTTGAGAAACCATTAGCAGAAATTGAAGGCAAAGCTGAGGAATTAAGAGCTTTAGCCAAGAATGCCGAAGGAATGGATGTCGAAAAAGAAGCGGCTGCCTTAGATAAGAAAGCCTCCTCTCTTCTTGAGAATTTATATAAGAACTTGACGCCATGGCGAAAATGTCAAGTTGCTAGACACCCAGACCGACCACATTGTCGTGATTATATTGATATNCTCTTTCAAGAATACACACCACTTAGTGGCGATAGAAACTTTGCTGATGATCATGCAGTCATGGGGGGTATATGTCGTTTTAATGATCAACCCGTGGTTGTACTGGGCCAAGAGAAAGGGTTCGATACTAAATCTAGAATTGAACGTAATTTCGGAATGGCAAGACCCGAAGGATACCGAAAAGCGATTAGGTTGATGGACTTAGCGGATAGATTCAATTTACCAGTAATTACTTTGGTAGATACTCCTGGTGCATATCCTGGTAAAGGTGCAGAAGAGCGTGGCCAATCTGAGGCGATTGCCCGCTCCACTGAGAAATGTCTTCAAATTGGCGTGCCATTAATTTCAGTTATTATCGGAGAAGGTGGTTCAGGCGGAGCGGTTGCTTTTGCNACAGCAAATCGTGTTTTGATGTTACAACACTCCATTTACTCCGTAATTTCACCTGAAGGGTGTGCGTCTATATTATGGAAAGATGCAGAAAAAATGCGCGAGGCTGCAGAAGCACTTCGTCTTACAGCCCAAGATCTTTTCAAGCTAGGAGTATGTGATAAAATTGTAGAAGAGCCTAATGGGGGTGCTCAGCGAGATAAAGGAAAAACAATAAAAGCTGTTGGAGATGCAATTTCCAGAGAACTCTTAGATCTACAATCATTTGGAAGGACAGAGTTAATTGATCATAGGCGTCAGCGGTTTCTCGATTTAGGATCTAAAGGTTTAGTGTCTTGAAAAAATTGGTCCCATAGCTCAGCAGGATAGAGCACCAGATTCCTAATCTGGGGGTCGCAGGTTCGAATCCTGCTGGGATCACCAACATTTTACTTAATTTTNATATCATGGGTTCAAACTTCAATTTTAAATAATCACCAAAATTGAAAAAAGGAAAAATTAATATGAATACTACAATTGATAGCTTAATCGCCCACCGGTCAATAAGAAAATTTACTGAACAAAAAATTGATAATGATTTGCTTGATCAACTCATTTTGGCTGGTCAGGCAGCGGCTAGTTCAAGTTTTTTGCAGGGAGTAACAATTATTAGGGTTACAGATAGAAATAAACGTAAACAATTTTCAAAATTAGCAGGTGGTCAATCTCAAATTATTTCAGCGCCAGAGTTTTTAGTTTTTTGTGCTGATTTGAATCGCTCTACGCGCTGTTGTTACAAACACGGAACTTCACCAACAGAGGGTTTTACCGAACAGTTTATCATAGCAACAGTTGATACNGCATTATACGCTCAAAATGTTGTAGTTGCAGCGGAGTCACAGGATCTGGGAATATGTTATATTGGTGCCATCAGAAATGATCCCACGTTAGCCACTAACTTATTAAATTTGCCCCAGAACGTATATCCAGTTTTTGGTCTCTGTATTGGTTATCCNGCTGAGAATCCTGAAGTNAAGCCTAGGCTCCCTTTGTCGGTAATAGTAAAAGAAAATGTGTATGACTCAAATGATGAGGAAGAGCAGATAGATAGTTATGANGAGATTATACGTAAATATTATGCNGAGAGGTCAGGTAATAATAAGTCACNTAGTTGGAGTGAGCAAATGAGCGGNCTGCTTAGTTCACAGGCTCGGCCTCATATGAGAGCTTTTTTAATGTCTCAAGGGTTTGAGATGAAGTAATGGTTGATAGTAAACTACTTCCTATCGCGGGTGGTTTTTTAAATCCAGTCGCTGATTATTTGAATAGCAAAAGAATAAGTGCGAATACCGTAACCACTATTGGCTTTTTCATAGGATTATTAGCAGTTCCTTTAATAATAGCTGAATATTTTANNGTCGCAATTTTATTGATTTGTATAAATAGAATATGTGATGGGTTAGATGGGATTATTGCTCGCCTNAACAAAATAACTAATAAGGGTGCATTTCTAGATATTTCGCTAGATTTTATTTTTTATGGTTCAATACCTGTAGCTTTCGCTTTCCTTAATCCTTTAGAAAATTCTTTNCCAGCTGTGATATTATTGTTNTCCTTTTTTGGAACAGGCTCAACCTTTTTTGCATTTTCTATAATGGCGGAAAGAGAAAATATTGTATCAAAAAAGTTTAGTAAAAAGGGTTTTTATTATTTAGGGGGGTTAGTTGAAGGAACTGAGACAATTGTATTCTTAGTTTTAATGTGTCTACTACCAAATTATTTCCCAATAATTGCATACATTTTTAGCTTTGGTTGCTTAATAACAACAATATTTAGGCTAAAAATTGGCTGGAGTAACCTTAGGTAAAGATTTCTTTACTAATTGACGCTACGTTAAAGATTACAGTCATTAGATCTGCTATTAATAAGGTCTTATTATTTTTAAGTTGTTAATTTTAACAACAAATCAAAAAAAAATAGCTAGCCAATGGCGAGCCAAATAAATTTAGGGTTAATTGGAGAAATAAAAATGACTAATTTAATTAATAAGGTTGGAAAGTTTGTAATTCCAGCTTTTATTCTAATGCTAGTGCCAATGATGGCATCGGCTGGTACGAACTTAAGTGAGAGCGATTACGTAGGTATAAGTTTTTGGATTGTATCGATTGCAATGGTAGCTGCAACAGTATTCTTCTTTATGGAGGCGAATAAGGCAGAAGGAGGATGGAGTACTTCATTGACAGTTGCTGGATTGGTAACTTTAGTAGCTGCTGTTC
>NYTF01000013.1 GCA_002683355.1 Paracoccaceae bacterium | reverse complement strand
GGAATTGCTAAATAAACTGCATCTGGAGACGAAGGAAGATCTTCTAAAGCCTGGAAGCATTTATGCCCACCTAATTCTTCTCTTCGTGGGTTAACTGGCCAAATTAAACCTTTAAAGCCTGCTCTTTTAGCTTCTCCTATAGCTATCTCGGCATCTACTCCACCAACAAAAGCTATATGCTTTGGTTTGATCAACCTTTCAAAATTAACTTTTTGCGCTGGCGTCATGCTCCCAGAGGCCGCAAAATTGACCTTGTAATAATATGTCGTTGAATCTCAGAGGTTCCATCCCATATTCTCTCTAACCTACTATCTCGCCATAAACGTTGAATTGGTAATTCTTCCATTAAACCCATTCCACCGTAAATTTGCACTGTGTCATCCGCAACTTTGTTTAGCATTTCCGAGCAGAATACCTTCACCATGGCAGCATCGGCATCTTGCATAGCACCCTTCTCTGCTCGACTTACAGCATCATTCACCATCAAATCTGCTGCCCGCAAACCAATTGACATGTCCGCTAGCTTGAAGCCNGTTGCTTGAAACGACCCGATAGGTTTACCAAATTGCTTCCTATTTGCAGCCCAGTCGATAGCTANATTCATTATTCGCTCNGCTTTTCCACAGCAAGTCGCACCAACCCAAATTCGGCCCATACCAAGCCATTTTCCTGATAACTCTAATCCGCGACCTTCTTCACCAAGAACCTGGTTTGGGCCTAATCTCACATTATCAAAACTCAACTGAAAATTCTTATATCCTCGGTAACTGACACATTTATTACCTTCTCGACATTCAAACCCTTTAAGACCCACATCAACTAAAAAAGCAGTAACTCTTTTTCTTGGGCCTCTNGGAGTCTGATCTTCACCTGTAGCCGCAAAAACAATCGCAAAATCAGGCATTACTGGGCCAGAAATAAAATGCTTGCTGCCATTTAAGATCCAATCATCACCGTCTTTTACAGCATTAGACTTCATTCCCATTACNTCTGATCCAGCTTCTGGTTCAGTTAAGGCAAATAACTCTCGTTTTTCTCCTCTTACACAAGGTAGTAGATATTGCTCCTTTTGATCACCTTCACATGCCAATAAGATTTCAGTTGGGCGAGCGACCCACGACTGCAGTGCATGAGTTGTCTTCCCATACTCTCTTTCCATTAACGCCATAGCTTGATAGCTTAACCCACCACCGCCGATATCTGTTGGTAAGTTAGCAGCAAAAAGACCTATATCTTTTGCTCGCTTCTCAATCTGACGACCCAATTCAATCGGGACTTCACCTTTTGCATCAACTTCATCTTCATATGGAAATATCTCAGCATCCATGAAGGCTTTTAACGTATTTANTAACAATTCATTTTCATGGTCCATTTGATCACTCATACTTTCTTCAATTCTTCAATAAAACTATTATTCCCAATATTTATTTTTAATCTTTAAACTCTAGTTAACTATGCACCACGGAGGTTNAGCTTTTTTCTGGCTTCTGCCGGTGAAAGAGCTCGNGCACCCATTCTTTCAATTATTTCAACGGCTCGCGTTACAAGCTGTCCATTGGTAGCTAATACACCTCTATCNAGGTAAATATTATCCTCTAATCCGACGCGCACATTTCCACCTAGAGCAACTGCAGTAGCCGCCATGGGCATTTGCATCCGCGAAATACCAAATCCGGCCCAATTAGCACCATCCGGTAAGTGATCTTTCATTGTCTTCATAGTATCAACACTCTGATCAGCTCCCCATGGGATCCCCAGACAAATCTGAAACATCGGTGGATCTGCTACTAAACCCTCNGAAATCATCTGTGTGGCAAAGCGAATATGACCAAGTTCAAATACTTCTAATTCTGGCTTCACCCCCCATTCTTTCGTTAATTGCGCCATTTTTCTTAACATAGGCGGGGTTGAAATATAAATCTCATCACCATTTCCAAAGTTTAATGTACCGCAATCNAGAGAACATATTTCAGGCATACATTCCTTGACATGAGCCAGCCTCTCTTCCGGACCAATCATATCAGTTCCAGGACCAGGCATCGCTGGGTTATTTTGGTCAGGAACCCAATCACCCCCCATACCTGCTGTAAGATTTATTACAACATCTGTATTACTATCCCTCACCCGATCAACAACTTCTTTAAACAGCTTTGGATCTCGAGATCCTTTTCCAGTCTCTGGATCTCGAACATGTATATGCGCTATTGCAGCGCCAGCTTTGGCAGCTTCTATTGCCGCATCCGCCACTTCTTTTGGCGTCACCGGCACGTGAGGACTCTTTTCAGTTGTATCACCTGCACCTGTAACTGCGCAACTTACCACTACATCAAAATTCATTTATTTTACTCCTTATTTCTCGATTAAGATCTAAAACTCAGTTAGACTTAATTGCATTTAAAACAGCTACAATCTTTTTATCTCGATCTTCCGCCATCTGCTCAAAATGTTGATCTCCTGCCATTTCTGCGCAACCATCTACCATTTTGTTTCTCAACTCTTTAGATAAGTCTGGCGCTTTTAATCTTGTCCAAGGTAATTTTAAAGCAGGACCAAACTGGTCTAAATTTGTGGCCATTCCACCTTCACCGCAGGCGACATGAAATGCCATGCACTGTCCTTGAACAGCCATTCTTGGAGCAGGTCCATTTATTAATGCGTTATCAATATCAGCTGGTGTAGCTTCTTCATTTGCTACCATATGTAAAGCCTCACGCCACAAAGCTTCTTGCAACCTAGTTGCTACAAAACCAGGNATCTCTTTTTTCATTACCAGAGGTGACTTTCCTGATATTTTNTAAAAATCAGCAGCCCAAAGAACTGCATCAGGATTAGTCTTTTTACCCCCCACTATCTCAACCAGAGGCAGTAAGTANGGAGGATTGAATGGATGACCAATAACAGTTCTTTCTGGCGTGCTACATTTCTGCTGAATCTCTGTCATAGTTAGTCCAGAAGTTGATGAACTTATCACAACATCATTTGGCACAATGCGNCCCAAAATTTCATAAAGCCCCTGCTTTATTTCCAAGCGCTCAGGAGCACTTTCTTGTACAAAGTCAGTTCCTTNTAAACTGTCTTCTAGCTTCGTAAAAATTTCTAAATTACGTAAGCTTGCGCCTCCAGCTAAACCAAGTTTAGTTAAACTAACCCAGGCTGTTTGCACAATACTATTAAACATGTCTATTTCATCTTCTGAATGAAGATAAGCATTAACCTTAAAGCCTTGCGCCAAGAAATGAGCAGCCCATCCACCTCCAATTGGTCCGGCTCCAATACTCGTTACTAACTTGACCTTATTTGCTTTCTTAAACACTTCTATTCACCCTTAAAGTTTGGCTCACGCTTTTCTACAAAAGCTGCCACTCCTTCTGCTGCATCATCAGATTTTAACATTTTTCTATAAACAGGTAAATTTTCTGTTCTCATCTTTTTAAAAGCATCTTCCAGCGGCACACACTCTATCGCCCGCTGCACTTCTTTGACACTTTGCATAGCAAGAGGAGCAGACCAAGCGATTGATTCCGCCCACTCTCGNGCCTGATCAAGTAATTTTTCTTTAGGAACCACTTTATTTACCAAACCATAATGAGCAGCTTCGTCAGCAGACATGCGTCGTCCTAATAAAAACATTTCCATGGCTATATTATGGGGAATTCTTCTAGGTAATCTTTGCAAAGCACCTGCATCTGGGACCATACCCAAGGGCATTTCTGGTAGTCCAAACTCAACATGCTCNGCTGCAATTAAAAGGTCACACCCCATTGCCAACTCAAAACCCCCACCAATTACAAGACCATTTAAGGCAGCTATAACAGGTTTATTTAAATTCCAATTTTCTGTTAAACCCGCAAATCCACCATCGCCATAATCAGCTGTTTCCCACCAGTTATCTAATTCCACTTCCCCAGAATTTAAAGCTTTCAAATCCCAACCTGCTGAAAATATTTTTTCACCTTCTGCAGTTAAAATTCCCACCCACAAATCTGGATTATCACGCAACTCTGCAAAAGCTGCTCCTAAAGCTTGGCTCATNGGGATATCAATTGCATTTACCTTTGGCTTATTTAATTTTACNTCAAGAATCCTACCGTTTTGCTTAACCTCAACCCCATCAGGCATANTTTTCTCCCTAACTATTTATTTAAATTCTGGAACAACCTCTGAGCAAAACAGTTCCATNGACTTCTTCTGCGCCTCCATGTCTAATCCCATGGACGCATAATATATATACTCGTCTACGCCTAGCTTCTCATATCTCTTTAATTTTTCAATTACGGTTTCGGGAGAGCCAAACATTAGATTTTCCTCTAACATATTAGCATCATACTCTTTTCGACCCTGTAATTCATCAAGTGGGATTTGTTTGGGAAATCCATCACTAACATCACCTAAATTTCTAAANAAATTTTCAAATTGCCCAAGACATGTCTGAATTGCTCTTATNGCTTGATCCCGTCCCTTTTCATTCTCNTACAATGCTGTGTGCCGCATCATTGCGAAAATAGGTTTAAAAGTATCACCATTCTTCTGAATTGCTTCATCAAGCTGCTGTTTGTATAATTCAGCCTCTGAAAAGCCTCGGGTTAAAGGCCAACTCATTACNTTGCAATTATTTTTTATTGCATAATCGAATGTTATTGGCGATCTGGCAGCAACCCATAGAGGTGGGTGTGGTTTTTGAATTGGCTTGGGAACCGATGTTGATGTTGGAAATTGCCAAAATTTTCCATTATGCTCATAATCTCCCTCCCATAGCTTTAGAACAGCAGGTAATACCTCTTGCAAATATTGCCACGCATCCGATTGCTTCAAACCTGGCTTCATTCGATCAAATTCTCTCTGATATGCTCCTGAGCCAATACCAAACTCTAAACGACCCCCACTAATTAAATCAAGGAAAGCTGCCTCTCCTGCCAAATTTATTGGATGCCAGTAAGCCGCAGCTGCGACTGCTGTACCTAATCTAATATTTTCGGTTTCAGCAGCCCACCATGTTAGTATTTGAAATGGATTAGGTGCTATCGTCATTTCCAAGGCATGATGTTCAGCTGCCCAAACAATATTAAATCCACCATTTTCCGCCATTTGCACCATGTCTAAAGTGTGACGCATAACATCATTCATGTTCCAACTTGGATCCATTCTTTCCATGTTCACAGCTAATTGAAACTTCATTATTTTACCTCTTTTAGTTCATCGCATTACAAATGGATTGCCAAACGGCTCATCCGATGTATTCATCCATATTGTCTTTGGTCTAGTATAATCATGCATAGCTTGAAATCCACTTTCTCGTCCGTAACCTGATCCTTTTATTCCACCAAACTCTGCAATAGGCGAAACAACACGATAAGTATTTACCCAAACTATTCCAGCCCTAACTGCTTTAGCCATTCTTAACGATCGGGCACTATCTCTGGTAAAAATACCTGCAGCCAAACCATGAACGGTATCATTCGCAAGACCAATTACTTCCTCTTCAGTTCTAAACTTCAAAACACTCAAGACTGGACCAAAAAGCTCAGTATCAACAATCTTCATGTTTTGACTAGCGCAACTGATAATTGTAGGCTCATAAAATAGGCCCTCGAAATTCTCTGGTCTTTTTCCTCCATGGAGGATCTGACCGCCTTCTTCTATCGCCTGAGAAACCTCTTTTTCAATATTTTCCAACTGACCGATAGTGCAAAGTGGTCCCATTTGAGTTTCTTCTAGTAGCGGATCGCCAATTCTAATATCTTTTGCGATAGCAACCATTCTCTCTAAAAACTCNTCTGCAATATCTTCATGTAAGTATAGTCTGGAACCTGCAACACAACTTTGCCCAGCTGCTCCAAAGATACCAGCCACAGATCCATTCACAGCACTTTCGATATTTGCATCATCAAATACAATAAAGGGAGATTTTCCACCCAACTCAAGACTTACTTCCGCAAAGTTTTCCGCAGAGTTATATAAGACNTGTCGGGCTGCATTGGGACCTCCAGTAAAGGAGATTCGCGCGACTAACGGATGACTGGTCAACGCTTTACCACATGGCTCTCCATGACCAGTAACAATATTTACAACACCTGGAGGGAATCCAGCTTCAGCTACCAATTCACCAAACTCCAACATCGCTGCAGAGGCATGTTCTGACGCCTTTAGAACTATAGTGTTACCAGCTGCTAAAGCAGGGCCTACTTTAACCGCAACTAAAAATANCTGNGAGTTCCATGGAACAATTGCAGCAACTACCCCTAATGGTTCTCTATTTGTAAAAACGAACAAATCTGGTTTATCTATTGGTAACGTCTCACCACTAATCTTGTCAGCGCAGCCAGCATAAAAATGAAAAAATTCAGCAATATATTTTGCCTGCCAGCGGGTTTCTTTTAACATCTTTCCAGTATCAACGCTTTCTGTCCTTCCCAACGGCTCCGACTTTTCAGCCAAAAGATCACCCAATTTTCGTAGACATTTTCCACGTTCGGTCGGAGTCATTTTTGACCAAGGACCAGTCGAAAAAGCACGGTGTGCAGCGTTCACGGCATCGTCGACGTCAGTCTCAGTTGCTTCTGGAACTTTGCTCCAAACCTGACCATTAGTAGGATTGATGCTCTCAAACATAGCCCCATTTGATGCGTTGACCCATTNACCATCGATTAACATTTGATAGGACTTAACGTTTGCCATACTTTTTCCTCGTAAATTATTTGATTCTTAANCTAATCTGATATTAAACNTAATATAATTTTTAATTACTAAATAACAATTCTATTATTAAATATTTATTTAGAAGTACAGGTTTTGAGGAGGTAAAACCATGGGAAAAGAAAAAGAAATAATTGGTGGAGCACTGGTTATTGGTGGAAGAACCCTATCACTATCAAAGGCAATAAGAGCCGGTGATTTTGTGTTTCTAACTGGTCAAATTCCTATGAGTAATGGAGAGCCAATGACAGTCGGAACAATTGAAGATCAAACAAAGGTTATTCTGGAAGATATAAAAGCAACTTTAAAAGAAGCCAAATGCGACATGGAAGATGTTGTGAAGTCTATGATTTGGCTTAGAGAACGCGCTGATTTTCCNGGCTTCAATAAAATTTATGGAGATTACTTCCCTAAAGACCCACCAGCGAGATCCGCAATCGTAAGCGAATTACTAGTTGATGTTAGGGTGGAAATAGAGGTTATTGCTTATAAACCTTTATAAAATTTAAGCATACGGCGGAAAGAGACAAAATGAATATATCCTATGAAACTCATGGAAAACAAACAAATCCATGCGTTATTTTAATTCATGGTTTGGGATTAAATAAGCAAATGTGGCAGTGGATTATATCAGATCTCAAAAAATCTTATTATGTTATCTCATATGACTTATATGGACATGGAGACTCGTCTAATCCTGATAAGAATCCATCTCTATCGTTTTTTTCTAAGCAAATTGCAGATCTGTTAGCATTAATTAAAATTAAGACTGCAATTTTAATAGGATTTTCTCTAGGTGGCATGATTTGCAGACGATTTGCTCAAGACTACGCAAGTAAAACGAATGGTATAGTAATTTTAAATTCTCCATACAAAAGAGATAATGAGGCACAAAGCGCAATCTTAAAGCGTTTAAAACAATTAGAAAATGAAGGACCAAAAGCAACTGTAGAGGATGCCTTAATTCGATGGTTTTCAGATGATTATAGAGAACAAAATCCAGAAATGATGAATCTTGTAAGGGGCTGGGTTATGAAAAATGATCCAAAGATATATCCAAAAATTTATGAAGTTCTTGTGTCTGGATTAGAAGAAATCTCAGCGCCAAATCCAAAATTATCTTGCCCAGCATTAGTCATAACTGCCGATGAAGATTTTGGCAACGGACCAAAAATGTCGGAAGCTATCGCTTCAGAGATTCCAAATTCCAAATTAGTTATTCTAAAGGGCCTAAGACATATGGCCTTGGCCGAAGCACCAAATGTTGTTAACGAACCTATAAAAGAATTCTTGAGTCTTGTTACAAAAGATAAATTAACTAATGGAGAATAATATTAGTGAAGGAATATTAACTGGCGTAAAAGTTCTAGATCTTACCCGAATGCTCTCAGGGCCATATTGCACAATGATGCTGGCTGACCACGGGGCTGAAGTTATAAAGATTGAAAGTGAATTAGGTGATAGCAGCCGAGCTAATGGCCCATATAGAGATGACGATCCAGAAAAAGACTGGGCAGGATATTTTGTGAGTTTGAATAGATCAAAAAAAAGTGTGCAGTTAGATCTTAAAACGAAGTCTGGAAAAGATAACTTTAGAAAGCTGGTGACTCAGGCTGATGTTGTCGTGGAAAATTTTAGACCAGGCGTTATGGAACGCTTAGAATTAAATTATGAAGAATTGAAAATATTGAACCCACGCCTCGTTTACGGAGCCATTCGTGGTTTTGGTGATCCAAGATCAGGTGAAAGTCCTTATGTCAAGTGGCCTTCTTATGATGTTGTAGCTCAGGCTATGGGGGGCATTATGGGTATTACTGGAGCAAACCCTAACTCTCCCACAAAAGTTGGGCCAGGAGTGGGAGATATTTTTACAGGTTTAATGATGTCATTTGGTATCATTGCTGCGCTTAGGTCAGCAGACGCTACGGGAGAAGGTCAATTTATTGACGTAAGTATGTATGATGCTGTGCTAAGTTTATGTGAGAGAGCTGTTTATCAACATGACTATGAAGGAATCATTCCAGGTCCTGAAGGTAATGGCCATCCATTATTAGCACCATTTGGTATTTTCCCTGCATTAGACGGACAAGTCGCTATTGGAATAGTAGATGACATCTTTTGGAGCCATTTAAGTAAGTGCATGGGACTAGATAAGACTGGTGAAGACATAAAATATTTTACAAGAGCAAAAAGAAGAGCAAACTCAATAATAGTAAATAATTTAGTGGCAGATTGGACAAAATTGAAAACAAAAAGTGAGCTGACACAAATCTTGGGAGGAAAAGTCCCTTTTGGGCCAGTTAATACAATAAAAGATATTTATAATGATCCTCATGTGAAAATTAGAAAAATGATAGCATCTGTACCTAACTCTGATCCAACAAAAAAAGATTGGCGCGTCGCTGCAAATCCAATTAAATTCAGTTTAAATCCAACTCCAAAATACAAAACTCCTCCAAAAATTGGTGAGCACGATGAAGACTATTTAAGAAAGATCAAATCTGATTCAGCAAACTCCGATTTTGAAAAAACTAAATCCCTCAGGAACGCCTTTGGAAATTTTGCCACAGGCGTTACTATTGTAACAACAAATGATAAAAATGGATTTCCAAGGGGTTTTACAGCAAATTCATTTACCTCTGTTTCTCTGGACCCACCGTTATTATTGGTCTGCCTTGCAAAAACCGCATTTAGTGCAACTACCTTTAAAAAATCTGAATTATTTGCCATAAATATTTTATCAGAAAACCAGCGCGAATTATCCGGACTCTTTGCATCGCAAGAAAAAGACAAATTCAAATTAGCAAAATGGTCAGTTGGACCAAAAAGTTTGCCTATCTTTAGAGAAAGCATTGCTCATTTTATTTGTGAGAGACATAAACTTGTTGACGCTGGAGATCACATAATACTTATTGGTAAAGTTCAAGAACATGCTATTTTTGATGGAACTCCTCTAGGGTATTTTAAAGGGAATTATTTCTCTGTAAATCATGATCAAGCATTAATTGAAGCAGCAAATACAGGAGAACTTGTTGATATTGGTGGAGTTTTCTCAAAAGATAGTAAAATTCTATTACAAGAAACCAATAACCAGAAATATATTATTCCCAGAGCACCAAAGGAAAACAAATCTAAAATTGGTCTTTGTAGATTATTAGAAAATCTTGATTTAGAACCCCAATTAAATTTCATTTATGCGATCTATCGCGACACTGAAACAAAAAGCCACACAATTTTTTATAATGGCACTGTAAATGGAAAAGCTCCAGATGGATTTAAATTCTTCAAATTAGACGACATTCCATTAAAAGAGATTTTATTACCAGCAGAAAGAAGTATGCTCGAAAGATACAAGCGAGAATTTAAGCATGGCACTTTTGGATTTTATGAAGGAAGTGAAAAATCAGGCACAGTAAGAAAAATTTCACCCACTGAAAATAAATATGAAATAAAAGGTGCAAAATGACAATGATACCAGAAATAAGAAAAATTATCACTTACGATGAAGATATTCACAGAGAAGGTGAGAAACTAGCAGAACCAATTTTACGAATGATCGGTGTGGCCGCTGTGGTTAAAAACCCTTGGGCGGGAAAAGGATTTGTTGAGAACCTGGCACCAGAGATTCAAAGAATTGCACCAGTTCTGGGAGAAACTCTTACAAATAGATTAATCAGTTTAGCGGGCTCTGGGGATAAAATCGAAGCATATGGTAAAGCATGCATAGCTGGTACCGATTGTGAATTAGAACATGCGTCTGGCCTAATACATACACTACAATATGGAAATTTTTATCGTGAAGCTGTTGGCGCTAAATCATATTTAGGTTTTACTAATACCCGAGGCCCAGCCAATACTCAGATCCAAATTCCATTAATGGATAAACATGATACTGGTAGGAGATCCCATTACCTTACAGTGCAATTCTCTATTCATGATGCACCTGCTGCAGATGAAGTTGTTGTTGCTCTTGGGGCTGCCACAAGCGGACGACCACACCATAGAATTGGGGATCGTTATTCAGATCTGGCGGCGTTGGGGAGAGATGTAAACAATCCAGCAAACGTTAAATCCTAAAATAACAAACGAACTAATAACCAACAAGATTTCTTTTTAATAATAGTGAAAAGAATTATGCCGCGTTATGACTTAGTCGGCAAAAACAAGAAGCTAAGATAGGACGATCAGCCCGGGCGTTCGCTAGATTAAGGCGTTGCTTTATAAATTTAGCCTCTTCAAACTGTCCTTTTCGATGCAAACATTCATGTAATCCATGTAAAGACCATACGTTGTCTGGATTTTGACATGGGCGCCCCAACACCCCATCGATTCCTAAGTCTGCACGATATACCGCCTCAGCCTCTTCTATCTTTCCTTGTTCCAACAACAATGCACCCAATGCATGACGCGCTGGTTGCATCCAACCCCATGGCTCTTCATACGGAAGATCGTCATCTAAGTGGACAGCTTTTCTTAAGCTATCAAATGCCCTATCATATTCCTGTTTACGATAATATATCTCTCCTTCCAACATTTGTTCTGCGACCGCCAGAATATCAAGACAAGAATTATTAAAAAGGAATCTGGTATCGGGAACCAATTTCTTAGCTTTAACAAATAACTTGCCATGTTTCTCAGCTTCAGGAATATTGTTAGTAGCAGCATAAGCAATAGATTTCGTATAATGAATGACAGCGGTGGTAAAACTAAACAGTTCTTGATCTTCCGGCAAAACAATAGCTTTAATTTCCTCCCACATCCCAAATCGAACAAAAACATGAAATTTCATTGGATAGTAACTTTCCAACCAATCTGCACTTGGCCGTATAATTTCAGGACTAAGTAGATCTTGTAGTTCCTGGGCTGCTTCAAAAGCAGGTTTAAACTGTCCTAAAAACATAGCTCCATAAACTTTAAAATGAAAATTATGACAAACATATGCTGTGTAAAATGTTTCTGCCCCTCGCATCTTTAAATATTTTTTATCCGCAATTGACGCATTATGATTTCGACGGACAACATTTTCATAATGCCCACATAAAACATCAATATGTGTGGCCATGTGCTTTAAGTGACCAGCATCGGGTACCAACTCAGTCAATGCATCACCCGCTTTTAACGCTTTTTCAGGATGTGGCGACATTTCCATGAGATGTACGTACATATGCAATAATCCAGGATGCTCATTAGCTGCATGCAATTCTTGATTTGAAAAAGCGTTCTCTAAAACCGCAATAGCCTCCAGAGTATCAGCACCATCCTTTGCTTCACCCGTACTAACGTCCCATAATTGCCACGGCGTCCGGTTCATTAACGCTTCAGCAAAAAGTGCACAAACATCTAATTCAGCATCAAATCTGCTATACACTGCTCTCATCTTATCTGCATAAATATCATTCCAAGTAGAAAAATCCTCCTCCAAAGCACTAGACGGGTAGCGAAAACTTAAAGCCTCAATTAATGCCTCTTCAACAGGCTTTAATCCTTTTATTTTCATTGCGATTTCTAATGATAACTTTGATTTGTCGATGCATTTTTGCTTGTCTTCATGTGAAAAGTCTGCCCATGTCTTATTATAATTTGGGCCGATTGCGTAACCTATGCCCCAATAGGACATAGCACAGCCAGGATCTATTCTTATCGATTGTTCAAAACAAAATTCAGCTTCATCATGATTGTAGCCATAAATCCACATTAAGCCTCTATCAAACCACATTTGAGCTTCTTTAGAGCTTGTGGTTACTGGAAATGAATAACTGCCAAGATCAAAATACTCCATTGATTATCACCTTTCAAAAAAATTATTCCAAAAACTGTATTTCACTAATAAGATTTGTAATTATTTAAGAAGCACTTTCTAATGCTTGTTCAAGATCGTAAATCAAATCATCTAAATTCTCTATACCTATAGAAAGTCTTAGAAGTCTGGGGTGCACGGGAAATCCTTCACCAGAAACAGTTTTTCGATGTTCGATCAAGCTCTCTACTCCTCCCAATGAAGTGGCTGGATAAAAAATCTTACAAGCCCTGGCCACATCTATAGCTTTTTTTTCATCACCCTTTACAATAATGGATAGCATGCTGCCAAACTTACCATCTGTTTGTTTTTTACTAATTTCATGTCCCTTATGAGATTTTAAACCTGGATAAAGTACACTCTCTATTTTGCTGTGTCCCTCAAAATAATTAGCTATTTTCATGGCGTTTTTACATGCTTTTTCTAACCTCAAAAATAATGTACGCATTCCTCTAATGAGCAGCCAAGCCTCAAGTGAATTTAATACAGACCCTTGTAACTTTCTTATCAAATATAAGCTTTCCCAGTTATCATCAACCTCGCAGGTTGATAATACTCCAGCAGTCGCATCAGAATGGCCATTAAGAAATTTCGTAGCTGAATGAAAAGAAATATCAGCGCCAAGTTCTAATGCACGAGTCATACATGGTGGTGTTGCAGTACAATCCGTTAATAATTTCGCGTTGTTTCGATGCGTTATTTCAGCAGCTAATGCTATGTCTGTTATCGCCCAATCAGGATTATTAGGCGTCTCTACCCAAACTAAGTCTGTTTTGCGATCATTAATTGCCGTTTCCATTTCTTCTAAATCACCAGCCTCATAATAAGAAATATTTAAACGTTTTAATTCTTCATATCGTTGAAATTGTGCTAATACACCATGGTACATTACTTTTGGTATGACTACATGAGCGCCTTTAGGAAGATTATCAATAACGGCAGTCGCAGCAGACATACCTGATGCAAAAAGGATGGAGTCCTTTGCACCTTCCAACTCCGCAATTATTTCTTCTGCATAAGCAGTAGTTTCATTACCATCTCGTCGGTACCAATAGGGCTTACGATTATCATAATTTTCATCACGAGCGTAAGTTGCCGATAACTGAATGTTTGGTGTAACAGCCCCTGTGGTATCGTCTATAAATCTTAAGGCTTGCGCAACCTTCGTTTCTAATTCAAGCGAAAAGTTTTTTTTCTTTTTCATAGTTTTTCCAATGTGTTTGTGGAAACAGAATTTAAAATATTATATCCTAGTACAAAATAAGAATTGCAAGCATGAAAATAACCTTTGATTCAAAAGGGTTAAATTCTTGCAAGATTTAGCCTATCTAGTCAAAAGCAATCCTAAACCCTATATTGCCACTAGTCGTATTAAATTTTACAGCCTGTCTTGAAGAGTTTCGATACCTGACACAATAAGAGTCATGACATAGATATGAGCCGCCTCTTGCAACAATAAAATCACCATTTAATGGTCCTTTAGGGTTTCTCTGATCTCGAGGCGAGTGGGTTTTTTCAAACCGGTCAGCAACTAGTTCCCAGACATTTCCAATCATATTGTATAAGCCAAATTCATTGGGTTGATATGAAAAAATATCAACTGTCCCCCGATCTTTAAAACTGTCATATTTTACATTTGGAAAGTCTCCGTCCCAAGTATTTGCCATTTTCTGATTGTTTAATTTTAGTGAATTACCCCAAGGAAATTTTTCACCAACCGTTCCACCTCGAGCAGAATACTCCCACTCAGCTTCTGTCAATAATCTGCAATTTCTCCATTCACAAAAAGCTAATGCATCTCGGATAGATATATGCACTACTGGATGATCAAGACGTTTAAGAATGTTACTTTTAGCACCTTCTGGTGATAACCAACTAGCATTAGGAACTGATCTCCAGATTGGAGACAAATTTGAGCACTCATACTGATCAGGGTCTTTTACGAACTTAAAAAATACAAATGAAGTTCCAATTTCTTCAGCAACTGTTCTATATCCAGTGGCATCGATAAATTCTTTAAATTCTTTATTACTTACTGCAGTCTTCGAAATCTTAAAGCGGTTTAGCCAGATGTTTCTGATGGGTCCTTCGCCATCTTCTAGATGAGGCCCATCGTCAGCTCCCATTTTAAACCAACCACCTGGAAGCGTCACATTTCCCATCTCAGTCATTCTAAAGATTTTTCAACCTCTGAGTTATATTGATAAACTGGCTCCCAATCATCTCCCCATGCATTTTTCCATAAGGTTTTTCGAGTGGAATTTTGCAATGACTTACCTCCATTCCATAAGTCGGCTTTAGAGTGAGAATAAGTTTTAAAAAAATTCTCAAGCAATTGATCCAATTTATTCTTTACCACTAAATAATGGGGTTCATTAATTAAATTTTTTTGTTCTTTCGGATCATTTTCTACGTCAAATAATTCATCATCCAAATTAAATTTCTTTGACTCTTTAAATCGCTTAAAATAAACAAATTTTTGAGTTCTTACTACTCGAGTTTCTTCTTGCTCAGAAAAAACCGCATCCTGCCCCCAATCCGTTATTTGATCACTCAATATTGGTAAAAGTGAACGGCTGGGCACACTTATACTATCGTCAATTTGCTCGATTTTAGTTACATCTAGTATTGTTGAAAAAATGTCCATATTTGACACCATTAGATCTGATCTTTGTCCAATCTTCGTGTCATCACCGTTTCTTATGATCATCGGAACAGAATGAGCAGCTTTGTGTAGATTAGATGGGAAAGTAGCAGCGCCATGCCCCCAAAAACCATGCTGCCCAACCGACAAACCATGATCTGCTGTGAAGATAAATAGAGTATCATCCATTAAACTCAAGTCATCCAACGTCGAAATAATTTCACCGACGCCATCGTCAACCATTGAGATTTGTGCATAATAATTCCTTAGAGTATCCAGATCATTTGGAGCTCTTAAAAGCATCGAATAATCCATACCTTTTCCAGACTGTGACTTAACCATATCGTAATTCTTAATTGCTTCTCGACTTAAATTTTCACGAGGGATAGAATTCATCGCACAATCTTTGTATCGCTCAGAATGTCTACACTCATCTTTTTCTTTTGTTGCAGGCCAATGTCCATAAGGTGCAGGATAAGGTAAGTACAAAAAGAAGGGCTTCTCATTATTGGTATTTTTCTTTAGAAAAGAGACTGCCTTTGATGTAAAAAAGTCAACTGAATGACCTTCGTGAAAATAGTTACTACCGTTTTCAAAAATTTCATTCCTAAAAAAGCTTCTGACATGACCATCGGCCATAGTTACCCAATGATCAAAGCCACGCATTGGTGTTTTAGGCTCCCCTAAATGGTACTTACCAATCAAAGCAGTTTCAAAACCATTACTTTTTAATATTTCTGGTAATGTATTTAATCCATCCAACGCATGCCAACCAATTGGCCATTCATTACTCTTTCGATCATCAATCCAACTATGGACTCCATGCTGGGATGGCAAAAGGCCAGTTAAAACAGACGCCCGACATGGTGAACAAAAAGCATTTGGGCAAAAAGCATTATTAAAGGTAAAACTCCTTTGGGACAGCAAATCAAGATTTGGGGTATGAATTTCTTCATTTCCATAACATCCTAGGGTGGAGGCTTGTTGATTGTCTGTAAAGATTAAGACCACATTTTTTTTCTTAATTTTTTTCAAGTTACCTACCTCAAAACCAAAGTTAAAACAAAATAAACATACTAAAATTTATTAATTCAAATCATTTAAGTGATCTCACAAAATTTCTAATATCTTCAATTAAAAACTTAGGCTGCTCCATTGCTGCAAAATGCCCACCACTCGGCATTTCAGTCCACTGTGTTACATTATATACCCTATCAACGTAAGATCTAGGAGGCCATGCAGACATTTCAGCTGGAAACAATGCACAGGCAGTTGGCACTTCTACTCGTTTTCCCTCTTTTGATAAAACTCTCCCTCCCTCTTCCTCTCGACCATAGTAGATCCAAGATGCAGTATTGAAAGTCTTAGTAATGATATAAATCATAATATTTGTTAGCAACGCATCCTTTGAAAAAACTGTCTCAATATCATCGCTCTTATTATCTGACCAGGAATGAAATTTTTCAATTATCCAAGCGGCAATTCCTACAGGACTATCCATCATACCATAACTCAATGTTTGGGGTTTAGTCGCTTGCAATATACGATATCCGTTCTCTGGTATTTGATCTTTTTCAAACGTCGATGCCCAAAGTTCTTCTTCCTCACCTTTTGGTCCTTCGCAATGCCTAACAGTCATAATATTGATATGGATTCCCTCGCAGCATCTCGGATAATCATAACCTAGCCAAGTTGATATAGTACCACCCCAATCGCCACCCTGCGCAATATAACTCTTGTATCCCAATACTTCAGTCATCAGTTTATTAAAAATCGACGCCATCCTTCTAGGGCCATATGGCCTATGTGGTTTTCCTGAAAATCCAAACCCCACAAGTGATGGAACAATTACGTCAAAAGCATCTTCAACATTTCCTCCATATCTCTCAGGATGTGCTAAAGGGTCTATCATTTCGATAAATTCAATGATTGAACCAGGCCAGCCATGGCTTATTATCAATGGTTTTGGTTTTGAACCACTACCTCTCTCATAAATAAAATGTACCTCAATTCCATCTATCTCTGAAATAAAATTATCAAACTTATTGATCTTGTCTGCTTGTCTTTGCCAATCAAACTGCTCAACCCAATATTTACAAAGGTCTTTCATAAAATCAATATTTGTACCGAACTGCCAACCTCCATCACTTGGCATCTCATGCCATGGATATTCAGAAACTTTTTTATGAATAAAGTTTATATCCTTTTGACAAACATCTATTTTAAATGTTTTGAGTATCGACATTAACACCTACTTTTGTAAATCTTAGTTTAAAATAAGATTTACAACAGTTCAAATTGAAATGGAAATTCGATAATTTAATCAAATCATAATTGTTTAATTAACACTTTAAAAAATACCTTTCAGTAAATGAGCCAATCTAAAACAGTAAACTTATTAATAACTGGAGTGAATAAGCATGATGGATAAAGGCCTAAAATCCCAAACTGAATTTGATTACATTATAATTGGAGCAGGTGCTGCTGGCTGTGTATTAGCATCCGAAATAATAAAAGACGGTCGATTTTCAGTTTGCTTGATAGAAGGAGGTCGTAAGGATACAAGCCGTTGGATACACATACCTGCCACAATGTTTAAAACTCTTAACACTCAGGATGCATCAAGAGTAATATCTGAGCCAGATGCGAGTTTAGACGATCGGAACTTCGTAGTCCCGCAAGGCACAGTATTAGGAGGTGGCTCCTCCATAAACGGTATGATTTATATGCGTGGGCAAGCAAAGGATTATAACGATTGGGAGATTAATCATGGATGTGTAGGTTGGAGTTACAAGGATGTACTTCCAATCTTCATAAACCAAGAAAAAAATNCCCGCCTGTCAAAGCCATTTCATGGTNAAGATGGACCATTACGTGTCTCAGATCCTGAGTATAAACATCCTATAAATTCAGCGATTATTGAATCAGCTCTACAGGCTGGCTTATCATCCAATGAAGATTTCAACGGCGCTAATCAGGAAGGCACTGGATGGTATCAAGTAACAGCCCATAAAGGAAAGNGATACTCTGCTGCCACAAGTTTTCTAAANCCCCAACTTCATTCTGAGCAACTAACATTGTTAACAAATACAAAGGCTCACAATATTTTATTTTCCAATTATACAGCGACAGAAGTCGCAATTAGTAATCAATATGGTCAAAAAAAATTAAAAGCAAAAAGAGAGATAATTTTATCTGCAGGAAGCTTTCAAAGTCCAAAATTATTAATGCAATCAGGCATTGGTCCTGAAGAAAATTTATTAAGAGCGGGCATAGATGTGATTCACAACTCTATAAATGTTGGAGCGAATCTCCAAGACCATGTTGGCACTCCAGTGACGATGAACTTGAGAGAGAAAATCGGATTACACGACGAAGACAAAGGTTTTAAGGCCATCAAAAACGGGCTTAATTATTATGCATTTAAACGCGGACTATTGACTTCAAATATATTGGAAGCCGGAGCTTGCATTGATACAAATGGTAAAGGTCGCCCAGACGTTCAATTTAATTTTGCTCCCTTCGCCGCTGGACCACCTGGAAAACCACCACTGCCCACCCACGCTGTTCAAGTAAGTCCAATGACCATGAGGCCTAAGTCTAGAAGCCGATTATATCTTGATACGAGCAATCCGAATGCTTCACTTAAGTTTTATGCAAATATGTTNGCNGATCCTGAAGATCTAGATACACTTCGAAGAGGAATTAGATTAGCAAGGGAGATTTTTNAACAAAGNCCAATAANTGACATGGTTGAAGATGAAATTTGGCCTGGAAATGGAGTCTCTTCTACAGTTGGCTCTAATACACTTGATGACCGTATTCGAGAGCAAGCAAGAACAATTTTTCACCCCGCTGGCACTTGTAGAATGGGGCCTCAAAAAAATGATGTTATTGATTTAGATCTTAGAGTAAATGGAGTTGAAGGTTTGAGAGTTGTGGACTGCTCCATTATGCCAGCCTTAGTTTCAGGTAATACCAACGCGCCAACGATGATGATAGCTGGTAAAGCTGCTGAAAAAATTCTTGAAAGTCACTAAAATTTCTTAAATTGTCTGTGAGAATTGCTTGGCTGGGGTGGTAGGATTCGAACCTACGGTACACGCTACCAAAAAGCGTTGCCTTACCACTTGGCCACACCCCAGTAGCGAGGAACCGAATACGCAACAAACGTTCAATTTTCAAGGCCAAAAACAAAATTAATTATATTAAATTTTATTTGGGGTTNGGGAAAAAAAGACTTTCACCTTTAATCTTATAATTTTGGATCAACTTAATGGCTGTTTTTGATACTAACCAATCTTCAACTAACCTTGCATTCTTATATGCAATATTGGGGTATTTAGTGGCGGAAACAGGCAAGTATGAATATTGATTNAACAGCTGTGGGTCGCCTTCAAATAATATTATTAAATCACCTTTTCTACCAAAGTTTAACCAGCTTGCTCTATCACTGATCACATAAGCTGATAGCTCAGATGCAATATTGAGCGCCGCACCCATTCCAGCTCCCACTTCCCAATACCAATTTACTGAGAACTCTTTAGGAGCTAATCCCGAATTTAACCATAAAGAAAGCTCCAATTGATGTGTGCCACTATCGTCACCACGACTAATAAACTTTGANTCGCTATTCTTAATTGTTTGTAAAATTAATCCTAAATTTTTTATTTCTTTTACCATCGCGGGGTCGTCCTTGGATCCAATTAATACAAAGTCATTGTACATTATTTCTCTTCTATATGGTGCAAAGCCACTTTTAATAAACTGCTCCTCAGCNGCTCTTGAATGAACTAAGATNGCATCAACATCTCCCCTGCTGCCAAGTTTCAATGCTTGCCCTGTACCCACAACTAAAAGGTCAACAATAAGTCCAGTATCTCTCTCTAAATTTGGAATCAAAACATCAGACAATCCTGAGTTATGGAAAGATGTCGTAACGGCAAACTTAAAATTACTGTCATTTGCAAAGGTTGGATTCATGAGAAAATATTGACAAAAAATTATAGTTATCAAAGCAATAATATTTTTCATTGCAAAATCTCGCCCTGTAAAAATTTAAAGGCAGCATCGGTTTTAGGTTTATTAAAAAACAAAGCAACACTTCCTATTTCTACTATCTTNCCATGGTGTAAAAAGACAATATCACCTCCAAGCCTTTTCACCTGACCTAAATCATGCGTTGCCATTATAATTTTTGTGCCCTCGTTGATTGCTTGTTTTAATAAATTTTCAATCGTTAATTTGGACTCACCATCTAAATTTACAGTTGGTTCATCTAAAAATAATAATTTTGGCGAACATATGAGAGAACGTGCAATAACCATTCTCTGTTTTTCTCCTCCAGATAGAGAAAGAGCTGGCTCATTTGCCTTATGGATCAGGGAAGTCTTTTCCAACCAATGCTCAGCTTTTGACACAGAATCCGTTCTTGAGACACCTCGCAAAAGAAGTGGGTAGACAACATTTTCTAATACACTTCGTTTTAATATTACAGGTGATTGAAAGATAAAACTTTGTTCTTCTAGTCCAATATAAGGATCCCAAGTAAGCAGTCCGCTTTTTGGCTTATCCAATCCATGCAGTAGGCGTAAGAATGAAGTTTTTCCAGCACCATTTTGACCTAATATAATGATACAGCTTGAGTTCAACAATTCAAAAGTTATTGGGCCTAATAAATTGTGATTATTTTTTTCAAGAATTAAATCAGTACCGTTTATCTTATAGTTGGTCATCTAATTGCTCGTATTTTGATTTAACCGTTATATGTATTAAAAAATTAATCGTGATCGAAAGTAAAATTAATATAATACCTAACGCCATCGCTAAATTAAAGTTTCCCCTGCTGGTCTCCAGTGAGATTGCTGTTGTTAAAACTCTTGTCGCATGATCAATATTACCTCCTACAATCATAATTGCACCAACTTCACCAATACCCCGACCAAATCCAGCAAGAGATGCGGTGACCAACGAACGTCTCGCATCCTTAATTAATGTTAAAATAATTTGCCACCTTGTCGCATTCAACGATACAAAAAAATCTCGATACTCTTCCCACAACGATCTTATCGTGCGATGTGAAACCGACGCAATAATCGGCAGTATAATTAAAAATTGTGCGATAATCATAGCCATTGGAGTGAATAAAAGATTAAAAACACCAAACGGACCGGAGTTAGATAATAATAAATACACTAAAAGTCCAATAACTACGGGAGGAAGTCCCATCAGCGCATTTATTAGGACAATAATGCTACTCCTAAAGCGAAAATTAGAAACAGCCAACCAAGAACCAAAGGGAATCCCGACAAGGGAAGCAATTAGAGTAGCGGTCAAAGTTACTTGCAGCGATCTGCCTGAAATTACATATAAATCTTTATCCAATGTAAAAATTAACATCAGAGCTTGAATAAAACCATCAAACAAATCAGACATTCTTTATTATAGCCTTATAAAACATGATTTTGACATCATAATATACTAAATACCTTTTAAAAATATATTAATTGGGTCTATATGATTAATGAAGAAATTAACAATGGTGAATCAAAAAAGTGCAGATCAAAGATTACATAAGAACCATCCCTAACTTTCCGAAACCTGGGATCATGTTTAGGGACGTCACAACGTTATTTTTAAATGCTCATGGATTAAAAGCTGCAATAGATGAAATGGTCAAACCATATCGAAATTTGAAAATTCACAAAGTAGCCGGATTAGAAGCAAGAGGGTTTATTCTTGGAGGTGCTATTGCTGACAGACTTTCGGTTGGATTTGTACCAATTCGAAAAGCTGGTAAATTGCCCGGAAATGTAATTTCTCAAGATTATGAACTAGAATATGGTCAAGCCACCTTGGAGCTGCATGACGATTGTATTGAAGCTTCTGATAAGATTTTGCTAGTTGACGATCTTCTTGCAACTGGTGGAACAGCTGAGGCAGGTATAAAATTAATAGAAAAATTGGGTGGAGAAGTAATTTCTTGTTCATTCATAATTGACCTTCCTGAATTAGGCGGTCGAAAGCATTTAGAACAAATGGGCTTTGAGGTGAATGCTCTTTGTGATTTTGAAGGTGATTAATCTGATTGAAAAATTAAACATCAATCAAAACTCCTGGATTAAAAATTCCATTAGGATCGATCGCTTTTTTAATTGCCTTGATTGTATCAATTTTAGCTTTATCAGAAGACGCTAATAACTGGCTCTTTTTTAATCTACCAATACCATGTTCAGCCGAAATTGAACCATTTCGCTTTATTACTTCACCATATAACATGCTACTTAATGTCGGTACTATTGACTCATAACTTGAAACAGTCTTATCCCAATTTCTAAATAAATTGAAATGAAGGTTTCCATCTCCAACATGACCAAAACAGTTTATTTGACAATCTGAAATAAGACTAATTTCATAACTAATTTTGTCTATAAAATCAGCCAATTCACCGAGTGGTAACGATATATCAGCACTGACAATTGAGCCTACGAGTCTATTTGCTTCTGGGATATTTTCCCTAAATGACCAGAAAATTTTACGCTGTGCATTAGATTTTGCAATTATTCCATCTTGCACTAATTCCTTTTCAAAAACCAATTTGAGGAAATTTTCAAACTCCAACTCTATATTCTTTGATGATGAGGAAGTCGCTTCAATTAAAACAAACCATTCAGAGTCTCCCTCTATTGGCACTTTTATTTGAGGTAAAC